>NZ_JBEXRC010000025.1:0-105242 GCF_040612915.1 Streptomyces sp. NPDC006326 | reverse complement strand
GCGAACATCGACGCGACGTTCTGGTCGCGCCCGCCGACCACGGGAGCCGCGGCCGCGGCGCCCGAGCCCCGCAGCCGGCCGAGCAACAGTTCCACGGCCTCGGACGCGGCACGGTCCAGGTGCAGGTCGACGGAGGTCAGCGGCGGCTGGCAGGTCCGCGCCCGCAGACCGTCGTACCGCGTGACCACCAGGACGTCCTGCGGGATCCGCCGGCCGCTGTCGAGGATCGCCCGCACGGCGCCCACCGCGAAGGTGTCCACGAGCGCGCAGACGGCGTCGATACCCGGGTGCTCGGCCAGCAGGGCCGCGCAGCTGTCGTACCCGGCCTGCTCACCGCCCTCCTCCGGGGCACTCGCCACCAGCGGGGCCCAGCCGTGCCGGGCCGCGGCGCGCTCGAACACGTCCCGCGCGTCGACACCCGAATGGCGGGACCCGGCTCCGACGATCAGCGCCGGCCGGCGCGCCCCCTGCTCGCGCAGGTGGCCGAGGAGCAGTTCGGCCACCTCGACCCCGCGCAGGTCCACGTACGGCGCCTCGTCCCCCGGCGCCACCGGGCGGCCCAGCGCCACGTAGGGGAGCCCCCGCTCGCGCAGCTGTGCGATCGCCACGTCGTCCGTCTCGGGCTCCACCACGATCGCGCCGTCGATGTCCACCGAGTACAGCGGTGAGCCCGACCGGACCGGCGGTACGAGGACCAGCGCGTAACCGTGCAGCAGGGCCCGCTCGGCCGCCGCGGCGGCCACCTCCATGTAGAACCCGAGCCGGGAAGGGCCGCCCGCGACGGCGAAGGGCATCGACGACGCCAGGGCGATGGCCTTCGCCTCGCCCCGCCGCAGCCGCTGCGCGCGCAGATTGGGCCGGTACCCGAGCTCGGCGGCGATCGCCTTGATGCGCTCCCGCGTCCGGGGATCGACCTTCCCGATCCCGTTCAAGGCGTGTGAGACGGTGGTCCGCGACACCGAGGCGGCCTGGGCGACATCGGCGATCGTGGGCGGCCGGGAACCGGAACCGGAGGCGGACATCTGCGGCAACGCTCCTCGGACTGCAACGGGAATGACCCCCGCATCTTCCCCGACCGCCCGCCCCCGCCGGAAGACGCCCTCCCTTTCCCGGCTCGGTTCCCCCGTACCCCGTCCGGGGCCCCCCCCCGGCGCGCTCCTTCGGCTCACTCGCCGGGCGGCCCTGCGGCGGCGATGGGGTGGGGACACCATGGTGGTGTGCGGAATGTTGCGTGGCGCGAGCAGGGGGCGGCTCAGCAGGCGCTGGGGGAGTCGCTGGTGCAGGGCTGCGCCGAGGCCGGGGCGTCCATCGGCATGCTCTACCTGCCCGGCGGTCCGGCGGAGGACGTGCTCCATCTGGCACTCGCCACCGGACTGTCCCACGAGTTCGCCGCCCCCTGGTCCCGCGTCGGACTGGACGACCCCATTCCGATCGCCGACGCGGTCCGTGAACAGCGCCTCGTGTGGCTGAGCGGGCAGGAGGACACGGCGGCCCGCTTCCCGCGGCTGGGTCTGGTCCTGCCCTACGACTTCGCCCTCGCGGCCGTTCCCGTCCCCGCGCACCCGGCCGAGCGTCCCCCACGGGCCGGGCCGGGCATCGTCCTCCTGTGGCCGGGCTCGCACGGCCCCCAGCTGGGCCAACGGGAACGGCAGGCCCTGGGGGCCCTCAGCCGCACCCTCGGCCGCATCCTGCGCCGGGCCACGGACGACGGCCGGCCGGTGCGGCCCGCTGCGCGGCCCGTCATCCTGCGCCCCCTGCCCCCGCCCACCCCTGGGCCGGTGGAGGCGGCCGCCGCCCTGGCCTTCATCCGGCGCCTGCCAGGGGGAAACTGTGCGCTGGACCTGAACGGCAAGGTCACCTTCATCACCCCGGAAGCCGCCGACCTCCTGGGCGCGTCCGTGTCCCACCTGCGCGGAGCCCTGCCCTGGGAAGCGCTCCCCTGGATGGACACCCCCACCATCGAGGACCACTACCGGGGCGCGGCCATCAGCCGCCTGCCCCGCAGCTTCACCGCCGCGCACCCCAGCGGACGGCACCTGCACTTCGCTCTGTACCCCGACGACACGGGCATCAGCGTCCGCATCACCCCCACCACCCACGCCGCGCCCGCACCGGTCCACCCGCCGTCGGCGCCCAGCCGGGCCACCGCCCTCTACCAGCTCATGCACCTGGCGGCCACCCTCACCGAGACGGCCCACGCGCGGGACGTCGTGGACAAGGCCGCCGACCAGCTCGTCCCCGCCCTGGGAGCCGAGGCCATGGCCCTGCTCGTGGTCGAGGAGCACCGCCTGCGGATCGTCGGATTCCGCGGCTACACCGCCGAACTCATGGCCCGGTTCGACGGGGCGCCCCTCACCACCGACACCGCCACCACCGAGGTCCTGCGCACCGGCACCCCCCTGTTCTTCGCGAGTCCGGAGGAACTGCTGGCCTCCTATCCCGAGGCGGTCATCCAGGACGGGATGTCCGCATGGACCTTCCTGCCGCTGATCGCCTCCAACCGCCCCGTGGGCTCTCTCGTCCTCGCCTACGCGCGCCCCCACCCCTTCGCCCCCGGCGAGCGCGCCGTCCTGAGCTCCATCGCCGGGCTCATCGCCCAGGCCCTGGACCGCGCCCGCCTCTACGACTCCACGCACCAGCTCGCCCACAGCCTGCAGACCGGCCTCCTCCCGCACGAACTGCCCCGCGTCGGCCACCTGGACGTCGCGGCGCGCTACCTGCCCGCGGCGCACGGCCTCGACATCGGCGGAGACTTCTACGACCTCATCCGCATCGACGACACCACCGTCGCCGCCGCCATCGGCGACGTCCAGGGGCACAACGTCACGGCGGCCGCCCTCATGGGACAGGTCCGCACCGCCGTCCACGCCACCGCCGGGGCACCGCCCGCAGAGGTCCTGGCCCGCACCAACCGCCTGGTGACCGACCTCGAACCGGGGCTCTTCACGAGCTGCCTGTACGCGCACATCGACCTCGCGCGGCGGACCGCCCACCTGGCCTCCGCCGGGCACCCGCCACCGGTGCTGCGCCGCCCCGACGGCACCTCCGCGATGCTGGACCTGCCGCCCGGTCTGCTCCTCGGCATCGACCCCGGCGCCGCCTACACCGCCGTCGAAATCCCGTTCACCCCCGCCACGCTCCTCGCCTTCTACACCGACGGTCTCGTCGAAGTCCCCGGCGAGGACCTTGAGGACTCCATCCGCGCCGTGGCCGACCGCATCGGCAGGGCCCGCCGGGACGAGCCCCTGGACGCGCTGGCCGACGACCTCATCCGCCACTCCCGGCGGAGCGCACCCCGCACCGACGACATCGCCCTGCTCCTGCTGCGTGCGCAGCCCCCACCCGAGCCGCACGGCCCCCCGGGGGCGTGACCGGCCGCAGCGGCCGAGCAGCGGGGTCGCGCGTCATTGCGGAGCATGGAACCGAGCACGGCGTCGTGCAGTGAGGAGCCTGGTGATGACTGAGTCTGGAGCCGGTGGTACCTATTCACGGGTGGTGGTGTCCCCCGTCTACCCGGGCAGCCCGCCGTTTCGGATCGTGCAGACCGAGGGCGACGTGCTGGGCCGGGCCCATGACGTGATCGACGTGGTCCGCCTGCTCATCTCCATCGGCATCGCCCACCCCGATCTCGACGATCCGTCGGTCATCCGCTGGGAGGGCGGGGGCAAGTACACCTGGGCCGTGCACTGACCGCTGCACGTGCCGTACGCCGGCGGTCACCGCCCCGCCGTCCCGCCCGGCCGACAGCGCCGGGCGGGACGCCGGGGACAACCGGCGCGGGGGAGCAGGGCGGACCCGGCGTCAGGAACCGCCCGCGCGGAAGGCGGTGGCCCGGACGCTGGTGCCGCAGAGTGCGAACTCGCCCCCGTCGTCGGGCGCCAGCTGGTTCTGCGTGCCCGCGACGCCCACCACGAGCGTGGGGGCCACGGTCGGTGTGGCGCCGGAGGCGCAGTACCCGTCCGCCTCACCGAGAACCGGTGTGAAGGAGAGCCGCGTCGAGGCCCGGCCGCCCACCGCCAACTGCACGGGCGCCGCCTTGCCCTGGCGGACGACGAGGAGAGGCCGGTTCTTGGCCGGTGAGCCCAGACCCGCGAGGGCGACGGTGGGGAAACCCGTCAGCACGCACGGCTTCCGGCCCTTGTTGACCACCGTGATCACCACCTGGCTCGTCACGGTCCGGTGGGCGCCGGTCGCGACGGCCTGGTCGCCCGTACACCGGGCGGCCGGAGCGGCGCGCAGCGACGGGCTGCCTGCCGCGGCGGCCCCCGAACCGGCTCCCGTCAGGACCGCTCCCGCCACGAGGCCCGCCACCAGCACGACGGACGAGATCCTGGTCAGGGCACTTCTCGGTGTGCAGTTCATGGACGGCCCTCCACGGTCGACGGCGCCCCGAGCCCTCGTCCAGGCTCGCACCAACCCGGCTCATCGGCCTCCGCACCGCGCTGACCTGCGAGGGCACGCCTTCGACCGGGTCAGGGGCGGGCCGGTTCGCGATCGCTGAGGGCTTCCGACGCCCCGGGGTCTTCGTCACCTCCGGCGGGGACGAACACGATCCGGGAGCCCGAGCGCACCGCGGACTCCCAGGCGCCTTCCACATCGGCCAACGGCACCCGCACGATCTCCGTGGCCGGCGTCAACGCGGGCAGCCGCGCCAGGAGTTCCCGCAGGGCGGCATTGCGCCGCGCGAGCGAGATCGAGCCGAGACCGCTTCCGCTGACGAGCACGTCGGCCTTGCGCAGCCAGGCCGACGGCAGGGTCATGTCGGGTCCGGCCGCGGAGCCGACCTGCACCCACCGCAGGGTCCGGGTGAGGTCGGCACGCCGACGGAGGATTCCGTCGGCCGCCAGCTGTGCGGGCCGGTCCCACAGGTAGTCCAGCACGATGTCGGCATCGGCCGCCGCCGCACCGAAGACCGTCGCGATCTCCTCGTCGGAGCCGTCCAGCGCCACCGTCCGGTGTGCGCCCAGCCGTGTCACGGCCTCCAGTCCGTGCGGATCCCGTCCGGCCGCCACCACGTGGCCGGCCCCCAGGTCCAGCGCCAGCTGCACCGCGGCCCGCCCGGCGTTGCCCGTGGCGCCGAGGACCAGGACCGACTCTCCCGTCCGCAGGCGGGCCCGCTCGCGCAGGGCGATCCAGGCGGAGGACGCGGGGTTCATGGCCGCCGCGACAGCGACCGGATCGAGTCCCTCCGGTACGGGCATGAGCGCGGCACGCGGTACGGCGATCCGCTCGGCCATCGTGCCGTGCGGAGGCTCCATCCCCGGGACGTAGACCAGCTTGCCCTCCGCGGTCCGGCCCACCCCGTCGAACCCCGGGACCAGCGGCAGCGCGTCACCACCCGTGTAGTGCCCGCCCGACGCGAACGAGCGGACCAGCGGGTACAGCGCGGCCGCCAGCATCTCCACGACCACTTCGTCGGCCGCCGGGACGGGCTCGGGCACGGACTCGTAGCGGGGCGGCTCTCCCAGGGCGTGGACCACGGCTGCGTACACGAACTACCCCCAAATGGGTGATAAGACTGCGTGACGGACAGCCCGATTGTGACGGCTGCCCGCCGGGTGCGGCGGCTGCGCCACGCGGGCGAGCGGCGTCCGCACCGGCACTCCGCAGCCTGCCGCGGACCCTCACGGGGCGGCGGCAACCAGGGGGCGGGCCCCGGCCGAGGGGACGAAGTCCGTGAGGGAGACCGTGTAGTCGCCCCGGTCGGGCCGGTAGGCCGTGCAGTACCGGGTGGGATACCAGCCGGGCGTCCGCCAGGCGGCCGGCTGGGGAACCGGTTCGCAGGTGCGGTGCCCGGGAACGGTGCGCTGCCGTTCGAGGAAGGCCTTCGTGAGCATCGGCTCGATGAAGACGAGCTCGCCCGCGTACGCGCCGTAGATGAGGGTCTGGCCGCTGAGCGTGCCGGTGGACGGAGGACGGCTGTCCAGGTGCGCGCCCATGGCTCCTTCGGCGGTCTGCGGGCTGCTCGCCGGGTAGCCCGCCGGCAGGTAGGCGTCCGGGACGGGCTTGGCGGCCGCGGCCAGTTGGTCGCAGGCGATGAGCAGGGCGCAGCTCCCGGTCCTGATGCCCGTCCGGACCTCCTCGGGAACGAGGTAGAAGTGCACGTCGAAGTGGGGGACGTCATAGCGGCCGTGCGGATTGTGGCCGTACGGGTTCCAGTTGAACAGCGCCCACTGGAAGGGCAGGCCGGGCCCGGCCGAGACGGGCGGGGCGGCGGGCAGGGCGAGTTCGCGGCTGTGGCCGCCCACGCACTCGTGGACGGGGTCACGGCTGCCGTCGGCATCGGCGTCGTAGCAGTGCTTGCCGTCGGTGGGCGGGGTGGGCAGTCCGGTGAGGGCCGGGGCGGTGAGCGAGATCCCCAACGCCTGGGGCACCCCGCCCTCGTACGTGCTGTACGTCCTGACCGTGCCGTTGCCGATCCGGGCGGCGGGCCCGTACAGGGAGCAGGCCGCAGTGCCGGTCCGCTCGTCACAGCCCGCGGTCCGCCCCGCGGAGCCGGAGGGCGGCGAGGTGTCCCGAGGCTGCCCGAGCGACGGCAGCAGGGCTGCCAGCAGGGCGGCCGAGGCCAGTGCGACGGCGGCAGCCGGACGGCTGCGGGAGCTGCGCAGGAGGCGTCTGCCGTTCGTGCCGTTCGAGCTGTCCATGCCGTTCGTGCCCTTCATGCCGGGCTCCATGAGGAACGTGCGTTGAGCGCTTCGGCGTCCACTCCCGTCACCTGGCGGGTGCAGGACCGGATACCGGCCAGCCGGTCCTCCGGCAGGACGTGGCGGATGTCCTCGAAACCGCGGGGTGCGAGGGCCTCCACCTGGCGGAGCACCGGGTCGGGCTCCAGGCGGCGGTGCGCGGCGAGCAGCCGTGTGGTCTGCGGGCGGCGGTCCGCCTCGTAGCGCGCCAGGGCCTCGTCCACCCCGTGGCGGGCGAGCGCATACGCCAGCACCCGGCCGTCGACGACGGCCTGCGAGGCGCCGTTGGATCCAGTCGGGTACAGGGGGTGGGCCGCATCACCGATCAGGACGGCGCGGCCGTCCGTCCAGGAGGGCAGCGGGTCGCGGTCGATCATCGGGTACTGGCCGATCCGGGGCGCACCGGCGACGACGGCGTGGAGGTCGAGGAACTCGCAGCGCCAGCCGTCCAGGTGCGCCAGCACCTCCTCCGGCGGTGCGGTGCAGTCGGCTTCGGCGCCGACGGCCGGGCCGTCCGGGACGAGCGCAGTGCCCTCGGCGCCCTCGATACGGCTCTCCACCACCCAGTTGAGCAGGCACCGGCCGTCCGCGCCCGGGCAGGTGACCGGATAGACCACCGCCTTCACCCGGGCGTTGCAGCCGATGATGACCATCGTGCGGCCGTCGAGGAAGGGACGGCCCTCGGTCAGCCCCCGCCACATGCGGATACCGTTCCACAGCGGCGGTCCCTCGTGCGGATACATGGCCGCCCGTACGGCCGAGTTGATGCCGTCCGCACCGATGAGCAGGTCGCAGTCGAACCGACCGGTCTGGCCGGCGGTGTACGCCGTCACGGTGTGCCGGCCCCGCCGGCGGTGCTGCTCGTAGCGGACCAGGCGGCATCCGGTGACGAGGGCCCGGGGACCGAGCCGCTCCCGGACCGCCGCCAGCAGCAGTTCCTGCAGGTGCGCCCGGTGCACCGAGTACTGCGGCCAGTTGTAGCCGGCGGCGCGCCCGCGCGGCTCCGACCAGATCAGGCCGCCGTAGCGGTGGTGGTACTCCAGCGTGGAGGTGGCCACGGCGGTCCTGTCGAGCGCGTCCGCCAGGCCGAGCTCGCTCAGCTCCCGGACCGCGGCGGGCTGCAGATTGATCCCCGCACCGACAGCGCGCAGCTGCGGGCAGGACTCCACGATCCGCACGTCGTCCAGTCCGGCCGCGTGCAGACTCAAAGCCGTGGTCAGCCCGCCGATTCCGGCGCCGGCGATCAGGATGCGCGGTGCATTCCTTCTGCGGTACGGGGACATGCTCTGCCCTCCTGGAAAGCCCCCTCCACAAACCCCTCCACAAAAATGCGGCGGTTCACCCGGGAGCACAACCGCAGCGGTGACGCGTCCCCGTGCCCGGGCCGGCCCTTGTTCACCCGATCAGGCTATGGCCGAGTGCACCCTCACGAGTGACGTGGCTTTAATCGGGTGTCGACAACAGAAAGGCTGCGACATGCATGATGTGACGTTCGAACCCTGCGACGTCCAGCGCCTCCAGCATGCTGTTGACTACGCCCACCACGCCTCCAGAAAATCCCTCGACGCCCTCCTGCCGCCCTGGATACCCGACGGCCTCAAACGGGAAATAGAGAGCAGGTGCATTGTTTCCCATTGCGCCACACTGGTGTTTCCGGAAACGGTGGAATCCGCTCTGGAGTACTTCGAGGAAAATGGCTGGACCGCCTCGGCGACGATACCGAGCGTTCTGGTGAAGCGCCGTCTGGTGGAACGGTACGGGCTCCCTGACGAGGCGGACATACGGGTGACGCGGCTGCGGGTCACGGCCGGCCCGGCACCCGAGGTCGAGGTCTTCCTCTTCCCGCGGTCGAGCCCCGGCTACGAGGAGGACGTCGGCACGCAGGAGCGCGTCCACGGCTTCGAGAACCACGTCGGCCTGTTCATGGACCGGCCGGAGGCGGGCACCCTGGCCCGGCTGGCGGACCGGCTGGAGACCTCCGGCCGGATGGTCTACGAGGGCTCGGCGCACAACCCGCACGAGAACACCACCATGCTGTACTTCGCCCCGAGCGCCCCCATGGCCAGGGCCCGCCGCCGCTTCCCGCGGTGGGAACTCCAGTGCGCGGGCGACCTGACCGCGCTCGCCGCGCGCAGGCCGGTGCGGACCCAGGCCCTCTCCCGTGCCTACGCCGTGCTCAAGGCGAACCACGCGGACGCAGACGCGGCCCTCGCGCCGTCCGCCGGCCGGCCCGCTCCTCCCGTACCGGTCTTCGAAGGCTGACCACGGCCCGTCTTCCCGGGCTCCCCGCCTCCGCGTGCTTTCCCGCGAGGCGGGGAGCCCGTCTTCGTGCGCGGACCGCGGATTTCGGCCGCCGACGCGGTTTCGGGCCCCGCAGGCCGGAAGGGCGCCCTCTGTGGCCGGGAGAGCCCGTTCGATTTGGTGCTGCGTTCCCCGTGTTCCATCATGTGAATGGGCATCAGCTTGTGACCGGCCCGCCAACTGTGCGCATCGGGCGCACGGTTGAGTGGGGCCCCTCGTCTGCGTCCCGTCTATTTCAACTTTCATCTTTCAGGTAAAGGCAGCATGCCCGTCCAGCAGTTCTCAGACCTCGTGCGTTTCGCCCGTGACAACTCCCCTTTCTATGCCGGCCTCTACGCCGGTCTGCCGGCCGAGGTGACGCGGATCACCGACCTTCCCGTGGTGGATCAGAGCGCCTTCTGGGCCGCCAACACCCTCCGGGACAACCGCGTCCTGACCGCCCCCCTCACCGAAGCCGTCGTCTTCAAGACGGGAGGCACCACCGGCACGCCGCGGTTCTCGTACTACACCCGTGAGGAATGGCAGGAGTTCGTCACCGCCTTCGGCACCGGGTTCACCGACGCGGGCCTTCGGCCCGGCCACCGGGTCGCCGACCTCTTCTACGCCGGCGAGCTCTACGCCAGCTTCCTGTTCATCCTCGACTCCCTCGCCCACGCCCCCCTCGCCAACGTCCGGCTCCCCATCGGCGGCGCAGCCGCGCCCGAGTCGGTGGTCGCCACCCTGGAGGACTTCACGGCACAGGTCGTCGCGGGCACTCCCACCACCCTGTGCCGCCTCGCCGAGCACCTGGTCTCCCAGGACCGGCACCTGCCGTACGTCGAGCTGCTGTTGTTCGGCGGCGAGGCCCTCTTCGCCGACCAGCGCCGCCTCCTCAAGACCGCCTTCCCCAACGCCGTGCCCCGCTCGCTCGGTTACGCCAGCGTGGACGGGGGCCTGCTCGGCAGGCCGGTACCCGGCCCCGACCCGCGCACCCACCGCCCCTTCACCCCGCACACCGTCGTCGAGATCCTCGACGAGACGACCGGCGAGCCGATACGCGAGGCGGGACGGCCGGGGCGCGTCGTCGTCACCCAGCTGTTCCGCCGCCTGATGCCGGTCATCCGCTACCCCGCCGGTGACCGGGCGGAGTGGACCGCCGCCGAGGGCGGCCCCTTCCGCATCCTCGGCCGCGCCGAGGAAGGCGTACGCGTCGGCCCCGTCTCCCTGCACTGGCAGGACGCCACGAACGCCGTCGCCGAAGCCGATGCCGAGGGCCGCGTCACCGGCATGCAGCTCGTCGTCCGCCGCTGGGAAGGCCGCGACGGCCTCGTGCTGCGCCTGGCCACCGGCCCCGGCCGGACCCCCGCCGAGCTGGACGCCCTCGCCGGGCAGGTCGTCACCGGGCTGAACACCGCCCGGCCGCTCTACCCCGAGAGCGTGGCAGCGGGGTTCGTCCACCCGCTCCGCGTCGAGTGGGCCCGCCACCGCGACCTGGCGGTCAACTCCCGCTCCGGCAAACTCGTCCGCGTCCTCGACGAGAGGCCGACCGCATGACCGCCGCGATGGCCCCCGCCCGCCGGACACCCCTCGTCCTGCGCAACCGCACGTTCGGGACCGTATGGCTGGCCCAGGTGCTCACCCAGGCCGGCATGCGCATGTTCCAGGTCGGTGCCTCCTGGTGGCTCATCGCCTACGCGGCCTCCGGCGACGGCGGGTCCGCGGCCGGGCTGTTCATGGCCGTGAGCACGCTGCCCGCCGTGGCCCTGGCCCCCGTCATCGCCCGCGCCATCGCCCGCTTCTCCCACCGTGCACTGCTCCGCGCCGCGGCCGCAGGTGCGGGAGCCGCCGCCGCGGCGCTCGCCGGCTGGGCCGGCGTGAGCGACCTGCCCGTCGCCGCGGCCTACGCGGGAGGACTCGCCCTGGCGACCTGCCAGGCCTTCTTCGACCCGTGCCTGACCACCTCCGTGCCCGAGCTCGTCGACGACGAGGACATCGAGGCCGCGACCGGCTTCGAGCTGTCCACCCAGTCGCTGGCCGGCCTCGGCGGAGCCATGCTCGGCGCCCTCGTCGTGGACGGGGCCGGGATGGCCGGCCTCGCCGCCGGCTGCACCGCCGCCTACGCCGCGGCCGCCGTGCTGGTGGCGACCGTACGCTTCCACGGCACGGCCGGCGCCGCCGCTGCCGCAGCGCCCGCTGCCGCCGCTTCCGCCGAGCCCGCTGCCGCCGGGGCAGCCGCGGCCCCGGAGGGCGGCGGTGTCCCGCGGCGGACGCTGCGCCGGCTCCTGGGTGCGCTGCCGTACGTCCGCGCCGTCCTGCTCTGCTTCACCGCGGCCAACCTCTTCACCACGGCCGTCTTCGTCGTCATGCCGCTGTACACCGCCTCGGTGCTGCACGGCGGCGGCGCCACGGTCACCCTCCTGGAGGCATCGCTCGGCGCAGGCACGCTGATCGGCTCCTTCACCGGCGCACGGGTGCCCGGCCGGCCCGGTGCGGTCGGCTCCGCCTGCCTGGGCCTGATGGCCCTCGCACTCGCCCTTCCGGGCCTGGTCCCGGCGCGGCCCGTCCTCGCCGGCTCCCTGCTGGTGGCCGGGTGGTGCGTCGGGGTGATCGGGGTGCGTTTCGTGGCCCTCTTCCAGCGGCTGGTGCCCGCTGCCGACAAGCCCGCCTTCTTCGCCGTCATGCAGGCCGTGCTCGGCGCCACCTTCCCGGTCGCCTCGCTGCTCTTCGGGGTGCTGGGCGACCACCTCTCCGCCCGGACGCTGTGCCTGGTCCAGGCGGCCGGACTGGTCCCCGCCGCCCTCGCCCTGGCCCTGCTGCCGGAGCGCCCCGGCGCAGCCGGAGCGGACACCGCCGGCGCAACGAGCCGGGCCGGGGCCGTGACAGAGGCCGAGACCCGGGCCGAGAGCGCCGGACCCGCCGCGGGAGGCACCCGATGACCGCCCTGATCGAGCAGGCCACCCCGGCCGACATAGCCGAGCTCCGCCAGCTCTACTACGCCGTCTACGGGCCGCACTACCCCACCGCGCTCGGCACCGACCCCGCCGAGATGTCCCGGCTCATCCAGGACCCGCACACCCTCTGGCTCGTCACCCGCTGCCCGCGCACCGGCGCCCTCGCCGGATCGGCCGCCGTGCACAGCGAGCCCGGCAGCCGCGTCGGCCGCCTCGAAGGGCTCGCCGTCCACCCGGACCAGCGCGGATCGGGGTGCGCCGGTCAGCTCACCGAGGCACTGTGCGCCGCGACCCTGGACACCGGAACCCTCGACTCGGTGTACGCCACCGTCCGCACGGTCAGCGCCGGCCCCCAGCGCGTCGTGGCCCGCAACGGCTTCCGCCCCCTCGGCATCCTGCCCAATGCCGTGGAGCTCAGCAGCCGCGAAAGCCTCGCACTCTACGCGCGTCACGCACCGGGGGTGCTGGACCGCCGCGTCCCCGTCGACGAGGTGCCCGCCTCCCTGATGCCGCTCCTGCGTACGGCCGGGGCGAGCCTCGGCATCAGCTACGCGGGCACCCGCCCGACGGCGCCGCAGCCGACGCCCGCCGGGCCCGCGCCGCGACCGCTGGAGATGATCGAGGCACCTGCGTTCGTCCGCCGCCGCTTCCAGGAGCACTTCCCCGACCCGGGCCGCTGGTTCTACCCGCTGCACACCCCGAACATCCTGCTCACCCCAGAGGACGGCAGTTTCGAGGTGTACGCCTACCTCAACCGCACCGGCGGGTACTGCGCCCTGGTCACCGCCCACCCCGAACCCGCGGCCGCCGCAGGCCGGCTGGAGCAGGTCACCCGGACCCTCACCCGGGCGGGCGCCGGCTACGTCGAAGCCCTCGTACCCCTCGAACACCATGCCGGGCTCTCCGCGTTCGCCGCCGAGGGCTTCATCGCAGGAGCCCTCTACCCGGCCATGCGCCGGGACGGGGACGGCTTCCACGACTACGTGGTGATGTCCCGCACCACCGAGCACATCGACTTCCGCGGCGTCGTCGTCGACCCGCCGCTCCAGCCCTTCCTCGATTCCTATGTGTCGGCCTGGGCGTCGACACACCTGCCCTCACGTGAGGTTGCCCCGTGACCCCAGCGAACACCGCGAACACCGCGAGCACCGCGACCCCTTCGAATCCCCATCTCGCCCCGGTCGACGTCCCCGACCCCCACGCCCTCGCCCGGGTGCAGCAGCTGTGCGACCTGACGGCGCCCTACACCTCGGGTCCGGCCGAGGAGGAGCTGTTCACCGCCGCCATGGCGGAGATCAACGCCTGGCACCGCGACCGGTCCCCGTTCTTCCGGAGCCTGTACGACGCCGAGCGGCCCGATTCCCGGTACGGCGCGCCCCTGGTGCACGCCAACTTCTTCAAGCGCCACGAAGTCCTCTCCATACCCGCGGACGACGTCCACCTCCACCTGACCTCCTCCGGCACCACCGGACAGAAGTCGCAGATGTTCTTCGACGAATGGACCATCCGCTCCGCCCAGCGCATGGTGGCCCGCATCTTCGACCACAACGGCTGGATCACCCCCGACCAGCCCGTCAACTACCTGCTCTACAGCTACGAACCCGCCCGCGACCTCAAACTGGGCACCTCGTTCACCGACAACTACCTGTGCGACTTCGCCCCGGCCCGCACGGTCGAGTACGCCCTGCGCCACACCGGCAGCGGGCACGAGTTCGACCCCTTCGGCTGTATCGCCGCACTGCGCCGCTTCGCCGAGGACGACGCCCCCGTACGCATCCTCGGCTTCCCCGCGTTCCTCTGGTTCACCCTGGAGCGGATGCGCGCCATGGGCCTGCCTCCGCTGCGGCTCCCGGAAGGCTCGCTGATCATCCTCGGCGGCGGCTGGAAGGGCCACACGGACCGGCAGATCGGCAAGCACGAGCTGTACGCACGCGTCACCGAGCAGCTGGGCATCCCCTCCGAGCGGATCCGCGACACCTTCGGCTCCGTCGAGCACTGCATCCCGTACATCGAGTGCGCGCACCACAACCTCCACGCGCCCGTCTGGTCCCGCGTCTTCGTCCGTTCCACCCGCACCCTCGAACCCCTCCCGTACGGCGAGCGCGGCTACCTGCACCTGGTGTCCCCGTACATCACCTCCGTTCCCGCGCAGAGCGTCGTCATGGGCGACCTCGCCTCCCTCCACCCGGGCGAGGAGTGCGGCTGCGAGCTGGGCACCCCGTGGTTCACGATCCACGGCCGCGCCGGCGTCAGCCGCAACCGCAGCTGTGCCGTGGCCGCCGCCGAACTGATGAAGGGCATGTCATGACCGACTCCACCACCGGCCGGCACTACTGGCAGGGCGCGTTCATCGGCGACGAAGAGGCCGCACGCCGCCTGGAGACGCTGCCCGCCGCCGTCGGTTCCGCCCTCGCCGCGCCCCTCGACACCGACGTCCTCCTGGCCGCCTGCGACGCCCTCGCCGAGGCCCTGCGGGACCCCGGCCACCGCATCCGCGAGCGGCTGGCCCCGCACCTGCCGGCGGGCCCGGGGGAGGAGGCCGGGGAACTCTTCGCCGAGCTCGCCGCCTTCCTCGACCGCAGCGCCCTCACCCGCAAGCTCCGCCGCGAGCTGGGCGGCACGGCCCCGCAGCGGCTGAACCGGCCCGACGCCAAGGAGACGGTGTACGAGGCCTGGGCGCCCGTCGGCCTGGTCGCCCACATCGCCCCCGGCAACGCCGCCACCGTCGCCCCGCTCACCGTGGTCGAGGGACTGCTCGCCGGCAACGTCAACGTCCTGAAGACGAGCAGCGCCGACGGCCTCCTCGCCCAGCACCTCCTCGCCGAACTGGCCGCGCAGGACCCGAGCGGCGCCCTCGCCGAGCGCATCATCGTGCTCCGCTTCCCCTCCTCCCGCCAGGACTGGCTGCGCCTGATGTGCGCGCCCGCCGACGCCGTCGCGGTCTGGGGCGGCGAGGCCGCCGTCGAGGGCGTCGCCGCCCATGTCCCGGCCGGCTGCCGCCTGGTGGAGTGGGGGCACAAGATCTCCTTCGCCTACCTCACGCCGGACGCCTGGGCGGACGAGACCGTGCTGAACTCCCTGGCCCAGGACGTCTGCCGGTTCGAGCAGCAGGCCTGCTCCAGCCCCCAGGTCGTCTACCTCGACACCCGGGACCCCGACGAGCTGCACGCCTGCGCGGACCGCCTCGCCGCCGCCCTGGCCGCACAGCCGGCGCCCGCCGGGGAGGATCTCGACCCGGCCGAGTACGCGGAACTGACCACCACCGAGCACCTCGCCCGCCTGGAGGAGCACCTTGGCCTCACCCGGGTCCTCGCCGACCCGGACGGCGCCTGGCGGGTCATGGCCGACACCCGCCCGGCCCTCACCGCCTCCCCGCTGCACCGCAGCGTCTGGGTCAAGCCGCTGCCCCGCAAGGACCTGATCGCCACGCTGCGCCCCATGCGCCGCTACCTCCAGACCGCCGGGATCGCGGGCAGCCGCACCGACACCGCCGAGCTCTCCGCCCTGGTCCTGGCGGCGGGCGCCACCCGGGTCACCCCGGTCGGCGCCATGACGGCCGGCTACGCCGGCGAACCGCACGACGGCGTCTACGCCCTCCAGCGCTACAGCCGCCGCGTCGCCGTCCAGGCCGACGAGCGCTTCGCCACCACCGCCTGCCTGGACGACCTCGTCCGCCCGGCCCAGTTCCCCCCGCCGGCCGGACCCCTGCTGGACAAGGCGGCCGTCCAGCACCTCAACGGCGAGGTCGACCGCCGCGACGCCGAGCTGTACTTCCGCAGCGGAGGCAGCACCGCGGCGCCCGCCCTCTCGCTCTTCAGCTACGAGGACTACGACACGCAGATGCACGCGGCCGCCCGCGGCCTCCTCGCCGCGGGCTACGACCCGTCGCGCGACCGCACCGCCAACCTCCTCTACTGCGGAGGCATGTACGGCGGGTTCATCAGCTTCTTCTCCATCCTGGAGCGCCTGGGCGGCGTCCAGATACCGATGGCGGCCGGCTCCGACCACCGGGCCACCGCCGAAATGATCACCGCGTACGAGGTCGACACGCTCTTCGGCATGCCCTCCTACCTCTGGCAGCTCCTGCATGAGGAGGCCGGCCTCCTGCGCTCCTACGGCGGCATCCGGAAGATCTTCTACGGCGGCGAGCACTTCACCGAGGAGCAGCGCCGCGTACTCACCGAGACCTTCGGCATCGAGGTCATCCGCTCCCTCACCTACGGCAGCACCGACCTCGGCCCGCTCGGCTACCAGTGCACGCACAGCACCGGCAGCGTCCACCACCTCCACGCCGACCTGCACACCCTGGAGATCGTCGAGACCGAGGCCGACCGCCCGGTGGAACCCGGTCGGACCGGCCGGCTCGTCTTCACCACCCGGGCCCGCCGCGGCCAGCACCTCGACCGCTACGTCATCGGCGACCTCGGCCGGGCCGTCCCCGGGCGCTGCCCGTGCGGAAGCCGCGCCCCGCGCTTCGAACTCCTCGGCCGGCTGGGCGAGGTGATGCGCGTGGCGACGTACTTCCTGAACTACCGCCGCTTCGTCGCGATCGCGGCGGAGCACCTGCGCTACGGAGGCGAGATCCAGGCCGTCCTCACCGGCGGACCCGTCCGCGAGGGCCTCACCCTGCGCATGGAGCGCTCGCACGTGACGGACGCCGAGCGGGCCCGCGGGGCCTTCCTCGCCGCCTACCCCGAGCTGCACTCGGCCGTGTCGGAGAAGCTGCTCGACTTCACGGTCGAGCCGGTGGACGGAGCCGGCCTGGCCCGTACGGCGACGAGCGGGAAGCTGCTGGCCGTGGTGGACCGGAGGCGGTAGCCGCGAGCCGGGAACTGCGCGTGGCTGCGGGGGAGGCGTCGTGCCCCGCAGCCACGCGCTGGGCCAACGGAGCGTAAGGCATACCAACATCCAGGCATGTCATTGCTCATGGGTGATTTGCCCCCTATGTTCCCTTCCGAATCAAGGCTGCCCCCTGCACCGACATCCGGAGGACCCATGCACGCCCGAACATCACTCACGTTGCCGGCGGCAGCTCTGCTGCTCTCGCTCGGCCTGCCGGCAGCGGCCGCGGATCCCGGGACCACCTGCTTCGGACGCGCGGCGACCATCACCGGGGCAGGCACGATCAACGGGACCGAAGGCAACGACGTCATCATCGGGTCGGCGGGCGCCGACATCATCGACGGGCGCGGCGGAGACGACCTGATCTGCGGACTGGCCGGGACCGACACCCTCGCGGGCGGCCTGGGCAACGACCAGCTCGAAGGCGGCGAAGGCAACGACCTCATCCGCGGCGACCTGATCACCACGGGCACCGCCGCCGACGGCGGGGGCGACGACGTCCTCTTCGGCGGCGCCGGGGACGACCGCATGGGCGGCGACAGCATGGCCTTCGGCGGCAGCGCGACCGGAGGCGGGAACGACGTCCTCTTCGGCGAGGAGGGCAACGACGCCATGATCGGCGACAGCCGGGGCGGCGTCAACGCCTCGGGCGGCGGCAGCGACGTCATCGACGGCGGAGCGGGCAACGACAGCATCACCGGCGACTCCTCGGCCGAAGCCACGGCCACCGGCCACGGCAAGGACGTGCTCCTGGGCGGTCCCGGCACCGACGCCCTCATCGGGGACAGCAACTCCGGGCACGTCGCGCACGGAAAGGGCGACGGCACCCGCAAGGAGCGCCCCGCCCGCCCGGCCGCAACCACCCCCACCCCGATGACACCCCCTCAGCAGAGCGCGCCCGTTGCGCCGACTCCCGAGGCGGAGGGCGGCAACGACGTCCTCGACGGCGGTGACGACACGCTGGACACCTGCGACGGCACGGCGGGAACCGACGTGGCCGTCCGGTGCGAGACCGCGACCAACGTTCCGTAGGGACGCCGGGCGTCCTCAGCCGTCCAGCCGGTCGTGCAGGAAGGCGGTGACCTCCGCCCGCGCCTTCAGGGCGGGGTGGCCCGGGGCGTCACGGACCTCCAGGGTCAGCACCGCATGGGCCAGGCGGCCGAAGCCGTCGCCGTTGCCCGGGGCCGAGTCGAGCCGGATGACCCGGAAGGAGCTGCCGAGCCGCTCGCGGAGCGTCTCGAAACGCTCCTCCGGGGCCAGCCGGTCCTCACTGAAACGCAGCCCCAGAACGCACAGCCCGCTGCTGCGTGTACGCTCGGCCACCCGCTGCAGCTCGCCCTCGGACACTCCGGCGTCCGCGCGCCGGGCGGGGGTCAGGGCTATCGGAGTCGACGGCTGGCTCATCACCGGGGCCAGCACCACGTCGTCCACCGCGGCGGCCAGGGCGAAGCCTCCCGTGAAGCAGAGGCCGATGACTCCGACCCCGGCGCCGGGCGTACGGGCCGCGAGGTCGCGGGCGAGGGCCCTGAGGTAATCGGCGACGGGCCGGCGGGCGTTCGTGGCGAAGGCCCGGAACTCGGCCGAGACGCACACGCGGGCGAAGACCGCCGCGGTCCGCGCGAGGGAGACCGGCCTGCCCGGCGTACCGAACAGCGAGGGCATCACCACGGTGAATCCCTCGTCCACCAGGTGCTGGGCCAGCCCCAGCACCTCGGGCGTGATGCCCGGCAGCTCCGGCAGCAGCACCACACCGGGGCCGTCGCCCTTCTCGTAGCAGTCGTACGCAAGGCCCTCGGCGGTGAACGGGGCCCGGCGCCATCCGGCGAGGCTGGACGTCGGTGCGGCGGCGGTCATCGCTCCTCTTTCGCTCCCGGCCGGGGGGTGCGGCAGTCGCCCCTCGGCTCAACGAGACATCTACCACGGTTCCTTCGCGCGCGGACGGGCACCTGCACACCATGACCGTTTACGTCGTCACCATCCCCGGCACCCTGCTCGGCGAACTCACCGCGGCAGGGCGCACCGAGCTGATCCGGGCGCTGCGGCCCTCGGACCCGAGGAGCACCGGCCTGGGCGCGGCCGAAGACCTGGACATCCTGTCCTTCTATCCCGACTCGCCGGCCTTCAGCCTGCACCTGGAAGTCGAGGCGGCCGACACCGCATCGGCGGAGGACAAGGCCCGCACCCTGGCCAGGGCCGCCCTCGGCTCCGCCGGACTCACCGCCGACACCGCACCCCTGGGAGACCCCGTCATCACCGGCATCGCCCGCGACTGATGCCGCCGTCCCGCCGGGCCCGGGGGCCGCTGCGAGGGCAACGGCCGCCGGGGGCTTTCCCGGGCTCGCGTGCTGCGGGGAGGCAGACGGACGGGAACCGGGGTGCCGTTGAGGCGGGACGGCAGCGTGGTGCCGGTCGGCGTGTCCGCACGCCGTCCCGGGGGGACGGGGACCGCGCGCGGACCACCGCTCTCGATGCGCGGCGCCCCCCTCGACCGCGGGGGCGCCGACTGCACCGACACTCCGCGTATGGCCGCTGGGGCCGAGCCCAAACGTCCCCGTCGCCATGGAGGGTGACACTCCCTCACCCGTGCCCGGATCGTGCGCCGCGGACCGGGGGCACGCGCCGGTCGCCCGGGCCGCCCCGCATCCCTTCCGTGCGGGAATGAAACGGGCCCAGTGGGTAGCCGCAGGGTGGAGGCCGAGCCCGTGAAGCACAGTGACTGGCTGATCACCACCGGTGAACGCGGCAACCCCGCGACCCGGCTGGACCGGCGCCACCCCCGGGGAAGCGCGTGGTCCAGCGGCAACGAAGTACGCCCTCTGGTGCACGGCAGGACGTACTTCGCCGAACTGCTCCGCGGGATCCGCGCCCTGCACCCGGGGGACCTCCTGCTGTTCACCGACTGGCGCGGCGACCCCGACGAGCGGCTCGACGGCGAGGGCACGGAGATCGGCGCGGTCCTGTGCGAGGCCGCCGCCCGCGGCGTGATCGTCAAGGGGCTCGTCTGGCGCTCCCACCTGGACCGGTTCCAGTTCAGCGAGACCGAGAACCGCCACCTCGGCGAGGAGATCGAGGCAGCCGGCGGGGAGTGCCTGCTCGACATGCGGGTGCGCCCCGGCGGCTCCCACCACCAAAAGCTCGTCGTCCTGCGCCACCCCGGCCGCCCCGGGCTCGACACCGCCTACGCGGGCGGGATCGACCTGTGCCACAGCCGCAACGACGACGCCTCCCACCGCGGCGATCCCCAGGCGATGCCCCTGGCCACCGCCTACGGGCCCCGCCCGCCCTGGCACGACGTCCACCTGGCCGTCCGCGGCCCCGCCGTCGGCGACCTCGAAGCCGTGTTCCGGGAGCGCTGGGACGATCCGGCACCCCTCAGCCGCAGCCCGCTGCTGCGGCTGCGCGAACTCCTGCGGCACGAGGACACCCGGCCGGGCGGCCTTCCGCCCCAGCTTCCCGACCCCCCGCCGTGCGGCAGCCACACCGTGCAGGTGCTGCGCACGTACCCCAACCGCCTGCTGCGCGGCTACCCCTTCGCGCCCGACGGCGAGCGCAGCATCGCCCGCGGCTACCTCAAGGCGCTGAAGCGGGCCAGGTCGCTCGTCTACGTGGAGGACCAGTACCTGTGGTCCCCGAACGTGGTCGACGCCTTCGCCCGGGCACTGGGCGACAATCCGCGCCTGAGGCTGATCGCCGTCGTACCCACCGTGCCCGAGCAGGACGGACGGCTCAGCCTGCCGATGTACCTGGTCGGGCGGGTCACCGCGCTGGAACGGCTGCGCCGGGCGGGCGGTGAACGGGTGGCGGTCTACGGGCTGGAGAACCGGTCCGGGACTCCGGTGTACGTCCACGCCAAAGTGTGCGTGATCGACGACGTGTGGGCCTCCGTCGGATCCGACAACATCAACCTCCGCTCCTGGACCCACGATTCGGAACTCGGCTGCGCGGTCCTCGGCGAGGTCCCGGACACGCGCAGGCCCCGCGATCCGGGCGGCCTCGGCGACGGGGCGCGCCGCTTCGCGCGCGAGCTGCGCCTCGAACTGGCACGGGAACACCTGGACGGCGGGGAGCCGGAGGTCCTCTGCGACCCGGTGGGCGCCTTCGAGGCCTTCGCGGCGAGCGCCGCCGCGCTGGACTCCTGGCACGAGGGCGGCGGCCGGGGCCCGAAGCCGCCGGGCCGCCTGCGTACGTACCGCCCGCCCGGGCTGTCGCGTCCGGCGCGCGCACTGGCCATGCCGCTGTACCGCGTCCTCGTCGACCCGGACGGGCGCCCGCTCGGGCTCCGCCGGCGCAACGCCTACTGACCCTCGCCGGCAAGGCACGGGCGCACCGCCGGACCCCTCGTCGCCCGGCTCACTCCCCGGCGGTCAGCTGCGCGCAGCGGGAGACCACGGCGGCGAGATCGCCCGTGGAGCGCAACAGCTCCCGCTGGACGCGGGCGCCGTTGCCGCGGCGCAGGAGCTCCTCCAGGGCCGCCTTGACGCGGTCGGAGTCCCCGTTCTCGTCGAGGGCCTCCCGTACGTGGTCGTACAGCGCCCAGACGACGGCCTCGGGCGAGTCCTCGCGCAAGGTGGCGGGGTGGATCAGCTGTCCGTCGATCCCGGACCGGGCGGCGCGCCAGGCGGCGAGCCGGAGCAGGCTCGTGTCGACGGGGGCGGGGGCCTGGCCCGCCCGCCAGGCCCGCGCGGCCGTGTCGACCAGGCCGCGCACCAGGGCGGCCACCAGCACGGTGGTGGACGCGTCCAGACAGACGTCCGCCACGCGGATCTCGACGGTGGGGTAGCGGGCGGCCAGCCGCGCATCGAAATAGATCATGCCCTTGTCGCGCAGCACGCCGGTTTCCACCATGGCCCGCACCCGCTCGTGGTACGCGGCGGCCGAGCCGAAGAGGTTGACCGGACCCGCGGAGGGCCACCGGTTCCAGACCCTGCTGCGGTAGCTGCCGTAACCGGTGTCCTCCCCCTGCCAGAACGGCGAATTGGCGCTCAGCGCGGTCAGGACGGAGAGCCAGGGCCGGATCCGGTCCAGGACGGCCACGCCCTCCTCGTCGGAATCGACCGACACGTGCACATGGCAGCCGCAGGTCAGCTGCTCCTGGGCCGGCAGACCGAACTGCCGGGCGATCCACTGGTAGCGCTCACCGACGCTGAGGGTGGGCTCCACGGTCAGCGGGCAGGTCGCGAGCGCCGCCACCTGCACGCCGGCCGCCTGGGCGTGCCGGGCGGCCTCGGCGCGCCACCGGCGGAGCTCCTCGGCCAGTTCGCCCATCCGGGTCACGGGCCGCGTCGCGAACTCGACCTGTTCCTGCTGCAGCTCCTTCTCCAGCGGGATCTCCCCGTCCGCTCCGGCGGCCCGGCCCCCGGACAGCAGGGCGGAGGCCAGCACCGCGCCCGCCGACGCCGCCGGCTCACCGGTCCGCGGGTTGACCAGGAGCAGTTCTTCTTCCACGCCGACGCTTCGCATACAGTCCCGTCTTTCCTCGCCCGTGCCGTGCCGGTCTCGCAGGTCTGCTCTGCCCCGAAGCCGGGCCGTCATGCGCAGGCCGCCCCGGCTGCCCCCGTGCGCCGGCACCCACGTTTGAACGGCCGCGCAGCGAGCACGTCCGAAAGGACGCATGCGGATCGCCGCGCACCGGAGTGGAAGGAAAGGAGCAGGCCATGGCCGTGCAGCAGGACATCATCGAGGTGATCCTCAAGGACCACCGGACGATGGAGGAGCTCTTCCGGCGGATGCGGAGCGTGGAAGCGGACCGGGCGGGGGCACTGCGCGAGTTCGCCGCCCTGCTGATCGCCCACGGCGAGGCGGAGGAAGCCGAGGTGTACGGCGCCCTCAAGCGGTTCAAGGGCGTCGACAACCACGAGGTGGAACACGGCTCCGAGGAGCACGCCGAGGGCAACGAGGCCCTGCTGGCGCTGCTGGAGGTGTCCGAGATCGGTTCGGACGAGTGGGACGAGCGCCTGGAGGAACTGGTGAAGGCGGTCTCCCACCACATCGACGAGGAGGAGCGGACGATCCTCAACGGGGCCAGGGAGAGCGTGCCGGACGAGCGGCGGAGCGAGCTGGCGGCCGCGTTCCTGCGCGAGCGCGAACGGCAGCTCGCGGCGGACTGCGGCAGCATCGAGAGCGTACGCGCCCTCGTACGGGGATGACGGCCGACGAAGCCACCCACGCGCCCGGGGCAGGGGCCGGGGCGCGGCCCGGGGCCGCGGCCGGCGGCCGGGACGGTGAGACGCGTCTGACGGTGTGGGCGGCCCTCGCGGCGAACCTCGCCATCTGCGTGGCCAAGGCCGTCGGCGGTGTCATCGCCGGTTCGCCGGCCCTGCTCTCGGAGGCGGCCCATTCCGTGGCCGACAGCATCAACGAGGTGTTCCTGCTGGCCTCGGTCCGGCGCAGCAGGCGCCCCGCCGACGAGCGCCACCCCTTCGGCTACGGCAAGGAACGGTTCTTCTGGTCGCTGCTCGCCGCTGTCGGGATCTTCGTCACGGGCGGCTGCTTCTCGGTGTTCCAGGGGGTGGAGGCGTTCCGCTCCGGCGGCGGCGCATCGCACGAGGGCTACGTGGTCGGCCTGATCGTGCTGCTCGTCGCGCTCCTGGCCGAGGGCGCCTCGCTGCTGCGGGCCGTGTTCCAGGTGCGCCGTGCCGCCAGGGCCGCCGGACACGGGATCGCCGAGGAGGTGCGGCAGGGCCGTGATCCGGCGCTGCGTACCGTCCTCGCGGAGGACGCCACGGCCTGCGTGGGCGTGGTCCTGGCGATGGCGGGGATGGCGCTGCACATGGCGACGGGCCGGGTGGCGTACGAGGCGGGCGCCTCGGTCCTCATCGGCATGCTGCTCGTGTACGTGGCGTACGTGCTCGGCAAGGGCGCACGGGCCCACCTGATCGGCGAGGCGGCCGATTCCGGCCTGCAGGACGAGATCCGTGCCCTGCTCGAAGCGCAGCCCGAGATCGACTCGGTGACGGGCCTGCTGACCATGCGCCTGGGGCCCGACGCGGTGCTGCTCGCCGCCGGGATCGACCTGACGGCCGGCTACGACAGCGAGACGGTGGAGGAGGCGATGGTCCGCATCCGCACCGAGCTGAAGAGCCGGTGGCCCGAGCTGGAGCAGGTCTTCCTGGACGTCACGGACGCCGCGGCGGCCCGCCGCTCCAGCGCACACCCACGCCCCCCGCGCCCTGAGTGAGCGCGGGGGAAGCCACCGGGACGGGTGCCGGGGCCGGGCCGGATCCTTGGGGGCCGGGGATCCGGCGATCCGGGGGTCAGCCCTGGCAGATGCCCTGCTCGTAGTCGACCGTCGCGGTCGCGCGGGAGTACTGCCACTGCGGCGCGAGCAGCTGGGCGTCGACCTGCCGGGCGGCGGCCGGGCTCTCCACGATGTAGCCGAAGTCCTGCAGCCACGCCGGGTAGAGGTTCTTGGAACCGATGTAGAAGGCCGAGTCGTCCACCGAGACCAGCTTGTGGTGCTGCGCGTACGGGTGGCCGTCGGCCCACCGCGGGCTCTGCGCGCTGCGGAAGGTGGCCAGCTGGAGGTTCGAGCACATCGCGGCCCTGGCCTTGCCCGGGTCCCCGGTGACCAGGGCGATCCGGTCGCGGAGGGTGTCGCTGACCTCGGACAGCGACTTGATCTGCGAGTACCCTCCGCTGCCCACCGCGCCCCGGTTGGCCGGGTCGCTCACGACGATCCGGACCTTCACTCCGGCGGCCAGCTTGGCCGCGAGGGCGTCGTAGACGCGGATGTCGTAGCGCGGCAGCGGCGGGCAGGTCGCGTTGAGGTCCTGCTGGGAGATCTCGATGTGCCGGTTCGCGCTGGAGATCAGCGCCCGGAGGGCGCTCTCCTCCGGGTTGACCGTGTCGTAGTCGCGGTCCGCGTTGGTGTTGTCGTGCAGGCCGACCACGCACTTGGTGTCCGGGGCGCTCGGCAGGGTCGGCCGGAAGGAGGACGCGGGGTCGCTGCGCCTGATGCCGACACCGAGCCCGCCGACCGCGATGACCGGCACGCCGCCCGCTGCGGGGGCCGCCGGGGGAGCGCCCGGCCCGGTCTGCGCGGCGAGCGAGGGCATGCACGCGGCGCCGTTGGAGGAGGCGAACCAGACACTGGCGATGTTGCTCTTGTTCTGGCAGGTCCAGGACCACAGCTCGTCCAGGTAGCGGCCGGCGGAGGCGGCCCCGGGCCCCTTGAGCGCGAGGTCGACGTCGGCGACCGGGTGCGCGGTCTCCAGGTAGTCGTCCTTCCAGCTGTTGATCCCGCCCGTAATCGCGGACCGGCCGTCTACCACGAGGATCTTGGAGTGGTTCCAGGAGAACGCGGTCTTCGAGGTGGTCATCGACGCGACGTTGAGGTCGATGTTCCGGGCGTCGTCCCCGAGCCTGGCCACGAGCTCGTCCCGGTACTTCGAGGGCACCACGTTCAGGTGGTAGACCGGTGCGGCCCCCACCAGCACGCGCACCCTGAGCCGGTTGCCGCCGGCGCCCTGGGCGGCGGCCTTGAGGCCGGCGACGACCGCGTCCTGGAAGGCTCCGTTCGGGAACGGGGCGAGGGTCGATATGTCGACCGTGTGCTTGGCCTGCGAGACGGTCTCGGTGATCTTCGAGAGCAGCTGCCGGGACCCGGGCCGGGTGGCGCAGGTGTCATCGCCCCAGCAGCCCGGGGTCTGCAGCAGCCAGTCGCCGCCTCCCGGAGTGGAGGCGTCGAGGACGTTGCCTTCGCTCCGCTCCCACACCTGGCCCTCCAGGCCGGGGGAGACCTGGCGGAGCGTCTGTTCGACGGCGTCGAGATGGGGCGCCGGCGTGCGCCCCGAATCGGCCGCGGCCGGAAGGGCGGGCAGCAGGGCCAGCACCGCCGCCGAGACGGCGGCGCGGGTGAGGAGGGCGGACGGGCGGTACGGGGAGAGGCGGTGCAATGTGACTTCCTTGAACGAGGGATCGCCGTCGCCGCGGCAGGGGCGACCGGCAAGATCAACTCGCGGAAGTTACCACCGGGTCACAAAAAGAGGGCAATCGCTCGCGCGCATTTCAGCCACCCGCTCCGGCCGTCAACTCCCGGCCGCGTAGGGGAGGTGGCGGGGTGTCAGGGAACGGGCGTGCGCGTGCAGGGGGGCGGGGCATCAGCTCCGGGTGAGGCAGAACGGATGCCCGGCCGGATCCAGCAGGACCCGCCACCTTTCGCCGCCGGGCTGGTGGGCCGGCTTCGTCGCCCCCCACTCCAGCAGGGCGGCCTCGGCGCCGTCGAGGTCGTCGGCCGTGAAGTCGAGGTGGACCTGCTGCGGCCTGCCCTGGCCGGGCCAGCGGGGGGCCTCGTAGCCGTCGACCCGCTGGAAGCCGATGAAGAGGCCGTCCTCGCGGGTGAGGCCCGCGAAGTCGCCGTTGGACTCGGGATGGGCCTCCAGGCCCATGGCCCGCTGGTAGAACGCGGCCAGCGCCTCGGGGTCGGCGCAGTCGAGCGTGATCGCAGCCAGCTTCAACCGCAGGGACACGACCGCTCCTCGGACTCGGTGTCGGCACGCCGATCGGCATGCCGGTCGGCCCACCCTAAGGGCGCGGTCCGCTGAAGCTCCCGTTCCGCAGGAGACCGGCTTCCGGGTGCCGGGGCGGTGGGTCAGTGCCGCGACAGGCCGCTGGTGATGCGGCTCCAGAGGGACCGGGTCGCGCCGAAGCCGCTCTCGTGGGCCCAGACGTGCGAGCAGGACGGGCACTGCAGGTGCAGCAGGCTGCCGGTGTTCGTCAGGAGGTAGCGCCAGTGCACCGAGCAGGTGCGCCGGTCGGCGCACGGCTCACAGCCCCGGGCGTCGTCGCACTGGGGGCAGGCCACCCAGGCGCGGCGGCCGGGGTCGGCCTGCGGGTCACGCGGCAGCACGACCGCCGCCCTCGCGCCGGGGGAGCACGCCGGCCGCGACCAGCTCCTCGTACACGCGCTGCTGCTCCGCGTCGAGACCGGAGTACAGCAGGTCGTAGGCCTCTTCCTCCCCCCGCATCACCTCGACCGGATCCCAGTCCGGCCCGAGGGCGGCGAGGACCTGGGCGCGCCGCTCCATCTCGTGGGCGGTGAAGTCCAGGTCGAAACCGGCCGACGCACGGCTGTCGGGCGTCCCGGCCGGGCCGTCGGGGTGGGGTTCGCGGTGGGGGGTCATACAGGGAAATTAGGTAACCCTTCTTTCCCCGGTCAAGGCCGAGTGAGTGGAGTCACAGCAGGCCCGGGCCGCCGCGCCGTGCCGTCAGGTGACGGGCCAGGGCGACCGTCGTGAGCAGCGCGACCAGGATGCAGACCGCGGTCCAGCCGAAGGCGGCATGGGCCCGCACGCCGAGCCAGGAGCCCACGGTGCCGCCCGTGTAGGCACAGGCCATGTAGGCGGTGTTGAGCCGGCTGCGGGCGTCCGGGCGCAGGGCGTACATCCGCGAGGTGTTGGCGAGCATGCCGGACTGCATCGAGACGTCCAGCAGCAGCGTCCCGACGGCGAGCGCGGCCAGGCCGGCCGTACCGCCCAGCCCGCCCAGCGCGAGGACCGCGGCCGAGAGCAGGACCCCCAGCAGGGAGGCCCGGTTCACGGGGTCGGGTCCATGGCGGTCCACCAGGCGTCCGGCGAACGGGGTCCACCCCATGGTGAGGCCGCCGACCAGGGCGAGCAGGCCGATGGCCTGGGCACCCAGGCCGTAGACCGGCCCGGTCAGCAGCAGGGCCAGTCCGGTCCAGGTGGCCGAGAACCCGCCGAAGACGCAGGCCTGGTACAGGCAGGACCGCCGCAGCTCCGGCTCGGTGCGCAACAGGCGCAGGGGTTCGGCCAGGAAGGCGGCGTACGGCCGCCGGGCGGCGGAAGCGGCCGGGGTGGTGGCCGGGACCGCGAACACCAGGACGGCCGCAAGGGCGAAGGCCGCCACCGAGGCCACCAGATAGGGGGCCCGCCAGCCCAGCCACTCGCCGAGCGTCCCGCTGAACGTCCGGGCCAGCAGCATGCCCCCGGTCGATCCGCTCAGCAGGGTCCCGAGCACCGCGCCCCGGCGCTCGGGCGCCACCAGGCCGGCCGCCAGCGGGCCGATGATCTGCGCGGCCACCGTGGTCAGCCCGACCAGGGCGCTCGCGGCGACCAGCGGCGCCAGCGCCGGGGCGCAGCCGGCGCCCAGCAGGGCCAGACCGGTCAGCGAGAGCAGCACGACCAGCAGCGAACGGTGGCGCAGCCGGTCGCCGAGCGGCACCAGCAGGACCATCCCGGCGGTGTATCCCAGCTGGGTGGCGGTCACCACCAGGGTCGCGTCCTCGGCCGGCACGTCCAGCCCGGCGGCGATCAGCGGGGCGATGGCCTGCGGGAAGTAGAGGTTCCCCACGGCCACGGCACAGGTCACGGACAGGATCAGCACCAGGCGGCGGCTCATGCGGACGTCGCGCGGGCCCGTACCGGGGGCGACGGCGGGGAAGGTCATGCCCCCCAGTCCACGGCACGGGCGGGGATCTGCCCACCGATGTGGCGTACGGCTCAATGATCAGCTTCGAGCTCGCGTCGAGGACCTCGCCGACACCCGGTTCGCCGTCTCACCCCGGACCGAGGCGGTACTGAGCCTGCGGGTGCTGTACGACCCGTGCCCCTCCGCCTCCACCTGCCTGGGCGCAGGTCCGTCCTCGGCGCCCTCGACGTGCTGGACGCGGGCTTGCCGGTGTCCCTGGTGGGGGTGCGGCTCGCCCTCCCGACTTCCTGACGCCCGGCCCCGCGGTGTTCGCGCCCTCCTTCGAGGACTCGGTCTTC
Organism: Streptomyces sp. NPDC006326; assembly: GCF_040612915.1. Taxonomy (NCBI): domain Bacteria; kingdom Bacillati; phylum Actinomycetota; class Actinomycetes; order Kitasatosporales; family Streptomycetaceae; genus Streptomyces; species Streptomyces sp. NPDC006326. Next base: position 76,760 of record NZ_JBEXRC010000025.1, on the reverse strand, counting down.
GCCCACAAGCCGGCGCCGGCGGTCAGCGCGCGGGCACGGCCCTCGCTGTTCCACCCCAGCCGCGGGGTGGCGACGCTTTCTGGGCTCCGGTCCCCGCCACGCCCCGCTCCGGTCAGGCGGCCGGCTCCGCCCTCGTCCCGCTCCCCGGTGCCCCGAGCGCCCGGCTGCCGGGCCTGCCGGCGGAGCCGCCGGCCACGGTCGAGCCCGCCGCCGGGCTGGTCACCCGCGCCCGGCAGGGCCGCCGGGTCCTGAACCGGCGCAGCCCGCTCGGCGACCGCCTCGCCGAAGGACGGCCGCAGGACGGCGGCCCCGTACGAGGGGGTCAGCCGAGGAAGTTGCCGTAGTAGCCGCCGATGCGGCTGTAGTAGTCGGTGTCCCCGAGGTGCCGCTCGCCGACGAATTCGGGGGCCGCCTTGATCTGGTCCTTCGTCCGGTCGACGTGGATCGTCTCCTCCTCCGTGTCCACGTGGATGACCGTGCCCGCCGGGAGCAGGACCTCCCGCCCGAAGATCCACGGGCCGGTGTCCACGACGATGTACGAGGACCCGACCTCGTCGGAGTGCTTGCTGACCTTTCCGATCGCGCCGTCCGCCGCCTCGACCTTGTAGCCCGTCAGGTCGAGGGCCTGCAGACGGCCCGCGTTTTCGCGGTATCCCCACACGTTCACGTTCACGAGGAGTTCCCTCTCTTCCGGTCTCGAACGGCACCCGCCCCGGACCCGCCGGGATCGCGGAGCGGCCTGACCGCCCGTCTGCCCCGCCGACCGCCCCCGACACCTGCGCCCCCGAGGTTGCGGATCGGCGGCAGCGAAGGAGATGATCAAGGGCGGCCCCCGCTGCCGGGTCCTGAGGCGGGGGGACACGGGGGAGCAGGGGAGTCGTGAGCCGGGTACATCCGCACCGTCGGTCCACCCGCGCCCCGGCACGGGTCCTCGTCGTGGACGCCGGCCCCGGCGAGACGGCACTGGCCGAGCTCAACGCGCTCGCAGGGCTGGGGCTCACCCCGACCGTCAACGTGCGGCGCATGGACGACCCCGCACTGAGAGCCCGCGTCGAGGCTGAGTGGGACACGGTCGACTTCGACGGATTCTCGGAGGAGGAGCTGGCCGCGCAGCTTGAGGACGGAGGCCGGGGCCACGACGTCCTGAAGTGCCGCGCCGGCATCCCGCTCACCGAGGCGGTGCTTGAGCGGGCGACGGCGAGCACCCTGCGGCGCCGCCTGGTCCTGGCGGGAAGAGCAGCCTCGGGATCCGACACGTTCGACCATGCGGCGGCGCGGCGGCTCGGGGTGGCGATCAGGACCACCGCGGGGGCGAACGCGGGCGCGGTGGCCGAACTGGCCGTGGCGCTCATGCTCGACGCCCTGCGCGGGATCTCCTGGCGCGCGAATGCCCTGCGCGACGGCTCCTGGAGCGAGGCGGTCACGGCGCTGCCCACGGGGAGCCTGGCCGATGCCCGGGTCGGGCTGGTGGGTTCGGGGGCGATCGCGCGGCGCGTGGCGGAACTGGTACGGGCCTTCGGCGCCGATGTACGGGTGTTCGGGTCGCCGAGGTTCACCGCGGAACGGGCGGCCGGTTGGCCCGGACGTCGGGTGGAATCCCTCGACGAGCTGCTGGCCGTCTGCGACGTGGTCTCCGTCCACGTGCCTGCGACGCCGGAGACCGAGGGGCTCATCGGTGAACGGGAGCTGCGGCTGATGCGCCACGGTTCGGTCCTGGTCAACACGGCCCGGGCGAGCGTGGTGAGCGAGGAGGCCCTGGACCGGGCCCTGCGCGACCCCTTCTCCGGGCCCGCGCGGGCCGCCGTGGACACCTTCGAGGTGGAGGGACCCGGATTTTCCTCGGTGCTCGCCGGCAATCCGCACTGTCTGCTGTCGCCGCACGCGGCCGGCATGACCCGGTCCGCGATGCAGGAGGCCTCGCGTCGGCTGCTGGCCGAGTTCGAACGCTTCCTGTCGGGGAAGTTCACGGGGTCAACGGCGTGTGGCGGGCCGGGACGGCCTCCTCGGGGCTGACCGGTTGGGGCGGGGTGCCCTCGCCGAAGGGGCGTCCGCCGAGGGCTGCGCGGCCGTGCGGTTCGAGCCAGCCCGACAGGTCCGGGCCGACCGGAACGATGCGGGTCGGGTTGATGTCCTCGTGGACGAGGTAGTAGTGCCTCTTGATGTGGTCGAAATCGACCGTGTCGCCGAAGCCGGGCGTCTGGAACAGGTCCCGGGCGTACGCCCACAGCACGGGCATCTCCGAGAGCTTCTGCCGGTTGCACTTGAAGTGGCCGTGGTAGACGGCGTCGAAGCGCACCAGCGTGGTGAACAGCCGCACGTCGGCTTCGGTGAGCGTGTCGCCGACGAGGTAGCGGGACCGCTCAAGCCGCTCGGAGAGCCAGTCGAGCCGGGCGAACAGCCGCCCGTACGCCTCGCGGTACGACTCCTGCGACCCGGCGAAACCGGCCCGGTAGACGCCGTTGTTCACGTCCTTGTAGACCACCTGGTTCACCGCGTCGATCTCCGACCGCAGCGCCGGCGGGTAGAGCTCCGGCGCCCCGTCGCGGTGGTACGGCCGCCACTCCAGCGACATGTCGATCGTGATCTGCGGGAAGTCGTTGGTCACCACCTTGCCGGTGGGCACGTCCACGATCGCCGGCACGGTGATCCCCCGGTCGTAGCCGGGTTCGCGGGCGAAGTACGCCTCCTGCAGCCGCTCGATGCCGAGCACCGGGTCACGGCCGTCCGGGTCCAGGTCGAACGTCCAGCTGCGCTCGTCGTGCGTCGGCCCGGCGATGGCCATCGGCAGGGCCTTCTCCAGCCCGAGGAGCCGCCGCACGATCACCGCCCGGCTGGCCCACGGGCAGGCGCGGCTGACCACCAGACGGTATCGGCCGGGCTCCACGGGGAAGCCGTCGCGGCCGTCCGCGGTGATCCGGGTGGTGAGGTACCGGCTGTCGCGGGAGTACTCCTCGCCGGGGTGCACGTAGCTCATCCGAAACCCCTACCCGGAATCCGCAGCGGCGAACGCATATAAAGGAACAGACTGGCACAGATCCTCCCTGACCGGGTGAATCTTCCCCCGCGCGGCCCCTGCGCGGATGCGCAGGGGCTCAGCGACGCCGACGGGCGCCGGGGTGGTGCCCGAACACCGCCGAGGCGGTGCTCACCGCACCGATCCACGCCATCACCGCCGCCACGGCCGCGGCCGTGGAGCCGCCGAGGGCGCTCGTGACCAGCACCGCGAGCGCCGCCCCCAGAAAGAGGGCGGCCACGGCCCGCTTCACCGGAGCGGCGGGCGCGGGGCCTGCCCCGGGGCCCGGCACGAGCCGGCCGGTGGCCGGCGGCTCGGCCGTGAGCTGCCATTCCAGCTGGTTCCACGCAGCGGCCTCACGTGCGGACAGTCTGCCCCGTGCGGACATGTCGCCTCCTGGTAGAGGTACGGCCCTGACGGGCATGGTGTGGCTCGGACGCGCTGACGCCCGGCCGGGTCAGAGACGGCCGCCCGTCAGCCGGGAGAGGGGGCCGCGGCGCCGCAGACCTGCCCGCCGGCCGACCGCGTACGAGGCGGCGACGAGGGTGGCCGTGCCGGTGGCGGCGCCGGCGGCCACGGCCTTGCGGGCGCGGACGGCGCTCCACAGCAGACCGGCGCGGTCGACGCCGCCCCGCAGGGCCCGGGCTGCGACACGGGTCTTCTCCGCGAGGGGGGCGGGCAGCACCGTCAGCGTGCCCGTCGCCTCGTCCTTGGCGTCGGCGGCGGTCTTCGCGCCGGCCTGTGCGGCCTGTGTGGCGCGCTGCCTGGTGGTGGCCCCGTTCGAGCGGGAACTGCTGGAAGAGGCCTTGGAGTTGGTGGACTTCTCGGATGCAGTCATGTTCCGCGTCTGGCCGCATCCGCCGTCGCTAAACCTTTACAGAAGCCTGCCGAGCGGCCCGAGATCGAGGTTGAGGTCCTCGGGGGTCAGGCCGAAGCGGCTGCGCAACAGCCCCATGCGGTCCTCCAGCAGCATGAGGGTCAGTCCCAGCCGCTCCTCCTGCTCCTCGGTGAGGTCGCCGCATTCCACGCGGCGCAGGGCCTGGCGTTCCATCAGCTGCCGCAGCAGCTCGACGACGGTCAGGACCAGGCGGGCCAGGTCGCGTTCCACGGTGTCGGGGTCGAGTTCGACCCGCTGGGGCCGGCTCATGGGGCCACCTGCTTCCAGGGGGACGGTACGGCGTCGTTGACGGAACTGATGAGGGCTTTGAGGTCGATGCGTACGAGATCCACGTCCGCGATGCGCAGGGTGATGTCGCCGGCCAGGACGACGCCTCCCGCCAGCAGCCGGTCGAGCAGGTCGACGAGGGCGAGCTCCTGCTGACCCGTCATGAGGCGGACTCCCCGCCCCGGCCGCCCGCGGCGAAGGAGTAGGGCACCCACGGGCCGGTGACCTCCAGGCGCAGCCCGCGGGGCAGCATCCGGGGGGAGGGGACGGCCTCGGTGAAACTCCGGCGGGCGTGGACGGGTACGAGGTAGGCGGCGTTGAGGACGTTGCGTCCCGGCGCCCCGGAGAGCTGGGGCTGCTGGGGCGGGTGCAGCACCGCCGCGGAGGCGTGCCCGGAGAGCACCCGGTGGATGTCCTCGCAGATGCGGGCGGCCTCCTCCCCGGCGGATTCCCGGGCGCGGCGGTCCTTGAGCCGGCGGCGCAGGTAGTCGCGCCCGGCAGATCCGTCGCCCGATCCGTCCGGCGGCCGGCCCGGAGCCACGGACGGCGCCGGGGCCGGCTCCTGTGGGGAGGAGGGGGCGTCGGCGTAGACCTTGACCCCCCACTCCTGCGCACCGGCGATGCGCTCCAGCGTGGCGGTGATCTGCTGGTGGGCCTCGTCCAGCAGGCGGCGTACGCTCTCCTCGCCGCGGCAGAGGGTGGCCAGCTGCAGCGGGACGGTCGTGGTGCGGTCGCCGACGGCGGCGACCACGCCGTGGTGGGCGCGGGCCAGCTCGGACAGCCGGTCGAGGTCTTCCAGCTGTGCGCGCAGCGGTTCCTCGTCGAAGCGACTCGCCTCGACGGGCTCCACGACGGCCGCGAGCCCTGCGTGCTCCACCAGCCGCAGGCCACCGCCCAGGGGAGCCGGCAGGTCGGGAAGGGCATCGCGGGCGGAGGCCTCGACGACCGTGTACACGTACAGCAGGGTGTTCTCGCGGTCGCGGTCGTGGTCGTGGTCGTGTTTGTCGGCGTGGTCGTCGGGGTGGTTCATGTCTGCCATGTCTGCTCCGGGCTGGACTCCAGCTCGGCGATGCGCCGGCGCAGTTGTTCGTTCTCGCGGCCGAGTTCGGTGTGCCGGGCCGAGGAGGACAGGGCGGGGTCCTGTTCCCACCAGTCGATGCCCATTTCCTTGGCCCGGTCCACCGAGGCCACCACCAGCCGGAGCTTGATCGTCAGGAGTTCGATGTCCAGCAGGTTGATGCGGATGTCACCGGCGATCACCACGCCCTTGTCCAGGACGCGTTCAAGGATGTCGGCGAGGTTGGCGCTGCTGCCGTCGTCGTAGGGCCGTGACAGGCCGGAGGGCATGGTCATGACCGTCCTCGGCCTTCGGGCCCGATCGCCGTCCCGTTGTTCATTGCGGTCGTACCCTGCTTTCCAGTCGGTCCAGGAGCTCGTCCTCCCGGCGGTCGAACTCGGCCTCGTCCATCTCGCCCGCCTCGAACGCGGCGACGAGTTGCGCCAGCTCCCGTTGGATGGCGGAGGGGTCGTGGTACTGCCGCTCCGCCTCGGCCACCACCTGCCGCAGCACCCATGCGGTGCCGCGCACCGGAGCGGCCGGCAGCAGCAGCACCTCCGTCAACAGCCCCATCGCGGCGCTCAGCTCGCGTCGGCGAAGCTGTACGCCGGCAGCGGCCCGGTGATCTGCACGTTGAGGTGCTCGTGCTGCTCGGCCAGGGCGCGGACCGCCTCAAGGAACTTCTCCCGCTGCTCCCGTTCGACGAGGAACGACAGGTTCGCCAGCCGGCCACTGTTCTCCGGGCCGTGCCGCAGCGCCGCGGCCAGCGGGGAGAGGGTGGACTCGATCAGCAGCGCGTCGGCCGCCTCGCGTTCCTTGACCGCCCGGGCCATCAGCTCGCCGAACTCCAGGCGCTGGTCGTAACTGCCGCCACCCGCAGCGCGGTTGGCCTCCAGGCGGGCCGCCAGTTCGGGATGTGAGGACAGCACCTGGTAGAGCACCGCCTGCTCGTCGTGGTCGGCCTTCACGTTGTACTCGTCCTTGCCCTCCAGGACGTCGAGCCGCTCCAGGTAACTGCTCTCGTGCTCGTCGAGAATGGCGGCCACCGTCGCGTCGTCGGGGGAGACCCCGCCGAACCGCAGCGGCAGCACCGGCCCCCCGGCCCCGGCCTGGATGACCACGCGCTGATGGGCCAGCAGGTCACGCCGCTTGGCCTTCAGTTCGGCCGGTGCGTCGCTGACCAGCGCCAGCAGGCGTCCGCTGCGCACCGTCCGGACCGGCAGGGCCGGCTCGCCGATGCCCGCCAGTGACTCCGGCAACTGCTGGGAGGCGCGGGCGATTCCGTACACGTAGGTGCTCATTCCTTCTCCTCCCGTCGGGTGGTGGTCCGCCGGCGCGGCCGGCTCTCGGCCTTCTCCTCCTTCTCCTCGCCGTCGTCCCGGTGGAAGATGTCGGAGACGGCCTGGGCGGCGCCGCTGAGCGCGCCCTTGGACTTGCCGCGGGCTCCGGATTCGGTGATCTCCCCCACCAGGTCCGGAAGGCCGGGGCTCTTGCGCGGACCGGCTTCCAGGTCAAGGCGGTTACAGGCTTCGGCGAACTTCAGGTAGGTGTCCACGCTGGCCACGACGACCCGTATGTCGATCTTCAGGATCTCGATGCCGACCAGTGAGACCCGCACGAACGCGTCGATGACCAGACCGCGGTCGAGCACGAGTTCCAGGACGTCGTACAGCCCGCTGGAGCCGCCTCCGGAGGAGGCTGCTGCGGACTGGGCAGGGACGACGGTCATTGTTCTGCTTCCCTCTCGTGTAGGGGGCGGAGCGGGTCACCTTCGGTCCGCGCGGCCCCGTTCGTAGCGGCGGGTGCGCCGGTAGCCGAGCAATGCGCCCTCGGCGTCGAGTTCGACGTCGTACGAGGCCAGCAGACTCGTGGTGTCCGGGATCCGGGAGAGTTCGAGGACCTCGACCGAGAGCTGCCAGGCGCCGTCCTCGGCGCGCTCGCACGAGCTGACGGACTCGACGGGCAGCCGCAGCAGTTCCGACAGCTGCTCCATCGCCGCACGGATGACGCGGGCGGCCGACAACGGCCGCTCCCTCTCCGCCTCTTTCGGTGTGCCGTTGTGAGATGTGTCTGTCATGTCTTCCTCCTGCCGCGTATGGCCGGTCGCCCCGGCTCCAAACCCCGCACGGCAAAACCGAGGGGCCGTGCCCGCTGACGCGGCACGGCCCCTGGGCAGGGAGCGGGATCCCGTTACGGCGTGCTCGGGCAGTGCGCCGCGCGTGGCCGGGTGAAGTACTGGGCGTCCTTGGGGCGTGATGCGTCATGGCTGCCGGGGCGCGGAGCCGGCTCCATGTGGGGTATGTACTTGGAGCAGTGGATGTAGGCCTCCTCGACGGTGAGGTGGACCCACAGGTGCTGATTGCGGCCGGGCGCGGAGTCACTGGGCAGGCCGGGGTGGAGCAGGCGCAGGTCGGCGTCGTGGTAGAGGCGGGCCACGCCGTTGACGTGGAGTCCCACGTGGTGGTGGGTGAAGTCCACGAAGAGCATGCCGAGATGCGGGTTCTCCAGCATGTTGCCGGCGCTTGCGAGCACGCCGTTCCCGCGGAACTCGGGGTAGGCGAGGGTCCGGTCGTCGATCACGTGGACGAACCCCGGCGGTCCCGCCCGGAAACTCGCGTCGCATTCCCCGTGGGAGTCGGCGGTGGCCAGGAAGACCATGGCCTGGCGGCCGATGAACTCACGCATCTCCGGTGTGAGGTGGGGGTGTACCTGCTGGTCGTAGAAGCGTGCGGCGCGGTCGGCGGTTCCCAGGTGCTGCTGCAGCCGGTGTTCACCGGCTGATCCGAAGGACGGCGGCGGCATGGTCACGGGAGGTTTCTCCTGGCAGGGCGGATGGGGAGCGGCTCAACGGGCGGAGAGGACGGGGGTCTCGAAGGGGTCGTGGTGGATGTGGTCGGGCAGCGTGCCGTGGAGCGTGAGCGTTTCACTGGCGGAGACGACCATGGAAGCGGGTCCGCTGAGGAAGACGTCGTGCTGGTACCAGGGCCCGTACTCGGCCAGCACCTGCGGCAGGGAACCCCGGATCCCGGGGACGTGTTCGTGGGAGACCGCGCCGCGCAGGGTCAGCCAGTGGTGCCGCTGGGCCATCCGCAGCATGTCGTCGACCCCGTACAGCTCCGCGCCCGTGCGGGCGCCGAGGAACAGGTCCACCTGGTGGCGTCCACCGCGGCGGGCCACCTCCTCGATGAGGGCGCGGATCGGGGCGAGACCGGTGCCGCCGGCCACGCAGAGCAGGTCGCTGTGGACGGCCGCGTCCAGCACCATGTCACCCATGGGTGCTCCGAGGTGGAGGAGGTCGCCCACCACGGCCCGGTGCACGAGTGCCTCGCTGACCGTGCCGCCGGGCACGGCGCGGACGTGGAAGGTGAGGGTGCCGTCCTCACGCGGGGCGTTGGCGGGGGAGTAGTAGCGCCACTGCTTCGGCCACCACGGGGTTTCCACACTCACGTACTGCCCGGCGGCGTATGCGTACGGTATGTGGGGACGTACGGTGATTTCGGCGATGCCGTGACCGCGCGAGAGGCGGTGCACCACCGTGGCGGGCCACACGGCGGGCCGTACCGCCTCGTCCTCCTCGGCCGCACTGATCATGACCTGGGCGATCGCGCCGTACGCCTTCGTCCAGGCGGCGGCGATGTCCTGGTTCCAGGCCGGGCCGGCGTAGCGGGCCAGAGCGGCGAGCAGGCATTCGCCCACCGCCGGGAAGTGCGCGGCGAGGGTCCCGAACTTGCGGTGGTCGCGGCCGAGGTGCCCGCAGAAGCGGACCAGCCCCTCGGTGTCGTCGACGAGGTCCACGATGCGCAGGAGCGCCCGCAGGAGGCGGCCGCGCTGGGCGTCCATCCCGGGCGGGAACATCGGACGCACCTCGGGGTAGCGGGCGAACAGGATGGCGTAGAAGTAGACCGTCATCTCCTGCGCGAGGGGTTCCACCACCGCCACGGAAGCCCGGATCAGGGCGATCTCGTGATCGGACAGGGGTGCTTCGGCGGCCGGTGGTGCAGCGGGAGCCGCGGCCGGAGCCGGTGTCGGGCTTCTTTCCTCCCGGGGCAGGGGTGCGGACGGACTGCTGGGACGGTTGATCCGGAACCTCAAGGGGCCAGCGCTCCTCCTCTCGCGACTTTCGATGGCTTCTGCCGGGTGGAGCAGGGTTTGGCCTGTTTCAAGGAGCCTCGTCCCCGGAGTGTGCCGAGGGCGAGGGCGGAACCTTCACCGAATCTACGTGCCGAGGGAGGGGCGGGAGGGGTGAACAGTGCAAGCATGGGTCCTCATTGGGGTCGATAACCGAAAAAGCGGACGGGATGCTTCCGGATATCACATGATCCTCAATGAGGAAGCCGACGTGGGGAAGGGGTGTATCCGCTAGATCTCGCCCGGAGATCTTGTCGCTTCCCCAGAACGCCGGTATGGCCTCAGCCTCGGCCGTCGTCGGCCTTCCGCACCGCAGCCGGCCGCCAGGGGGCGAACGCACTCGCCGTGCGCGGCAGGAGGCCCGCGAGCTCGGGGCAGTGCCGCAGCACGACACTGGTCATGCCGTTGCGTTCGATCCAGTCCATGCCCAGCGGCGTGTATACCTCGGGCCGGAAGTCGACGGTGAGGAAACGATCGCTCTGCAGCCGGCGGGTCGCCATCAGGATGAAGATGCGGAAGGCGGTGTCGCTGAAGCCGAAGCCGCGCGGCGGGTTCTCGGCGAAGAGGCCGACCATGGTGTCGATCTGGTCGACGTCCCGGTAGACCTCCTTCAAGCGCGCGACCGTCTCCGGATCCGTGGAGACGTCCTCGAACCGGCGCACCCGCGGCTTGTGCAGTCCCGCCCGGAAGTCGTTGTAGCGGGGGACCCCGCGGCGCCGCGTCCGCACCAGGTCGACCACCGACAGGTCGATGATCTCGCCGTCCCGCTCGAAGGCCTGGAGGGCGCGCGGATAGTTGTGCAGGGTGATCGCCCCGGGATGGGCGCTGCCGAGCGAGTACAGCGCGTTGGCCAGGCCGGTCCTGCGCATGAGCGGTTCGGCGGCGGCGCCCTGGACCTCGTTGAAGCCGAGGGTGTCCAGCCGCCTGCCGAGCCGGTGGTCGACGATCTCGAAGTCGTCGGGGAGCAGCGGGTGCATGCGGTAGACGGTGACGAAGTCCTCGGTGAGGGAGTACGGAGTGCCGTGGTGGTCCGGCAGGGTCTTGGGGATCCCGGTCAGTGAATGCGCTTCGAAGAGCCACAGTCCCAGCTGTTCGAGCCATTTCCTCGGCGGTCCCTGCCAGTTGGTCTTCAGTCCGATGTCGATCACTTCGGTGGCGAGGATGGCGGGGGTCCACTCCACCGTGTGGATCTTCGCGATGAGCGCCGAGACGACCAGGCGCGCCGTGTCGTAGACCCGGTCCTCGTCCAGCCGCGGGTACTCCTGCCGCAGTGCCTCGCACACGGCGTTGTGCTCGCGGGCGAACAGGGTCTGCATGGCGCTCAGGCCGTACCACCAGCTCTCCGCGAAGCCGGTCAGCGGCAGGCCGTCGGGCCCGATCGGCAGGTGCCCGTCCTCCAGCCGCAGGGCCGCGCCGCCGCCCGGCTCGCGCAGCGACCGTGCGGAGTCCGCGTCACCGCCGTAGACCTCCGAACCGTCCCACCAGTGCGAGGCCACATTCCCGAAGAGGATGGGCGGCATCACGTCGCCGGGCGGGCGCAGCCCCTCGTTCTCGGCGAAGCGCATCACCTTCTCGGGCCGGCCGCCCGGCCTGTTCTTCCAGGTGACACCCGGCGGCAGCGGCACCTCGACGGACTGCGTACCGGTGGGGTAGCGCTTGTGGTTGACCCAGTCGTGCACCTGGAACTGGATCCAGGCCGCGGCCAGGATGTTGAGCGAACGCGCCGGGATGAAGGCGTCGCGGTGCAGCAGCTCCCGGCTGACGGTGACCGGATTGGGTACGTCGAACAGATCCGGCTGGTAAACGGGCGGGAGGTTGCGGCCGAAGGCGGCCCCGACCGCCCCCATGTGCGGTGCGGACAGGTCGTTGTAGGTGCCGTCGTGGCTCCGCGCGATCCGCAGCTTCTCGTCGACGGGCCCGGGCACGGGCTGGGCCCGCGGCGGTGCCTCCCGGACGTCGGTGTCGATCAGGTTGTCCCGGCGCAGCTGCTGCCGGAAGGCCACGAGGTTCAGCAGGCCGAGGCGCGTGGGCAGCCGGTGCCAGGGCACGCAGCGGTCGAGGCCGCGGAAGGCGGCGCGCAACGGCACGCCGAGTACGGCATTGCGGCGCGGTGCGGTACCGGCGAACCGGTACCCCAGGCGGTGGGCGCTGGAGGCCTCGTAGGCGACCTTTCGCGCCCGGTTGAGGTTCCCCAGGGGCCGGAACTCCTCCGTGGTGTTCCACGGGTTGAAGGCGAGCTGGTCGACCCGCTCGGCTGCTGCCCGCGCCGGTGCGGAGTCGATGTCCTGGCGCGGGACGGTCAGCACCGCCACCCGCACCGGCGGCGTGTCCTGCTCCGTCCACTCGGCCGCGCCGTCCTCGACGGGAGTCAGGCGGGCATCGACGTACCGCTGGACGTACAGCTCGAAGACGACGTCGGCCGTACTCAGCCGCTGCGCGAGCTCATGGTGCAGGTGGTCGGGGTCGGAGCCGGACGGGGCCGGCGCCGGCGCAGTGCCCGCGGCCGGGCGCAGCTGGTAGCGCACCGGTCCCGCCCCGCCCCACAGGACGGCCCCGCGGCTCCAGTACGTCTCCAGCGCCAGGCTGCGCACCGTACGGCTCGTACCCGCGCGCACATTGCGCCGCATGCGTGCGGCCGCGGACCACCCGACCGCGAAGGGCAGGGTGACGAACAGCGCGAGGGCCTTGCGGGGCGTGGAGTCGGCGCCCGCCATGGCCTTGGCGAAGGCGACGAACTCGCGGGCGTTGCGTGCGTGCGAGACCGGATGGCTCGTCATGAGGAGGTCGTGCGCCTCCTGCGGTCCCACCGCGACGCGCAGGGCCGCTCCGTGCAGATCGGGGGCCTGATCGGGCTGACGGGTGCCGCTCGCATTGGAGAGCCGGACGGTGACGGGATACTCGGCGCCGGGGCGCGCGAAGCCGGCCCGCAGGTCCGCCGGCAGGTCGTCGAGGAACCTCAGCCGGGCGTTCTCCACGCCGAGGGCCGCCTTGGCGTGGAACGTCCTCGCCAGGTCGGCGGCGCCGCTGCGCTTCCTGGCCTTCAACTGCACCTGCATGAGCTCGCGGGCGAGCCGCTCGAAGACGAGCCGTTCCACCTGCGGATGCCCGCCCACGTAGCGCTCGTACCGGCCGATCTCGTCCATGTCCACACCACCACCCTCACGCCATGGGGCGGCCGCGTCGCGTGGGACGGGGCAGACGGGTGTCACCCGGCTCCTGCCGCTCCCGCACCGGCCCCGCCCCGGTGCGGGAGCGGGATGCCCCGGGTGCTGGCAGACTGGTTCCTTAAGGACCGCACAGCAGTGCCGTCCGGCGCGGGTGAACATCCTTCCCGCCACTCGCCGCCCCGAGCGCATGAGTCGATACCGGCTGCTCCTCGACGTCGGACGGGCTCGACGTCCGAAGAGGGGCGGCGGGACGAGGGAACGCCGATGAGAGTCTACGAAGCCATCGTCAAAGGGCTGGAGAGCATCGGGGTGCGGGCCGCGTTCGGCGGCGCCGGTGAGAACGCCGCCGGCCTGATGCTCGCCCTGAAGCACTCGCAGCAGATCCGCCCCGTCATCACCCGACACGAGCAGGCCGCGTCCTTCATGGCCTGCGGCTACGCGATGTACACCAACGAGCTCGGCTTCTGCTTCGCCACGGCGGGCCCCGGGGCTTTCAACCTGTTCTCCGGCCTGGCGGTGGCGATGTCCGACTCCTACCCCGTGCTCGCCGTTTCGGGGTACGCCTCCCGGGCCTGGCAGGGATGGGGCTCGCTCAACGAGACCTCGGGCCTGAACCGGACGCCCGACTCCCGGGCCATGTTCGCCGCCACCACGAAGAAGTCCTTCCTGCTCACCGACGCCGCCGACACCTGCGACGTACTGGAGGAGGCCGTCAACACCGCCTTCGAGGGCAGGCCGGGGCCGGTGCACATCCACGTACCCGAAGACCTCACCCACCGCGGCGTCGAAGTCGGCAACTTCCGGCCCGTCCGGCTCGACGTCGCACCGGTCGTGCCCGATCCGCAGCGCGTCGAGGAGATCGCGGCGGTGCTCGCCGGCGCCCTCGCGCGGCGCGAGCGGATCGTGGCGCTCGTCGGCTTCGGCGCGATCCGCAGCGGAGCGGGCGCGGAGATCAGGCGGCTGATCGAACGGTTCCGGATCCCCCTGCTCACCACCCTGGACGGCAAGGGCATCGTGTCCGAAGGTCACCCGCTCTCGGTCGGCGTCTTCGCGGACAGCGGGCACTCCAGCGCGTGGAAGGCGTTCCGCGAAGCCGACGTCGTGGTGTGCATCGGCAACTCCCTGAACCAGCATGCCACGTTCAACTACCGCGAGGACCTGTTCGAGAACAAGGTGCTCGTCCACGTGAACATCTCCGAGGCCGAGTTCCACAAGGCCTACCGGCCCGACCACGCCCTGCGCTCCGATGCCCGTCTGGGCGTCGCGGCCCTGCACGAGGCGCTGGAACGGAAGGTGGGTGACGTCCCGGCGGTCGAGGTCGAGGGCCGGGACTACGAAGCCCGGCACATCACCCACCTGACGGGAAAGATCCACCCGGGGGAGCTCGCCCAGGCGATCGGCCGGATGCTGCCCCCGCAGGCGATCCTCCTCGCCGACGCCGGAGCACATCTCGCCTGGCTCGGCTACTACGTGGAGCTGGAGGAGGGGCAGAACTTCCGCAAGGCCGGCTCCTTCGGACCGATGGCCGGGCACGTCAACGGAGCGATCGGCCTGAAGGCCGCACACCCGGAACGCACGGTCGTGGTCGGCTGCGGCGACGGCTGCTACGCGTTGTCCGGTTTCGAGCTGATGACCGCCGTCGAGCACGAGATCCCCGTGATCTGGATCATCTTCGACGACCGGGAGTTCAAGCTCATCAAACTCTTCCAGCTCACCACCTACGGAGAGTCCGCACTCGTCGAGTTCCAGAACCCCGACTTCGCCGCCTACGCGCGGGCGTGCGGAGCCGAGGGCTACCGGGTCGAGACGCTGGACGAGTTCGAGAAGGCCTTCCGTGACGCGCTGGCCTCCGGGCGCCCCGCCCTCATCGACGCCAGGATCACGCGGTGGGCCGTGCCGCACTACAGCCCCTCGCCCGACGGGGTCATCGCCGGCCTCGTCGAGACCCTCGAAGCACGTCTGCGGGACTGAAGACCGGACCGGATACCGCCCGACCCGACCCGACCGGATCGCCCGCGCCGTGAAGGGACAGCCGAATGAAGTTCCCGCTGAGCACCCAGAGCCGTACCGGGCTTGAGGACCTGATGAACCGCCCGCTGCTGCAGTCGATCTGGCGTCGGCGCACCCACCGGGTCAGCCGCGGCAGTTCGGTCGAGGCCGGGTCGATGAGCTGGGCCTCCACCGCGCCGCGAGCCCCGCTGACCGAGCTCGAAGAGGCCGTCCTGATCGCCATGACGGGATGCTCAGGCCTGACCATGCCCGATCGCCCCTTCGCCGACCCGCGCGACGGCAAGCCCATCATGGCCAAACCGAACCTCAACATGGCCGGCCGTACCGCGGGCAGTCCCGACAACGCCCAGGGCACCCACTTCTTCCTGATCAACGACAGCGGTACGTACTTCCTGCGCAGACTGCCGCCGCCGCCCGACGGTTCGGCGACGGCCTTCGACCCGGAGACGCTCTGCTCACGCGCCGCCGAGGCCAAGGTGCAGCTGCTCGACCACCGCATCGACGTACCGGAGGGGAAGCGCGACTTCCCCGCCTACCTGGACTCGAACCGGTTCCTGTCGAACCTTCCCGGCACCACCGTCCTCTTCCCCGTGGTGGACCTGTCGCGCCAGTACATCAACGGGCTGATGTACCTCCTGACCCAGCCCGAGGGAGCCCGGCCGTCGATCGTCGACGACCGGAACCTCTACCGCTCCGCCGGCGTCCGCAAGTGGGTCGACTCGGGCTTCCTGAACAAGGACAACAAGCTGCCCCTGGGCGCGATCTGGGCCATGCGCACGCAGATCGAGGCCGACCTGCTGTTGCAGAACCTCATGCTCACCGCCGACGCCATGGGCCTCGGCGCCTGGATCCACGCCTCGCTCGCCCCGCCGATCATGCTGGGCGACCCGAAGTTCCGTCCCACGTACGGGCCCATGCTCGCCTTCGACTGGGTCACCCCGCGGTGGAGGCCGGCGGACGTGCTGCGGTGGCACGTGCCGCTCCCGCGGTACGCGTCCCTGCGGGCCGGCCCTGTCGGGCTCCGGCACAACGGCGAGCACCTGATCAAGGCCATGTGCCCGCCCAACTACCCCGACATGGGCGCAGCGGTCGACGAGGTCGTGGCGGGCAAGTTCGGGCCGGCGGGCATCTACTCCGACGAGGGACTGTTCGCGCGCATCTACCGCGGCGACTTCGGCAGCCAGTACCTGCACCAGGCGAGCAACTACTCCGCCGACGTCATCGCCTGTACGCGGGACATCTGCACCTACATCCACGAAACGCACGGACGCTTCCCGGCGCACTGCGACACGATCCACGTCCCGGGCGTGTGGCTGCAGGCGCACCACGTGGAGAACGGCTACTACGAGCGGTACTTCCGCGAAGGTCTGACCGAGGCCCACCGCACCCACGACCAGCACTGGCACGGGGCGGGGTGAGCGCCGGCCGCCCGGGCGGCGAGGCGTTCCGCACACCGTCCGAACAGGCGGCGGCCCAGGCAGGAGCCGGCGAGGCCGATGACGGCTCCTGCGGCGACGTCGCTGGGGTAGTGGGCGCCGCCGTGGACCCGCTGAAGCGCGATGGCCGCCGTCAGGACCCCGCACGGGACGGCCGCAGCAGGCCAGGCGGCCGCGACGGACGCGGTGAAGCCGACCGCGGCGACGGTGTGGCCGGAGGGGAAGGAGGAGGTGTCGGGCCGGTCCTCGACCTGGTCGTGGGGGATCAGCTCCTTGGGCGGTCGGCGGCGGTCCCCCAGGTGCTTCACGACACCGCCGAGGGCCTGCGCGGTCCACATGCCGGCCAGCCCCGCGGCTGCGGTCCGCCGTCCGCGGGGCCCGCCCGCCGCGGCCATGAGCGTGGCGGCGCCCAGCCACAGTTTGGTGTGTTCGGCGGTCTCCTCGACGGCCGGGAGCACCCTGCGGGCCAGCACGCCCGTCCACGAGGCCGCCGACCGGGTCAGCGCCTGGTCGAGGGCGCGCAGGTGACGCACCGGACGGGGAGGCGCCCCGGCTGCGGCCCGGGCGCCCCGGGGAAGCGCGGCCCGGTCACTGTGCACGCCGTTTGTCCTCCTCGCTCCACTCCCGCGTGTCGCGCGGTTCCACGTACGGCTCGTCCCGGGCGGGCAGTCCGCCGGCAATGGCGCGCTCCCGGCTCATCTCCGCGTCGAACTCCAGGCCCAGCAGGATGGCCAGATTGGTGATCCACAGCCAGACGAGGAAGACGATGACGCCGGCGAGGGTGCCGTAGGTCTTGTTGTACGAGCCGAAGTTCGCCACGTACAGCGCGAAGCCGGCCGAGGCGATCATCCAGATCACCAGCGCGAGGAAGCTGCCCGGTGTGATCCACCGGAACCCGCGCCCCTTCGCGTTCGGCGAGGCCCAGTACAGCACGGCGATCATGATGGTGACGAGGAGGACCAGCACGGGCCATTTCGCGATCGACCACACGGTGACCGCCGTGTCGCCCAGCCCCAGGGCGTCTCCCGCGCGGCGGGCGAGGGTGCCGGTGAACACCACGATCAAAGCACTCATCGCCGCCATGACCATCAGCCCCACGGTGAGGGCGAGCCGCAGCGGCAGCACCTTCCACACGGGCCGGCCTTCCGGAATGTCGTAGACCGCGTTGGAGGAGCGGATGAACGCGGCGACGTAGCCGGAGGCGGACCACAGCGCGGCGATCAGGCCGACCACCGCCAGGATGGAACCGGTCCCCGGGCCGCCTTGCAGCTGGCGGACCGCGCCGGAGACGATGTCCCGCGCGGCGCCGGGAGTCAGCTTCTGGAGGCTGTCCAGGACGGACTGGGTGGCGGACGTCCCGGCGACTCCGAGCAGGGACACCAGGACCAGGAGGGCGGGGAAGAGGGACAGGACGCTGTAGTACGTCAGCGCGGCGGCCCGGTCGGCCAGCTCGTCGTCCTTGAACTCCTTCAGCGTCCGCTTCAGCACTGCCGACCAGGACTTCTTCGGGAGTTCCGTGGGCTCGTCGGGCGCGTTGCGCTCCACTTCGGGACCGGGACCGGGTCCGGGTCCGGCATCGGGCCGGTGCCGGGGCCGACGGGCCTCATCGCGCCCGTCCCTGTCTGGGGGAGGTGGGGTGTCCTTCATATCAGGCGACTGTCCTGTCCGGTCCCCGCCAAACCTCCCTGACCCGCGCCCCGGCCGGCCTGTGGCCGCGGCCGCCGGCGAGCGGCCCCGGAGGGCGGGTGGACGCCGAAGAGCCGGGTACACGGCCGCAGAGCGCCCTGCTCGCACCCCCATCCACCACTGGCCTCCGGAGGACGCCCGATGAAGGGACTGTCAGGCTTCCGCAGCTTCATCCTGCGGGGCAACGTCGTCGACCTGGCCGTGGGCATCGTGATCGGCGCGGCGTTCACCGCCGTGGTCAACGGCTTCGTCAAGGCGTTCCTGACCCCGCTGGTGGGGCTGGCCGCGGGCGCGGCGGGAGACTTCACCGACAAGACGTTCACCCTCGGGAAGACCGCCTTCCCGTACGGCAGCTTCATCAACGCCACGATCAGTTTCGCCCTCGTCGCCTCCGCCCTGTACTTCCTGGTCGTCGCCCCGATGAACAGGCTCCACGAGCGGTTCGCCCCGCACCAGGACGTCCAGGCCGACAAGCGGGACTGCCCCGCCTGCCTGAGCCCCGTGCCCGCCCGCGCCCGGCGGTGCGCCTTCTGCACCGGGGAACTCGAACCCGTTCCCGTCCCGTCACCTCCCGCGCAGAGCCCTCCGCACCCGCGCCGGCGAGCCTGAGCGGGCCACCGGCAGGGCGCGTGTTGAACGCGTTCAAAGCATCTGACAGTATGGCCGCGCAGGCGAACCTGCGGGAGCGGGCGGGAGGTGGATCCGCCTGCCCTGGTGCCCGGTTCGCCATGAATCCGGAGGTCAGTGCGCCGTGGTCATCGCTCTTCTCTTCTTCCTGTTCGTGGGTCTGATCGTGGCGGTGACTCCGGGGGCGGTCCTCGGGTACGCCTTCGTCGCGCTGAGCGGCCGGTGGTCGCCGGCGGTCAGGCTCCCGCTGCTGCTGGTCGTGGCGGCGGGTACGGCAGCGTTGTGGCTCGGCATCGTCGGAGCGGCCACCTTCTGGCGGCCGGCGGTCATGGCGGTGTCGTTCTTCGCGACGCTCGTGTCGGGAGCCGTCTTCCTCGTACGCGAGTCCCAGAGGCGGCGCGCCCCGCGGTCGCCCGTCGTGGTGTGGCCCGGCTGGCAGCCGCCGGCCGACTCCCGGTGAGGGCGCAGCCGGAGGCGGGAGGCCGGAGGCTGGAGCCCGGCGGCCGGAGGCAGGCCCCGGCTACCGGTCCGCCGGCGCGGCGGCCGCCTCCGCTGCGTAGAGGGCGGTGAGTTCCGCGCCCAGCCGGGCCAGTCGCCCCCGTACCTCCGGCGGCTCCAGCACCTCGATCCGTGCGCCCAGCCCGGACAGGTGCGCGGCGAGAGCCTGGGGTGCCGGGCCGTCCACCCACACCTCCGTCCAGCCGTCCGGCAGCGGGTCCCCGATACGCAGCCGGCCGCCGGAGAGCCGTTGCAGCAGGGGCAGCGCGCCGGGCTCCACCCGGGCCCGGGCGGTCACCGCGTACAGGCGCTGCTCCACCTCCTCGGCCAGCGCGCGCCACGCCTCGGCCAGATCGAAGCCCGGTGGCCGCACCACCGCCTCGCCCGTCAGCTCGACCGAGGTGACCCGGCTGAGGCGGAAGGTCCGCAGGCCCTTGTCCGTACCGGCGACCAGGTAGTCGACGCCCGCCTTCGCGACGAGGCCGAGCGGGTCGGCCAGGCGCTCCCCGGCCGGTTTGCCGACGCTCTCGTAACCGAGCCGGATCCGGGTCCCCTCGACCACCGCCCGCTGGAGCGCAGCCCGGTGCCCGGCGTCGGCCGTGACGGGCGTACGGGACCAGTCCGTGCCGTCGGTGACCCCCGCGCGGGAGGCGGCCTCGGCATCCGCCCGAAGGGTCGGCGGCAGCGCCCGGACGAGCTTGCGCAGGGTGGTGCGCAGTTCGGGGGTGGCCGTCAGGGGGCCGGTGACCAGGAACAGCGCCCTGATCTCGTCGGCCGTGAGCCCCGTGAGGTTGGTCCGCGCGCCGCCGACCAGGGACCAGCCGCCGCCGCGCCCCCGCTGGGAATAGACGGGGATGCCGGCCGCGGCCAGTGCCTCCAGGTCGCGGCGCGCCGTCCGCTCGGACACTTCCAGTTCGGCGGCGACCTCGGGGACCGTGACCCGTCCCCGCTCCTGGAGGAAGAGCAGCGTCGCCACCAGACGGTCCGCTCTCATCACCCGCCACCCCGCCCTCGTCCGCGCCTGCGTGCCATTCTCCCTGAAGACCTGGGAAAAGAGGCCAGAGGGTGGCCACTTTGGCGTCGAGGATGGGCCCATGAACGAAAACGAGCAGTTCAACGCCCCCGCAGTGCTTCCTTCCACCCCCGTCGACCCCCGCCTGGACCTCGCCGCGGCCGTCGATCTGGCCGGCCGCACCCTCGCCGCCGTACGGCCCGACCAGTACGACGCCCCGACCCCCTGCGAGGAGTTCGACGTCCGGCGGCTGTCGAGCCACCTCGTCGCCGTGGTGCGCCGGATCTCGGTGATCGGCCGGGGCGAGGACCCCTTCAGCGTGCCGTCCTTCGCCGACGAGCTCGCGGACGGCGAGTGGGCGCCCGCCTGGGAGCCCGCGGCCCGCGAGGTGGCCGCGGTCTGGGCCGACCCCGGGATCCTGGAGAAGCCGCTGACCCTGCCGCTCGGTGTGGTGCCGGGCGCGATCGCCGCGTCCGTCTACGCCCACGAACTGACCGTGCACACCTGGGACCTGGCCACCGCGACCGGTCAGCAGCCCGAGTGGGACCCGGCGGTGCCCGAGCGGCTGCTCGCCGTGGTACGCCGCGCCCTGCCGGCCGAAACCCGCGGCGGCCGGGTGCCCTTCGGCGAGGTCGTGGCGGTCCCCGACGACGCTCCGGCCATCGACCGGCTGGTGGCCTGGGCGGGCCGCCGACCGCGCACGTGAGCCGCTGCCCAGGCCGCTGACCCCCACCAGGCGGGGGACGTCAGCCGCCTTCGCCGGCCGTGACGTCACGTCGACTCCTCCTCTCCCTCCCGGTGCAGGGGCGCCCGCGAGGCCGGGTCCGCTGGGCCGGGCGCCGCGCACAGGACAGCACGGAGCAGGGACCGCGTTGCCCGGGGATCGTTTCTGCGCATCCGGAATCACCCGGACGGCCGAGCATCCCCGGGGCAATACCGTTTCAGCAGGTCAGCTGGCCCGTCAGGCCGTCGTCCGGTGGTACGGGAGGGGCTCGGCGGCCGTTCGGGTGAGGGCGAAACGATCCCTTCGGCGCGTGGGCTTACTGGCACGCCCGGGAGGCCGGGACCATCCTCTCGCCCGGCCGCCGTGCCGGGCCGCCGCCGCCGGGCGTGCCGCCCGACGGGCGCACCCGCAGCGGCGAAACCCCCTGCACCTCGGATGGGAGTCCCTCTGTGGGATTGACGACAGCGACGATCGCCGCCGAACTTGAGGCGGCGAGCAAGGTCGGTGACCCGAAGGCCGACGCACTGGTCTCGGACCTGATCGACAACAAGGAGATCGACGGGGTCAACGCCCTGTTCCGCACCATCGGCACGCTCAAGCCCGGCCAGGACCTCTCGCAGTTGCCGCCGCGGCTGGCGGAGTTCCTCAAGGAGTCCGCGGCCCCGCCGCCGGACTGGTCGGAGGCGGACGTCAAGGCCGCCGAGAGCTTCTTCGGCCACCACCACGGCGAAGTCTCGATGCTCCAGGGAACGGTCGGCCTGATCGGCACGTACCTGTCCCCGACGGGTGCCTTCACCCTCCGCTCCACCGGCCGTCTCGGCGGAGTCGAAGGCCCCGGCCGGCGCCTGTCGCAGTCCTCCCGCCTCTTCCTCGACATGGGCAACAAGAACGCCATGCGCGACGGCACCCTGGCGGCGAACGTCACCAAGGTCCGCCTGGTCCACGCGTCGGTCCGCCAGTTGCACAAGAAGAGCGGCGAATGGGACTACGCCAAGTGGGGCGAGCCGGTCTCGCAGAAGTACACCACCGGCGCCGCCTGCGTCTTCTCCACCCAGATCCTCCAGGCCATGGCACGCCTCGGCGTGGACGTCTCGAAGGACGACGCCCACGGCTTCATGTGCGCCTGGCACTACGTCAACCACTACCTCGGCACCCCCGAGAAGTGGCTGCTGCCCAAGAACGCCGACCAGGTCGAGGCCCTGTGGAACCAGGAACGCGACAAGGAGTGGAAGAAGACCGACGACGGCGTCTTCATGACCAAGCAGGCCGTCGACTTCTACAAGAAGTTCTACCCGCCGGGCGTGCACGACGCGTTCTTCGCCATGGTCCGCCATGCGCTGAGCGACAAGTACGCCGACATGGCCGGCCTCCCCAAGAGCGTCCTCGGCGCGGCGGCCGAGCCCCTGGCCGCCGGCCACGGCCTGGTCAGCGGCGTGGGCGGCGGCCTCCTCGGCGGCAGCACCAAGAAGGCCACCGGAGTCAACCCGTACAAGGACATCCTCGGCATTGCCTCCAAGGGCTACAACGAGGTCCAGAAGTTCGCGCTGACCCAGGGTGAGGACGACCAGCCCCAGATGCACCAGGAGCTCCACGACAACCGCTGACCCCGAAGGCGGGCAGGGGGCCGGTGCCCCCTGCCCCCGCACGGTCCGGACTGCGGCCGCGGTTCACCGGCACGGCGCCGTGGCCACGAGACGCTCGACCGTGCTCCACGCAGAAGGCCGGGAAGAGTACGGGGTCACAGGCCGGTCCAGCTCTCCCGGACGCGGTCGCGGAGCCAGCGGTGGGCCGGGTCGGCGTCGTTGCGCGGGTGCCAGGCCATGCCGAGGGGCACGGGCGGGAGGTCCAGCGGTATCTCGAACGTGCGCAGCCCCAGCGCGTCCCGGTGGTGCGTCGCGGAGTCGGCCGGGACCAGGCAGACCAGATCCGTCTCCCGGCACAGGAAGAGCGCGGCGCCCCAGCTCGGCACCACGGCGACCACCCGGCGGCGCAGCCCGAGCTCGGCGAGCCGGTCGTCGATGGGACCCCGGACCCGCCCCTGCCGGGAGACCCCGATGTGGTCGGCCGCCGCGAAGGCCCGGGCGGTAACCGTCTTCCGGTCCGCCAGCGGGTGTCCGCCGCGTACGGCGGCGAGGAGCCTGGTCCGGCCGAGGGACTCGACCCGGGTTTCCGGGTCGGGATGTCCGATGACGCCGATTTCCAAGTCGAGCCGGCCCTCGCGCAGGGCGGGCGTGCCCTCCAGGGCCTCCGGCATGAAGCGCAGGGTGACGCCGGGTGCCTGGCCGGCGACGGCGCCGACGAGCCGGGCGGCGAGCCCGGCGAGCACCATCCCGCTCGCCTGGACGGTGAAATCACGGACCAGCCGCGCCGGGTCGGCGACGGGCTCGGGGACGAGGAGGGCGCGTGCCTGCCGGACGAGGGCGTGCACGCGCGGCCGCAGGTCCACGGCGCGCGGCGTGGGGACGAGCTGCCGTCCGGCGCGTACGAGCACGGGGTCGCCGAGGAGCGTACGGATGCGCCCGAGCGTGCGGCTCATGGCGGGCGCGGACACGTGCAGCCGGGCGGCGGCCCCCGTCACGCTCTCCTCCTCCAGCAGCGCGTCCAGGGCGACCAGCAGATTCAGGTCCCACTGCCTGCCGAGTCCGTCCCACTGGCTGCCGAGTCCGTCCAACGCGCTGTGTCCCCCCTCACAGGCCGGCCCGTCCGATTCCCGTGCGACCAGCTCCCTTTCGCCCCATGCAATCACACCTTGCCAGGTGTGCACTGGAGTTAATCCGCCCGGCGTTCCAGCCTTGGGGCATGACAGAGACCCAGAAGGACACGGACGTACTCGCCGTGGCGAGCCAGAGCGGCCCCACGATCACCTTCTTCGACGCGGCGGACTTCCGCCGGCTCGGAGTGCTGGAGGTCCCGAGCGAGCCGCACGAGCTGTGCTTCGACCCGGTACGGCGGCGGCTGTACGCCACGATCACGTACCGCTCCGGCTACTACCACGCCAACGGCGGCCGTGCCCAGGAGCTCGTGGTCATCGACCCCGACCGGCGCCGGATCCTCGACGTCGTCGACCTCGCACCGGAACGCGCCCCGCACGGCATCGCCCTGGACCCGTCGGGCGCGTTCCTGTGGGTGAGCGTCGAGGCGCACGGCGCCGAGGAGGGTGCCCTGGTGGCGCTCGACGCGGACTCCCTCAAGCCGGTGCGCCGGCTGTCGGTGGCCGCGCCCGGCCCGCACTGGTTCGCGCTCACGCCGGACGGCCGCCGTGCGTACAGCGCGAACAAGGAGGCGCCCTTCCTCTCGGTCGTCGACCTCAGTCGGGGCGGTCCGGCCGGCCGGATCGAGGTCCCCGGCAGCGAGGGCATCGCGATCTCGCGCGACGGACGGTTCGTCTACGCGGCCGCCCCCAAGGGGGACTTCACGGTCACCGGGGCGGTGCCCGGGGCCGGTGTGCGCGTCATCGACACGGCCACCGGCGCCCTGGTCCGCACGCACCGGACGGACGGCCTGGTCTTCCCCGTCCACGTCACCGCCACGGATCTGGTGCTCGCCGGCGAACTGCGCATGCGGGCGGGCGGGTCGGGCCTGGGGGAGCAGGCGCCGGGCCTCCTGCACGTGTACGGGAAGGACGGTGCAGAACGCGGCCGCGTGGAGGTGGGTGCCTTCCCCCTGACGATCACCTCGTCACCCGACGGCAGGTACGGCTACGTCGCGGCGGTCTCGTCCAGCACGGTGACGGTGGTGGACCTGGCGCGCACGGAGGCGGTGGCGACCCTCCACGTCGACCGCGCGGGGGAGCCGGGAGCCCACGGGCTCGCCTACGTCCCGGCACCGGGCGCCTGACCGTCCGGCTAACACGCGGTCGAAGGCCCGTTCTGGCGGGTGAGGTTGTCGTTGGACATCCAGCCGGCCGTGTTCGTGCCCTCGATACGGACGTAGGTCCACTTGTTGCCGTGTGCGTTGACGACGGTGCAGTGGTACCAGACCTTGGTGCCGGTCTTGGCCAGGGACACGGCGGGGCAGTTCTGGTACGGCCCGGTTTCGAGGTGGTAGTCGCCGGACATGTAGCCGTACGTTCCCGGGTGCGGGTCCCGGTGGCTCCAGCCGCCGCAGGCCGTCGGAACGGGACTGGGCCCGGCCGCTGCCGGGGCCGTCGACCGTGGTGACGGGCTGCCGGTTCCCTTCGGTCCCGGGAAAACGGGCGCGGACGGGCCGCCGGCCGGGCCGCCCCGGGAGGGCCTTGAGGTCTGCGGGGCCGTGCCGCCTGCGCCGGCCTGGCCGCCGGCCGCGGGGGAGCCGCCCGGCGGCACGGCCGTCCGGGCCTGCTGACGGCCCGTCGAGCCGTCGGGGCCGGCCAGCGCGTACGTGGCGCCGCCCGCGGCGATGACGGCGGCGGCCGCCCCGGCGATCAGGGCGGCCCTGCGCCCCCGGCTCCCGCCGCGACGCGGTGGGGGCAGCTGCGAGGGGACCGTCGGCTGACCGGGCGGTGCGTACCCGGCGTACGCGGACTGGGGGCAGGGCTCGCGGAACGCTCCGGCTCCCGCTGCGGACGCCGCCGCCGGCGGCGGCCCGAATGCGGCAGGCGCGGGGGCCGGAGCGCCGGTCGGCGGCGCCGTGGACGGCGGTGTCATGGTCGGCGGCGCCATGGACGAGGGCGCGGTCGGAGTCGGCGCGGCGGCCGCGGGAACCGGGCCGGCGCCGGGCGTGCCGGCCGGCGCCGCGAGGTCCGAGGTGGCGCCGGCCGCCACCTGCTCCAGCATCGCCCGCGCCTGGTCGGCGGTGGGACGGCTCCGCGGATCCTTCGCCATCAGCGCCTTCAGCACGGGCGCGAGCGGTCCCGCGCGCCGCGGCTCGGGGAGCGGCTCGGTGACGATCGCCGACAGCGTGGACCACACGGAGGTGCGGCGGAACGGCGACGTGCCCTCCACGCAGGCGTACAGCGTCATGCCCAGCGACCAGATGTCCGAGGCAGGGCCGGGTTCCTGCCCCTGGGCGCGCTCCGGGGGCAGGTAGTCGAGCGAACCGACGAGTTCACCGCTGCGCGTCAGTTTGGACAGGGCCTCGTCCCCGGAGGATTCCATGCTGGCGATGCCGAAGTCCGTGAGCACCACCCGTCCGCCCGGCTCCAGCAGCACGTTCGCCGGCTTGACGTCCCGGTGCAGGACCCCGGCCCGGTGCGCCGCGTCCAGCGCGGACATGATCTCGGCGCCGACCGCCGCCGCCGCACGCGGATCCAGACTGCCGCGCTGCGCGAGCACGTTGTCGAGCGAGGGGCCGTCGACGAGCTCCATGACGATGACCGGCAGCCCGCGCTCCTCGGTCACATCGTGGACGGTGACCACGCCACCGTGCCGGATACGGGCGGCGGCCTGGGCCTCCCGCTGCATCCGGGCGCGCAGATCCGCCAGTTCGGACCCGGAAGCGTCGGTGTACGCCCGCAGGACCTTGACCGCGACCTCCCGGTCGAGGAGTTCGTCCACGGCCCGCGCGACCACGCCCATACCGCCGCGGCCGATCACGGCCGTCACCCGGTAGCGCCCCCCGAGTACCGTACCGACCAGCTCTTCGCCGTTTGCTTCCTCCGGTGGCACCACACGCTCCGTTCCCTGGCCGGCCGTCCGTCGACGACCGGGGCGGCCACAAGGATAGAGCGCATGATCATGTGAAGCGGTTCCCGTCCCACGGTCGCGCGGGCCCCGGAAGGACGTACCGGCCGTGGTCAGACGGTGGTGGGGAAGCGCTGCCAGACGCGGTGGTCGGACAGCAGCCGGGTGATCTTCGCCAGGGCGGTGGGGCCGTCGTCCGCGAGGACGATGCCGGGCTGGTCCGCCGCGATGCCGGCGGCTTCGAGGAGAGGGGAACTGCCGTTCCACCCGCCGATCGCCTTGCCGTGCCGGTAGGCCTCGGTGAGCAGCATCAGGACCCGCGGGTCCGCGCTGCCGTTCCCGGGGCCGCCGGCCTTCGCGTCGCGGGCGCCGTGCGCATCGGCGCCCGCCCGGGGGATCCCGGAGAACAGGAGGGCGTCGAATTCGATCGAGCGGGCGTTGGCGAAGGTGCGCTGGACGGTGAGCCGGTCCGGGTGTGCGCCGGTGCCCAGGGCGGCGCCGGTCGGGGCGATGACGAGCGGCACCATGCCCGCCTGCAGGGCCGCGTCCCGCGTGGCGCGGACCCCGTCCAGGTCGGCGGTCGGATCGGCCACGATGCCGACGACCCGGCCGTCGATCGGCCAGGACCGGCCGAGCTGGGACAGGGCGGGGCTCGGTTCGACGTCCGCCGGTGGGACGGTGGCGGACGGCGCCGCCAGCCCCAGTCCGTCGGCGACCTGCGCGCACAGGTCCGGGTCGATGTTGGCGAGGACTCCCAGCACGCGCTCCTTCACGGCCTGCTCGTAGCACTTGCTCAGCTCGAAGGTGTAGGCCGCGATGATGTGTTCGCGCTCCACCGCCGACATGCTCCGCCAGAACAGCCGCGGTTGGGTGAAGTGGTCGGCGAACGAAGCGGGTGCCTCCCGGACCTTGCGCGCGGCGGGCACTTCGACGGGTGTCTCGACGAAGGCGGCGGAGTCGGCGCCCGCGAGGAAGGGGCAGCCCGCGTCGAGCGAGTTGGGCCGGTAGGGGGCGACCCCGGCGTGTACGGCGCTCTGGTGCATCCCGTCGCGCAGCATGTCGTTGACCGGGGTCTGGGGGCGGTTGATGGGGATCTGGCCGAAGTTCGGCCCGCCCAGGCGGCTGATCTGCGTGTCGAGGTAGGAGAAGAGCCGGCCCGCGAGCAGTGGATCGTCCGTGACGTCGATGCCGGGGACGAGGTGGCCGGGGTGGAAGGCGACCTGTTCGGTCTCGGCGAAGTAGTTGCTCGGGTTGGAGTTCAGCGTCATCAGCCCGATGGGCTGCACGGGCGCGAGCTCCTCCGGAACGATCTTCGTGGGATCGAGGAGGTCGATGCCCTCGAAGGTCTGGTCGGGGGTGTCGGGGAAGGTCTGGATGCCCAGTTCCCACTGGGGGAACGCCCCCGCCTCGATGGCGTCGGCGAGATCGCGGCGGTGGAAGTCGGGATCCGTCCCGCTGGTGATCTGGGCCTCTTCCCAGACCATCGAGTGCACGCCGAGCTTCGGCTTCCAGTGGAACTTCACGAGCGTCGTGGCGCCACCGGCGTCCACCAGGCGGAACGTGTGGACGCCGAACCCCTCCATCATCCGGTAGGAGCGGGGAATGCCCCGGTCGGACATGTTCCACAGGGTGTGGTGGGTGGCCTCGGTGTGCAGGGAGACGAAGTCCCAGAACGTGTCGTGCGCACTCTGCGCCTGCGGAATCTCGCGATCCGGATGGGGCTTCCCGGCGTGGATGATGTCGGGGAACTTGATGGCGTCCTGGATGAAGAAGACCGGGATGTTGTTGCCGACCAGGTCGAAGGTGCCCTCTTCGGTGTAGAACTTGGTGGCGAAACCGCGCGTGTCCCGCACCGTGTCCGCCGACCCCCGGGAGCCGAGGACGGTGGAGAACCGGACGAACACCGGTGTCTCGGCGTCCTTGGCGAGGAAGGCCGCTTTGGTCACGGACTCCGCCGTCCCGTACGCCTGGAACACGCCGTGCGCCGCGGCGCCGCGCGCGTGCACCACGCGCTCGGGAATGCGCTCGTGGTCGAAGTGGGTGATCTTCTCGCGCAGGTGGTGGTCCTGGAGCAGCACCGGCCCCCGGGCACCCGCCCGCAGGGAGTGGTCGGTGTCGTGGAGCCGGGCGCCCTGCGCCGTGGTCAGGTACGCCCCGCTCTGGGCGTTGCGGGCCTGTTCCGCGCCGGTGGGCTGGCCGGTGGGGCTGACCGTCTCAGGGCCGCTCTGGTCCGGCTTGGGAGGCGGCGGCCCGGTCGGTTCGGTGGGCTCGGCCAGGGGCGGCGCATCCCGTCCGGGCCTGCCGGGCACCGCGCCGCCGCCGGCGGTCGCGTCCCGGTCGGGGTTTCCCTCAAGCGGCTGCTTCGCAGTCATCGTCTCTCCGTATCCAGGCAACAGATGTACCACTCATGACCGCGAACAACAGAGGCTAAACGGGGTAAAACACCCATTGGTTTCGCCTTTGAGGCCCGACAGGGTCGCACCTGACGTCAAGTCAGGGCCACGCCAGGGCCGGATCGGGGTCGGGTGAGGGACTTCCCCGAGGCCGGCGCAGTGGGCGGGGCGGCAGTCTGAGGGACATGCAGACCACCACTGACCGGCGCCCCTCCGCCGTCCGCCGCCGGACCGCAGCGCTCGCAGCCGCCGCCGCTCTCGCCGCCGCCGTCACCGCCGCGGCAGCCGTGCCCGCGGCCGCCGCCGAGGCGCCTCCCGTCCCTTCGTACGACTTCAGCGACTGCCCGGACCTCCCGGCCGGTGCCGACGCGACCCGGTGGAAGTGCGAAGTCCTGACCGCCACCGGCTCGATGACCCTCGGAAGCCGGCACGTCCCCGCACTCGCACCGATGACCCTCACCCACGCCGAGGGCCCCATGCCCGACGGGAGCAAGGGCCAGGTCTGGGGCGCGCTGCGCAGCGAGCCGACGCCCGTCCCCGGGGGTCTCCTCGGCAACCCGGCCGGGCACGGGCTTCCGCCGCTGCTCTCCCTGTCCCTGCAGCCCGAGTACGGCGGCCGGTCAGACTTCTACTCGGTCGGCAACAGCCTCGGCCTGTTCACCGTCCGCTATCGCGCCATCGGCCCGTTGCTGCCGCAGGGCTGCGTCATCGGCGGCGACGCCCCGCTGGAGATCCGCTTGCAGCGCGTGGGCGACTCCCGGTGGGTCTCGAAGAACCCGCCGGTCATCGCATTCGACGCGAAGGACGAGCTCTTCACCGCACCCGCCGCCGAGGGCTGCGGCCCGCTGGGCCGTCTCGTCAACGACCGGCTCGGTCTCCCGGCGGCGCAGGGCAACGCGATGACACTGTCCGCGACCTACACCTTCAAGACGTACGACCAACTGCCGCCGCACTGACCCGCAGGCGGTCCGGAGACGCCCCGCCGCCGCGCCCGGCAGGCCGCGTACGGGTCAGGTACGGGTGCGGGCGTTGCCGAGCCGGCTGACGACGGCCGGGTCCCAGTGGGCGAAGAACAGGGAACGTCCGGTGTCCAGGGCGGCGATGCGGGCCATCTGCTCGGCGGTGAGCTCGAAGTCGAAGACGTCGATGTTCTCCGCCATGCGGTCGGCCCTGACCGACTTCGGGATGACGACGACCTGCCGCTGGACGAGCCAGCGGAGGACGACCTGCGCCACGGACTTGCCGTGCTCCGCGCCGATCGCGGTGAGGGCCGGGTGGGAGAAGAGGTTGTTCCGGCCCTCGGCGAACGGCCCCCAGGATTCGATCTGGACGCCGCGCTCCCGCATCAGCTCCTGGTCGGCGGTGCGCTGGAAGAAGGGGTGGGTCTCGATCTGGTTCACCGCGGGGGTGATCTCGTTGTGGTCGATGAGGTCGATCAGCCGGTCCGGATAGAAGTTGGACACGCCGATCGCCCTGGCGAGGCCCTCCCGGTGGAGGCGCTGCAGGGCGCGCCAGGATCCGTAGACGTCGCCGAACGGCTGGTGGATCAGATAGAGGTCGAGGTGGTCCAGGCCGAGTCTGTCCAGCGATCGCTCGAAGGCGCGCCGGGTGTTGTCCTCGCCGGCGTCCTGGATCCACACCTTGGTGGTGACGAACAGTTCCTCACGGGGAATGCCGCTCTTCCCGACGGCGCGGCCGACGGCCTCCTCGTTGCCGTAGGCGGCCGCGGTGTCGAGGAGCCGGTAGCCGGCGGCCAGGGCGTCGGTGACGGCCTGCTCGGTCTGCTCCGGCGGGATCTGGTAGACGCCGAAGCCGAGGACGGGCATCTCGACGCCGTTGTTCAGCGTGACGGTCTGCATGGGCTTCCTCCGGGTACGTGACCTGCTGCCCGGCATTCCGGGCCGCAGCGTCCGGCCGTGTCGCGTCCTCGACCGTACCGCGGTGGCGGACGACAAGCCCCGCCGCACGGGGGCACCACGCCGTCCTCAGTGCGGGAGCCGCGGGGGCCGCGGGAGCTCGACCGACAGGTACGGCTCCAGCGCACGGAGGAAGTCCGCCGCGTCGAACATCGCGCCGGCCGAGGCCACACCGGTGGTGCGCGCCTCTCCCGCCAGGATGCGCTGGACGGCCTCCACCACCAGGGGCGCGGTGACCGCGTAGATGTCCCGGCCCCGGGCCGTCGCGCGTCGCCGCGCGCCATCCGCCTGGACCAGGACGTCGACGACGAAGGTCTGGTCCGACCGCCCCAGGGCGTCGACCGGCTCCGGCCCCGGGGTGTCCTCCTCGGCCAGGTCCCTCGCGGCCTCGACCGTCATGTACGTGCGGACTTCGGGGACGGCCAGGTGGCTCGGAACGGTGACGACATCGGCCATTGTGAACTCCGCGATCACCGCCCGCCGGCCCAGCGGCTCCGGAAACAGCCAGTCCTGCTGCGAGGGCTTTTCGTCGTGGTATTGCAGCGCACCGTCCGTGAACCGCACCCGGCGGCCCGCGCGGCGCTGCCGGGACACCCGGCCGGCCGCCCGGGTGCCCGCCGTGGGACGCCAGCTGTCCAACCCGTACGCCACGTGCACCACCTCGGCCGTGGTGCGCCCGTCCATCACCGCGGTCACCAGCAGGTCGCCCAGTCCACCGTAGAACGCCATCGCCGGCACCACGGGCAGGCCCGCCTCGCGGGCCGCCTCGGCATGGTCGGCGAACGTGGAGGCGTTCGCTTCGATCTCCGCCGCGACGTCAAGGTACGGGATCCCGGCGCGCAGGGCCGCCTCGACCACCGGGCCCGCCGTCACCGCGAACGGTCCGGCGCAGTTGACGACGGCCGCGGCGCCCGCCAGGGCCCGGTCCAGCGAGCCCGCGTCGGCCACGGTGGCCGGCCGGACCACCACGTCCCCCCGCTCCGCGGCCAGCGCCTCCAGC
Source organism: Streptomyces sp. NPDC006326 (assembly GCF_040612915.1). Classification (NCBI taxonomy): domain Bacteria; kingdom Bacillati; phylum Actinomycetota; class Actinomycetes; order Kitasatosporales; family Streptomycetaceae; genus Streptomyces; species Streptomyces sp. NPDC006326. The sequence goes on along the minus strand of NZ_JBEXRC010000025.1, from coordinate 45,328 downwards.
CGCGCCGCGTCACGGCCGGAGACGACCGTGGCGAAGCCGCGCCTGCGCAGTTCGGCGACGACGAAGCGACCGGTGTGCCCCGTCGCCCCGTAGACCACTACCGCATCCGCTGTACTCATGGTTCCCCCGGTTCTCGATGTGCTGACGGGGCCAGTCTCGGCGCAGGCGGGACCCGACCGTGATGGTCCGGAACGACATCACCCGTACACTTTCGGACATGCCCTCGAAGAGGCCCACCGTCGCGCTGCTGACCGCCGGTCGACTGCTCCACTTCGAACTCGCGGTGGCCTGCGAGATCTTCGGCAATCCTCCGGGCGAAGCCGCGCAGGACTGGTACGAGGTACTGCTCTGCGGGCCCGGACCGGTGCGGGTCGGCCCGTTCACGGTCCAGCCCGGGCACGGTCTGGAGCCTGCGGTCGGCGCCGACACCGTGATCGTGCCCGCCTGCGCCGACATCGACGATCCGCCGCCGGCCGAGCTGGTCGAAGCCGTGCGCGCGGCCCACGCCTCCGGTGCCCGGGTGGCCTCCCTGTGCACCGGCGCGTTCGTACTCGGGGCCGCAGGCCTGCTCGACGGCCGGCGGGCCACCACCCACTGGGCGCACACCGCGGAACTGAGTGCCCGACATCCACGGGCCGTGGTCGACCCGGACGTGCTGTACACCGACAACGGCAGCGTGCTCACGGCCGCGGGCAAGGCCGCCGCCGTGGACCTCTGCCTCCACCTGGTCCACCTCGACCACGGCGCCGCCATCGCCAACTCCGTCGCCCGCCGACTCGTCATGCCGCCCCACCGGGCGGGTGGCCAGGCCCAGTTCGTGGCCACACCGGTGCAGGCCACGGGGGACCACTCGCTGACGTACCTGCTCGCCTGGGTGCAGGAGCGGCTGGACCAGCCGTTGACCGTGACCGACATGGCCCGGCGCGCGCACACGAGCCCGCGCCACCTCGGACGGCAGTTCCGGTCGGTGACCGGGCAGACGCCGCTCCAGTGGCTCCTGACCCAGCGCGTACGCCGGGCCCAGGAGCTCCTGGAGGCCACCGACCAGAGCATCGAGGCGGTCGCCCTCGCCACCGGCATGGGTACCGCCACGACGCTCCGGCGCCAGTTCAAACGGATCGTCGGGGTGCCCCCCGACAGCTACCGGCGCGCGTTCCGCGGCGCGGCCGGGGCGGCCTGACCGCGCCGGGCGTTCGGGGCCTGCGGAGCGTTCGGAGCGCCGTGCGGCCCCGGGCGGCTCAGGAGATCGTGAGGAACCGGGCGATGCTCGGCACCCCCTGGGCGTCGAGGGCGAAGAGCATGTAGGTGCCCGGCAGGACCACCCCGGGGTCGGCGGGGACGGACACCGTGTACGCGCCCGTTCCCGCGGGCCGGGACACGAGCGGGACCCTGCGCTGGTCGTTGTCGGTGGAGTGGGTCGCGGCCGCGGCCCGCATCAGGACGAAGGACGCCACCGGGGACTGGGTGCTCACCGTCAGCGAGGCGCCCGGGGCCGCCCTGGGGGGCACGCCCGCGGTGATCACGGGACGCGGCTTCGGCGATCCGTCGGCGTTGAGCAGGTAGGGCGGGGTGAAGACGGCCCCGTCCGGGTGGTTGGTCGCGCAGTCACCGCACAGGCCCCCGCCGCCCGAGAAGATCCTCCCGTCCGGCAGCAGGTTCGCCACGCTGTGGTAGTTGCGCGGCACGGCCATGGTGGCGAGCGGGGTGAAGCCGCCGGTCGACGGGTCCCACAGCTCCGGGGTCAGCACGGAGGTCGCGTCACTGAACGGCACCGGGTAGGCCTGTCCGCCGAAGACGGCCACCTTGCCGTCGGGCAGGACGACGCTGTTGCTGAAGCCGCGGGCGTATTCCATGTCTCCCGTACGGGCGGCCTGCGCCTGGCCTCCCGAGATGCTCACCGTGTAGGCGCGCCGGGTTGCGGGGGTCTTCTCGTAGGCGGGGGAACCGCCCAGGGTGAGCAGCTTGTCGACGTCGTACGCGACGGCGTTCCCTGTCATGGCGTCGCCGCTGTCGGCCCGGGGACCGGCGGCGGTGATGCTGCCCCGGCCGCTGGTGGAGATCCAGTTCATCTGCTTGCTCGGACCGAGCTGGAGCACCTTCCCGCCCGAAGTGGCATGGAGCCACATGTGGTTGTCGGCGCGGTACGGTCCGGCCGGGTCGGCCGTCAGGGCCGGCGTGGCGGGAACGCCCGGGAGCGGCCGCCAGGTTCCGGTGCCGGGGGACCAGACCTCACCGGCCTTGTCACCCGCGGTTCCGCTCCACGAGCCGCCCAGGACGAAGGCCTCACCGGTGGACAGGAGCGTCATGGCCTGGTAGCCGCGGGCTGTGTTCATGCGGGTGGTGGGGGACCAGGCGTCGGTGGCCGGGTCGTAGATGCTCGCCTTGTCCGCGTTGCTGCCGCCGGTCACGAGTACCCGGCCGTCGGCCAGCATCGCGATCCCGGGGCAGAACATGTCGTGGCCGGTGTTGTCGATGCGGCGCTGGGTGACCTTGCCGGTCTTCAGGTCCAGGATCGCGGTCTGCGTGTAGCCGTTGCTGCCGCCGAAACGGTCGACCGCGTAGGCGGACCAGGCCAGCAGTTTGTCGCCCGGCAGGGTGGCGGTGGCCACGGGCACCAGGGGGAAACCGGTGATCCGGTCCCAGGCCCCGTGGACGGCCGGGTTCGCCGGTCCGCTGAGGCGTATCTCGCCGGCCGAGGTCCACGGACCGCGTGCGCCGGCCTCGGTGGTCACGGTCAGGCGTATGAAGCGCGCGTTCCCGGCGCGGGTGAAGGTGGCGGTCTTGACCGTGTCGTCGTCCCGCCAGGTGCCCGCGGCGACCGGCGCGCCGAAGGCCGTGCCGTCGGTGCTGGTGGTGATGGTGTAGGCGCCCGCCCGGCCGTTGGCCCCGTCGGGCCGGGGGTGGTAGGTGAGGGCGGAGACGGCCGCGGTGCGGTGCATGTCGATGGTGATGCTGTGCGGGAGGGGAGTGGGGGTGCCGCTCCACTTGCTGTGCCAGATGGTGTTGGAGTTGCCGTCCAGTACGTTGGCCGCCCGGCCGTTCTCGCTGCCGGTCTCCTCGTCGCTCGCCGCGGCCGTCCAACCGGTCCGGGGCAGGTCGACGGTGGCTTCCGGGGTGCCGGGGTCGCCCAGCAGGTTGATTTCGGCGGCAGAGGTCCAGGGCCCGCGGCCGCCGGCCTCGGTGAGGGCCGTCAGCCGTACGAACCGGGCTCCCTGCGGGGCGAATCCGAGCGTCTTGGCGCTCCCGTCGTCCGCGAGGGTGCCGGTGGCCACGGGGCCCGCCCAGTTCTGACCGTCCGTGCTGGCGCTGATGCTGTACTCGCCGACGCGCCCGTTGGCCCCGTCCGGGCGGGGAACGTAGACCAGTGCGGAGACGACCGTGGTGCGGTGCATGTCGATGGTGATGCTGTGGGGGAGGGGACTGGGGGTGCCGCTCCACTTGCTGTGCCAGATGGTGCTGGTGTTGCCGTCGAGCACGTTGGCCCCCCGGCCGTTCTCGCTGCTGGTCTCCTCGTCACTCGCCGTGGCGGTCCAGCCGGTCCGGTCGAGCACGGGAGCCGCCGGTTCCATGGCGTTCGCGGGGACGATGCCGTGGTGCGGTGACTGCGTGGCCGCCTGCTGGTCGAAGGGCGTGGGTCCGGGCCGGGGCGCCGGGGCGCGGCCGGCCGCCATCGGGCCGGCGGCCCCGAGCCACGGAGTCAGCCCGATCAGCAGTGAGCCGAGGGCGAAGGCGATGAGCAGGTGGGAACGCCGTAGCGCACGGACAGCGGCGAGGTGGCGCCTGGACTGCAATCTGACCTCCTGGGGCGAACCGGCATGCCCTAGAAGTTAGGTCAGTGACATATCAACTCGTGCTACATGCAGCGGAGTTGGCGCAAAACCGCACGGAAGCCGACGAGGGGCGGAGTGTGGAAGGAGTGCGGCGGGCCGGACGTCTGGCGAGACGAAACGTCTTGCGTCGCCGGGCGCAGGCCGCTAGGTTACGCCTTGCATGAGACGAGACGGTTCGTCTCGACAGCTCGTGCGCGTCCTGTCGTCCACCGGAAGGAACCCGCTTGCGCACTGCACCACTCGCCGCAACCCAGATCGTCCTGTCCGAGGTCGGCAAGCGCTACGACACCCACGTCGTCCTGGACCGGGTCAGCTGTACGGTCCGCCCCGGCGAACGGGTCGGGGTCGTCGGCGACAACGGCTCCGGCAAGTCCACCCTCCTCCGGCTGCTCGCCGGCCGCGAGCTTCCCGACTACGGGGAGATCACCGTACGGGCGCCCGGCGGCGCCGCGTACGTCCCCCAGACCCTCGACCTGCCCGCCACCGCGCGGGTCGGCGACGCGCTCGACCTGGCGCTCGCAGACCTGCGCGACCTGGAGCGCCGCATCCGCACGGCCGAGGCCCGGCTGCACCTGGCCGGGCCGGACGAACTCGCCGCTTACGAACGGCTGCTGGCCGAATACGAGGCGCGCGGGGGCCGGGACGCCGAACGCCGGGTCGCCACCACCCTGCACCGGCTCGGTGAGCGCGCCCCGCTCGATCCGGACCGCCGGCTCGGCACGCTCTCCGGCGGACAGCGCTCCCGGCTCGCCCTCGCGGCGGCCCTCGCCGCCGAGCCCGAGCTGCTGCTGCTCGACGAACCGACCAACGACCTCGACGACGAGGCCGTCGCCTGGCTGGAGGAACACCTCCTCGCCCACCGCGGCACGCTCGTCGCCGTCACCCACGACCGGCTCTTCCTGGACCGCGTCACGACCACGATCCTCGAAGTGGACCGCGACCGGCACACCGTCCACCGCCACGGCAACGGCTACGCCGGCCACCTGACCGCGCGCGCCACCGCCCGGGCCCGCTGGGAGCGGGAGTACGCGCGATGGCAGGAGGAGACCCGCCGGGCCGGCCGCCTCGCCGATCACCACGTCGGACGGCTCGGCGAGATCCCGCGCAAGGGACCGCGTGCGTTCAGCGGGGCCGGTGCCTTCCGGGCCCGCTCGCGCACGCACGGCGCGACGAGCCGGATCCGCAACGCCCGGGAACGGCTGCAGCGGCTGACCGAGGACCCGGTGCCGCGGCCTCCGCAGCCGCTCTCCTTCACCGGCCGCTTCGTTGCCGGCACCGGCACTGGCACTGGCGCCGCCGAAGGGGTGGACGGAGGGGTGGTGGAAGTCGACGGACTCGCCGTGCCGGGCCGGCCGGCACCCCTCTCGTTCCGGCTGGAGCCGGGGGAGCGGCTGCTGGTGACCGGCCCCAACGGCGCGGGCAAGTCCACCCTGTTGCACGTGCTCGCCGGTGAATTCCGCCCGCGGCAAGGCACCGTACGCGCCCCCGCACGCGTCGGCCTTCTGCGGCAGGACGACCCGCTGGCACGGGAACCGCGGTCCGCCGTCGAGCTGTTCGGCGCGCACGGCGCCGGGCGGATCACCGACCTCGGCCTGCTCACCGCTGCCGACCTCGGCACGCCGGTACGGGCACTGTCGGCCGGGCAGCGCCGGAAGCTGGAGCTGGCTCGGCTGGTCGCGGCGGCCCCGCTCGACCTGCTCCTGCTCGACGAGCCGACCAACCACCTGGCCCCGGCCGTGGTGGAGGACCTGGAGGCGGCCCTGTCCCACTACTCCGGCACGCTGATCGTGGTCACCCACGACAGGCGCCTGCGGTCCGGATTCACCGGGCGGCGACTGGAGTTGGCGGAGTCCCAGCCGATCTCCCGGGCGCGCCGACGGCCGACACCGGAGCGGGCCGGCCGGGAGCCGGGAAAGGCGGCGCCCTGCTCGTTTGACCTCAACCGCAGTTGATGTTCGAGACTCACGGCGCGGCCGCCGGAGGGTCCGGCGGCCGAGGTGAGGGGTGGGTGCCATGCGCGCTACACACGCGATCGAGTTCGGCGGTCCGGAGGTACTGGTTCCGGTGGAGGTACCCGAGCCCGTGGTGGGACAGGGGCAGGTGCTGGTCGCCGTCGCCGCCGTGGACACGATCTACGTGGAGACCCAGGTGCGCAGCGGCTGGGGCCGGCAGTTCTTCCCGGTGGTCCCTCCGTACGTCCCCGGCGGCGGCATAGCCGGCACGGTCCGGGCGACCGGAGAGGGCGTCGACCCGGCGTGGACCGGACGCCGGGTCGTCGCCTCGATCGGCTCCACCGGCGGCTACGCGGAGCTCGCCGTGGCCCCGGCCGAGGCGCTGGCCGTCGTACCCGACGAGGTCTCCTTCACGGACGCCGCGGCCCTGGTGCACGACGGCGTGACGGCGGCCCGGCTGCTGGCCACCACGGCTGTCGGGCCGGGCGACCAGGTCGTGATCACGGGCGCCTCGGGCGGCATGGGCACCGTACTGGTCCAGCTGGCCAAGGCCGCGGGCGCACGGGTGATCGGTGTGGCCCGGGGTGACCGCAAGACCGCCCTGGTCCGGGAACTGGGCGCGGACGCCGTCGTCGACGCGGCCCGCCCCGAGTGGGTGGAGCGGGCCCGCGAGGCACTGGGCGGCGCGGCTGCGGACGTCGTCCTGGACGGGGTGGGCGGGGAGGTCGGGATGGCCGCGTTCTCCCTGGTCGCCGAGGGCGGTCGGTTCTCGGCCCACGGCGCCCCCACGGGCGGTTTCGCCCGGGTGGATCCGGCGGATGCGGCGGCCCGCGGTGTCCGCCTGCTCGGCATCGCCGACGTGCAGCTGACCGCCCCCGAACACGCCGAGCTCGCGGGGCGGGCCCTGCGCAAGGCGGCGGAAGGCGCCCTCCGCCCGGTGATCGGCGCCACCTTCCCCCTCGACCGCGCGGCATCGGCGCACGAGGCGATCGAGTCCCGCGCGCTCGTGGGCAAGGCCGTGCTCACCGTCTGACGCGGCAGGCGGGCCCGCCCGGCCCGGCCCGGTTCACCGAGCCGAGCCGAGCCGGGTCACCGCCCGGGCCGGGCCGGCCGCAGACGGGACAGGGTGTGCTCGTGGCCGGCCGTGCCCTCGTGAATGGCCTGCGCCCGGTCCATCTGTCCCCAGCCCGCGCCCGCCTCCGCGTTGACCTCCTCGCGGACGTCCCTCAGGTCGTAGTGCCCGAACAGCTGCTGCTCCTCCGCCACGGAAAGCACGCTGCCGCAGTCCAGCGCCGCGCACGGAGCCTCTTCGATCACCGCCACCGGATACGGGAGGACCAGGCGCCCCTCCTCCAGCACCGCGTGGCGCAGCGGGACGAAGACCCCGCCCAGCCCCGAGGCCCGGTCGGTGATCCGTGCCCATTCGGGCCTGCCGGTGGTGTCGTCCACCAGGACGTACTCCACCCCGCCCACGCGCTGGCCCCCGCTCGTGTAAGCCGTGCAGCCGGCCATGGCTGCGAGCTGCTCCTGAGTGATCACCGCTGCTCCTCGTCTGTCCTGCCGCGCTCTCTTTCCCTGGTCGGCTACCCCGCCGCGGGCCTGCGAAAAGTCCGGCGGGTCCGCACGCCGGCCCACGGCTCCGGGGTGGCCGGCCCCCTGCCCGGCCCAGGCGGCGATGCCGACGCGGTTCCCGGTCTTCAGCTCGGTCTGGATGTCGGCGGCGTGGATCTTCGCGGTTCCCGGCGAGATGAAGACCTCGGCGGCTGTGGACCGTCCCTCCTTCGCCTCGGCCGTGGGCCGGGCTGCCCGGCCGCTCGCGGTCGCGGCCGGTTCGCCTTCAGCCGGGGCGTCGGCAACCTCGACGTCGTGGGCGGCGAGCCCGTCATGCCCCGGGTCGGTACCTGCATGGCCCCCGCTCCCTTCGCCCCGGTCACCGAAGGAAGCTTCACGTTCACGCGCGCGGACCTGCCCGCCCTGCCGGCCGGATGGCAGCCGGGCGCGGGCCGGTGACAGATGGGCCTGGTCCAGCCCTGGGGCGAGAGAGTGCCCCGCTGGATACCGGTTCTCCGGGGGCCGGCGGATCCCCGGCCTGTTGCCCGCTCCTGCGGTGGGCACGGGCGCCTGCCACCGCCGACGGCGCAGGGAGGGAGCCCGACGTCGGCGTACGGACCGGTGCCGACCCCCATCCAGGGGTCGGTACCGGCCGCCGGTCGCGGACCTCAGCCGGTACCGCCGGCCTCGCCGTGCAGCCGCTCCCAGGCTTCCGTGAACATCTCGTGCAGCGGTGCCGTCGGCAGGATCCGCCCGAACGGGGAGTGGATCCGACCGCCCCACAGCGGCCGCACCAGGTGCGTCGCAAGCTTCGCCGTTTCCAAGGGCAGGTGCGGGGCCTTGAGTTCGGTCCAGTCGCCGGGCAGGAACACGGAGCGGCCGGCCCGCGCCCGCTTCGCCTCCACCACTGCGCCCGTGCCCAGGAGCTCCGTCCGGGCCTCGGCGTGCCGCTTCGCCGACCAGCCGTTCCACCGCCGTACGTTCCGGTCGGTGGGTGCGGCCAGCGTCGCCACCTGGAGGTACAGCGCCGCCGCGTCCGCGCCCACCCCGAGCGCCTTTGCCGCGCGTTCGACCAGCTCCGGGCAGGACTGCCGCGGATCCGCCTCGTACGCCCCGGCCGGCACCGCCGTCGAACGGGCCCGCAGCATCATCCGCTCCAGGCCGCCGCCGACCAGGAGCGGCGCCACCCGGTCCAGCTCCTCGCCCAGGTCCGTGACCTCCCGGACGCGCCGCCAGACCTCCGGGTCGGCCACCGCCGCCGGCCGCAGGAAGGAGGAGCCGCCGGGCGCGCACACCACCAGCGGACCGGAGTCGTACGCGGTCACCGGAGCCGGCCCCTCCTCGGTGCGGCGGTCCATCGCCACCGGCAGCCGCTCCGGCCCGAACCGCTGCGCGATCCGCGCCGAGGTGTCCTGCACCCGCCCGCCGGGCAGCTCCACCAGCAGCTCCGGGCGGTCCAGCTCGCACCGCAGCCGTTCGTACAGGGCCTGCGCGCCGGCCATCGCCGGATCGCCGACGGGCCGGTCCGTCCACGCCCACACCACCGCGCACGCCATCTGCCGGAAATCCAGGCCGACCGGGGTGCGGTACGGCAGCTCGGGTCCGGCCGGCGGCACGGCCCGCACCTCCACGGCCATCCCCTGCGGTCGCGCCGCCAGCTCCCAGCCGGCCGCCTCCACGGTTGCGTCCGCGGCGGCCCCGTACCCGCCCGCGAGCCGTCGGGCCCACACCTCGGAGAGCCCCAGCCCCGTCTCCAGGGCCTCCGCCGCCTCGTCGTCGACGACGGGCACCGCCCCGAGGCGGTCCCGCCACACCCCGGCCATCCGTTCCACGGCCGCCAGGACCCCGCCCTCCCGCCACAGTTCGGCCGGGTCCTCGGGCAGCGCGGCCGCCAGGACGGCCCGGGCGCCCGCGCCACCGAGCCGGGTGCGCAGCCGTTCGTAGGACTCGGCCGTCTGCGGTGTGGCCCGGTAGGGGGCCTTGCGGGCCAGGGCACGGTCCTCCTCCCGGCCGGCGCAGCCGACCAGACCGGCCACCACGAGCCGTGCCACCGCCCTGCGCACACCGGTGAGTTCGGCGAAGCGGGCGGCCGCCGACTCCGGAACCGGGACCGGCCCGTGCGCGTCGATCGCGGCGAGCAGGGCCCGCAGCCGCGTCGCGTCGTCCCGCTCCACCAGGACCGCCCGTGCCTCGGGCACCGCCGCAGGCACCGGATCGCCGCCCGCGTCCTCGGACGCCGGCGCCACGAACCAGTGCCCCGCTCCCGCGCCCCGCCCGCCGCCCGCCGCCACCGCGATGCCGGCCTCCCGCAGCGCGTCCAGCACCTCGCCCGGCGCGCGGCCCACCCACCACCGGCCGCCCGCGCGGGCGAACGGCTGAGCGGCCCAGGTGTCCAGCAGTGCGACCAGGGCGGTCCGCGCCGCGTCCGGCGTCGGCGCCACCGCGGCCCGCCAGGCCACCGCGTCGATCGCGCCCAGCAGTTGTGACCAGTTGCGCGGCAACGCCGGCGGGGCGAGCCGGCGCACCTCCTCGGAGATGCTCCCCGCCAGGCAGGCGCCGTCGGCGGCCAGCGCACTCACCGTCGCGGGCAGCGCCGGGTACGTGGTCCGCTGCCAGGCGTCCCGGTAGCCGCTGTCCGTGACCAGCCCGAACAGCGCGGGGATCAGCTCGCTGTCCGGCGTGGACCGGACCGGCGGGACCGGGGGTGCCTGCGCGAGCAGGGTGACCCGCCGGTGCAGGGCGAGCCGGCGCTCCTCCACCCGGGCGGCCCGGGCGGCCACCGCCACGACCGCCTCCACCAGCACCGGGTCGGTGACGTCGGGCACCTCCCGGGCCACGGCGGCCCGCAGTGCCTCCGTACCGGCGAGGGCGGCCGTCAGCAGGGCGTCCGCCGTCTCCGGTCGCACGGTCCGCAGCGCCCGGGACCCGGCGGCGTCCCGGGTCCGCAGCAGGTACCAGAAGGCGGGAGGCAGGGCCACGCCCCCCGACACGGTGACCTGCCGGACCGGCGTCCCCCGCGGGTGCCGGGGCGAGCTGTGCCCGTCCAGCTCCCACAGCAGGACGCCGTCTGCGGTGTACGCGCGCACGCCGGTCCGGGTCTGCGCCTCGGCGAGGACCACGTCCTCCACCGCCCCCTCCGGCGGTGCCCAGAGTCCCCAGGGCTCCTGTCCCGGCCGGTCGATGTCGAAGCGGGCCGTACGCCCGTCCACGCTCTCCACCAGGAAGTGGTCGGGCGCGTGGTCGCGGTGCCGGGTGCGGAACAGCACCCGGGTCCCGACCAGCCCGTCCCGGCACCCCAGCGGGGAGCCGTCCAGACCGGCGGGCAGCGGAGCCAGCTGCAGCGCCTCCACGGCCAGGGCCATCCCGGTCTCGGACGGCTCCGCGGCCGGACCGGTGCTCACGGGACGGCCCGGGAAGCCGGGCAGTGCCACCTCGCCCCGCGGTTCCCCCGTGACCGGGTCCACCACCTCCCACGGCCGCCTTCCGAAGACGGCGTTGGTCCAGATCCGCGAGCCGTCGCCGAGCTGCAGTTCGTCCCGGTCGATGCCCTCCCGGCCGCCCGGGCGCAGCACCCGGCGGCCGCCGTGCCGCCCGCCCCCGTCGGCGGTCTCGAACTGGAAGCCGTACGCCCCGTCCAGGCTGCCGCCGAACGGCACCAGGCCGCCCGGCTCGTCCGGCGTGAACGGCTCCTCGGGACGGTCGGCCCAGACGGCGGTGTCGCAGTGGTACGGGCGCGGAGCGAGGGTCCAGCTCACCAGGAAGGAGCCGCCCACGTAGTGGACCGCGAACATGGTCGCCCCGTCGGGCACCGTGAACCGGCAGGAGCCGCGCACCCCGTCCGGGGCGACGGCGACCGCCCGGTCCCGCCCGAAGACGGTGAGCACCGGCCAGGTGGCGGTGACCCCCGCCACCCCGGGCAGCACCGCGTCCGCGGCCTCCTCGGGAGCGGCGTCCGCCGCGAACTCCGCGTACACCGACTCCAGGGCCGGCCAGGCCAGTTCCTCCGGCAGACCGGCCGCCAGCGAGCGCCGCAGTGCACCCGCCGCGCCCGCCTCGGCGAGGGCGTCGGCGATCCCGCCGAGCGCCGTCACCGTCGGCCGGTCCAGCAGGGTGTCCAGTTCGGCCACGGCCTCCTCGGCTCCGGCCATGCCGCCGCCCGCGACGGTGTCGACGAGCTTGCCCACGCGCCCGGCGACCTCGCGGGCGATGCCTTCGTTGCCCGGCAGCAGTGTCACCGCGGAGCCGGCCCGGCGCCGGCGCGACGGCGCCCACCCCGGCAGCAGCCCCGCGTGGACGGTGCCCTCCAACCGGGGGCCGAAGACCGGGTCGGCGGCCAGCGCGGCCAGGTCGCGCCGGGACCGCTCGCCCCAGAACCGCATCCGGATCTCCGGACCGGGGTCGACCACCGCCACCCCGGCCGCCAGGAGGGCGTCCAGCACGTCCGCGTCGAATCCCTGGTAGTGGTGCCGGGTGGTGTGCACCGTCACCGGCGTGCCCTCGGCCCGCAGCCGCGGCCCCCACCGGCCCACCAGGTCGAGGAATTCCACCGGCAGCTGCTGCCGCCCGACCCCGCCGCCGGACTGGGCCGCGTACTGGTACATGTGCACGAAGCGGCCGACCCAGTGGTGCAGTCCGCCCTCCGGCACCAGCCGCCCGGCCGCCATGGCGTCCGCGGCGCCGCAGCCGGTCAGCACCCGCAGCCACGGCCCGCCGTCGGTGACCCCGTCGGGGAAGACCTCCACCAGCCCGGCGGCGACCGTGTCCGTGGGCGGATGGGCCGTCAGGATCGGCGCCGCGGCGCCCAGCAGGGCGTCCGGTACGGCCTTCTTCCGCGTCACCGACAGGATCGCGCCGACCATGCGCGCGACCTCCGCGTCCCCGTGCCCGGCCGACTTCGCCGAGGCCCGCACCCGGCGCACCAGATCCGCCGGCAGGTCCGCCGCCGAGCCCGCCCACGCGGTCAGGAACGCTTCGAGCGCCGTGTGCGCGGCGGCCGGCTCCAGCGTCTCGGCGAGGAACCGCTGATGCGCGCCGAACTCCTTGGCCGGCATGGCCCCGCCTGCCGCGAACAGCAGCGCGTTGGCCCGGCGGTAGCCGGGGTCCACCGCAAGCCCGTGCTGCGCCTCGGCCGCCCGGGCCGCAGCATAGGCCCGCCCGCCCGGCCGGCTCCCGTACCCGATCAACCGGTGGCCCACGGTGTCCCAGAACCACGGCAGGTGCGCCGGCGGCAGCCGCCGCGCCCGCGCCGCCATCGTGTCCAGGAACCGGCCGGGCTTGGTCCAGGAACGGCCGAGCTCGGTGCGCATGTCCTCGATGAGACCGCGCGCGGTCCCGGCCGCGTCCGGGTCGTGGGCGGCGGCCCAGTCGGCGTACGTGGTCGAGGCGTGCGCACCGCCGGCCGGCAGCAGGGATTCCATCGAGACGATCATGTCTCGCATCGTCGCACGCCCCACTGACAGCCCGACGGCCGCCCGCGGCCCGCCGACCGGTCAGGACGACGGCGGGGCGGTGCTCCCGCCCGGGGGCTGCACCGCCTGTGGATGCCGTCACCGTCTCGGATCACCCGTCAGCCCGTCAGCCCGTCAGCCCGTGCTGGCCAGTCGCTCACGCCACCAGTCCACCGTGGCCCGGATCTGCTCGTCGACGGGGGTGGCCCGCAGGGCGAACGCAGCCTCGTAGGCGCTGGAATCGACCACGAACGGACGGTCGAACTGGTAGCGGACCTCCTTCAGTTCGCGGATCAGCGGGGAGAAGACCGACGCCGCGCCCAGCACGGCCGGCGGGAGTCCGCGCACCGCGACCGGCCCCGTCCCCGCCCGGGCGGCGAGGCGGTCGACCATCTCCCGGGTGGACAGGGCCGGCTCCGTGGGGACGTGCCAGGCATGGCCCCACGCCCGCTCCTCACCCGCGACCTCGACCAGCGCCCCGGCCACGTCGGGGAGATAGGTCCAGCTGTGCGGAGCGTCCGGATCCCCCAGGGTGGAGACCGGCTTGCCGCGCAGCAGCCGTGGCATGACCCGCGCGGCCAGGTGCCCGCCGTCGGTCACGCCGGGCCCGAAGAAGTCCGAGGCCCGCACCTCGACCGCCTTGACACGACCCTGCTCGTGCAGCTCCTGCGCCTGCTCCCACACCTGCGCGCGCACCCTCCCCTTGGGGCCGGTCGCGGCGAGCGGCAGCTTCTCGGTCATGGGGCCGTCCACCGGTCCGTAGCCGTAGAGGTTGCCCAGCATGACCAGGACGGCCCCGGTAGCCTCGGCCGCCGTACAGGCCGCGGAGGCAAGCGGCGGCCAGTCCCTCGTCCAGCGGGGGTAGGGCGGGGCGGCACAGCTGAAGATCGCGGCCGCACCCCGCGTCACCTCGGTCAGCTGCTCGCCGTCCATCGCGTCCAGCACGACGTGCTCGATACCGGGCTCCGGGTTCCGGCCCGACCTGGTGACGACCCGTACGGAGTGCCCCTGCCCGGCCAGCAGCCGGGCGGTGGCCGCCCCGGCGGGCCCGAATCCCATCACGACATAAAGACTCACGCGCGAACACTAACGTGCGCACGTTGGTGCGCTGATGCCGGCCGCGATCCGTCAGGGCCGCGTCACAGGGCCCGCTCGTACTCCACCTGTTCGAGGGGCTTGCCGTCGCCGAAATCGAAGGCGCGTGTGGTGCCGCACTCGGCGAAGCCGCACTTGGTGTAGAAGCGGCGGGAACGGGGGGTGTTGCGCAGTGTCCAGAGGTGCGTCCGGGCGAATCCGTCCTCGCCCATGCAGCGCAGCACCTCGGCCATCAACGCGGAGGCGATCCCGCTGCCCCAGCTGTCCGGATGGGCGTAGAAGCTGTGGATCTCCGCGAGTTGCGGCCGGGTCTCGGACGGGCCGAAGAAGGACAGTGCGCCGGGGCGGCCGTCGAGGAGGGCGAGCAGGATCGTCGTCGGCCCGTCCGTGATCCGCTCGTGCCACCGGGTGCGCCTGCTCCGGACGGCACGCGCGGCGAACGACGGCTCGAAGAAGGGAGCGTAGGCCGCTTCCCAGGCCGCGGCGTGGATCTCACCCAGCGCCTCCCCGTCCCCGGGGGCGGCGCGACGAATTTCGATCATCCGCTCATCCTAGCCAAGACGCCCTGAAATCCTTCCGGTTCACGAGCCGAACCGGGGGACGCTTCCCTCATCGCACGCGATGGGCGGTCCGTTCGCGGGCCCGACCGGGGTACCACGACGTGAACTTGACGGCGAACACGATCAGGAGCACCGGGATGACCCAGTTGAGCCAGTCCCCGCTGAGGCGGGTGTGGACGGCGAGCAGCCCCAGGAGCGTATTGGCGACGAACACGCCGCCCCACACCGCGGTCAGCACGCGATTGGTGTGCTTGAAGAGGGGGGAGTTCCAGAATTCGGGGGGTACGGACTCCCGGGCATAGCTCTCCGTGAACGGCGTGAAGGCCAGCGAGCCGAGGGCCACCACGGCGATGATGCCGTTCGACAGCGGCTGTGCGTAGGTCTCCAGCCAGAGGAGGTCGTTGCGGTCGAGGACCAGGGAGAGGATGCTGACCACGGCGAAGAAGACGAGCCCGGTGACCTCCAGGACGCGGGCGTTGCCCCGCCGGAATTCCGGGACGCCGAGCAGGACCGCGGCGACGAGCGCGGTGAAGGCGGCGAGCTGCCACGTGCTGGGGCCGGCCACGACGTCGAAGATGATCCACGGCAGGAAGCCGAAGAAGACACCGGTGCCGCGGTGGGCGGTCTTGGTTGTTTCGGGCTCGGCCATCATCGCCTCCGCCAGGAAGGTGCTCGCCGGCGGCAGCGCCGCCCGCACGGTCACTCCTCCATGCTGCGATCAGCGGTGGACCGCCGCATCCCAGGCGCCACCGTCACGGCGGCGGGTCCGTCCTGGGGCCCACGCGCTGCCGACGGACGGACGGCCGGGACCGGACCGTCCAGCGGAAGCGTAAAGACTTCTCCAAGCGAGCACCCCGGGCGTGCTAGGCGGCCCGTTCCCGCGCCTCTGTCCTGCAGGAATGCAAAGCCGAAAGCGCGCGGGCAGGGGACCGTCGACGAGTTCCCAGGGCCCGTCCATATGCCACGTGTACGGACATATAGCGCAAACCGTCGCGCGTGACGGAAGTCATTCTGCGTTCCTCGTCATTGCCCGGGGCGAACGAATTTGCACATAGTTGCCGCTGCTATGTCCCTTGCGGGTCGTCCCCGGTGCTGCGCCGGAACGGCAGGCAGGGGAGAACGACGATCACCGAGTGAAAGGGACTTGGCATGACGCTCCCGCGCACTCCCCGCACGGCATGCCGCAGATGAAGACACCGCCCCAGCGCCTGCGCGCCGCCCTGGCCGCCGGAGCGGCCGCCGTCATCGCGCTGTGGGCCGCCCAGGTGCACCCGTCTGCCCGGCCCGACGAGCTGATCGGCGCGGCCGCGCACCTCACCGGGCTGCTCGCCGGTTACGGGATCCTCGTCATGCTCTTCCTCATGGCACGCGTACCGGCGGTCGAGCACGGCGTGGGCGCCGACCGCCTCGCCCGCTGGCACGCCTTCGGCGGCCGGTGGGTCCTGGTCCTGTGCGCCGCCCACGGGCTGTTCGCCCTCCTGGTGTACGCCCTGCGCACCGGGACCGACCTGCTGACCGCCACCGGGGCCCTGTTGCGCTACCCGGCCGTCACCGCCGCGTACGCCGCAGCCGCCCTGCTGGCGGGCGTGGGGCTGGTCTCCGCCCGGGCCGTGCGCCGCCGGGTCTCGCACGAGGCGTGGCGCGGCATCCACCTGCTCACGTACCTCGCCGCCGCGCTCGGCTTCGTCCACCAGCTCGCCGGCCCCGACGTCTGCGTCACGGGCCTCACCACCTGGTTCTGGGCCCTGCTGCACACCGTCGTCGGCGTACTGCTCGCCTGGTACCGCGGGATCGTGCCGGTCCGCCAGGCGCTGCGGCACGGGCTGCGCGTCGCCACCGTCGAGCGGGAGGGACCCGACGTCGTCTCCGTCACGATCGAGGGCGGCAGGCTCCGCGAACTCCAGGCGGAGCCGGGCCAGTTCTTCCGGTGGCGGTTCCTGAGGGGCGGCCTGTGGCACACCGCCCTGCCGTTCTCCCTCTCCGCGCCCGTCCGCGACGACCGCCTCCGCATCACCGTGAAGGCCCTCGGCGGGCACACCCGGCGGGTCCGCGGCCTGCGGCCCGGCACCAGAGTCCTGGCGACCGGCCCGTTCGGCGCACTCACCGGGCGGCGGCGCACCCGCCCGAAGGTGCTGCTGATCGCCGGCGGCATCGGGATCACCCCGATGCGCGCCCTCTTCGAATCCCTGCCCGCGGGCCCCGGAGACCTCACCCTGCTCTACCGCGCGGGCGACGCCGGTCAGCTGGTCCTGCGCGATGAGCTGGAGGCGATTGCGGCAGACCGCCAGGCCGCTCTGCACTACCTGGTGGGGCGCTCCGACGCCGCGTACGACCCGCTCGCCCCCCAGGCCCTGCGGGCGCTCGTCCCCGACCTGACCGACCACGACGTCTACCTCTGCGGGCCGCCCGGAATGGCCGATGCGACGACTGCCGCACTGGTCCGGGCGGGCGTCCCCTCCGGTCGCATCCACACCGAGTGCTTCACCTACTGAGGACCCCGAGCTTCCGATGAACCAGTACTCCGCACCCCGGGCTCCCGCCCCCCGGGCCGAGACCGCCCCGCGCTCCGGAACGCAGCAGCTCCCGACCGCTTCGCCCGCGCCGGCCGCCGGGCCGCCCCCGCGGGGCCGGCGCGCCCCCGCCCGGCACCGCAAGTCCTCCCGCTCCCGAGGGCTCCTCGCCGGGCTCGCGCTGGTCAGCGTGCTGGGCGCAACGGCCATCACGGTGACCGTCGACCCCGCCGCGCCGGACCCGGGAGGACAGCCCCACCTGCAGTCCCGGCGCTGAGGGCCGGCCCGCGGCGCCACCCGTGAGCCAAGAGCTCACCAAGATCCGTTCTCGATACATTCAACCCGCGGAAGGGTGATCCGCGTCACAAACGCCCGCCGGGGCAGCCTGGGGCACGACCACCCACGGTGAGCCGGCCCCCGCATCGGGACGGCTGCGCCCGTCTCCCGGAAGGGGCCACCACGTGAAGCGCGGCAGGGGCAGGGCCACGACAGAACGGGCAGCGGACGCCATCGCGGACCGGCTGCTGCAGGCCGGGCGGCTGCTCAGCCGGGCGCCCGGAACGGCGGACGGCCGGACGGTGTTCCGGGCCGACCAGGAGGTCAACGACACCCCGTACCGCGAGCGCTGGGCCCACGACAAGGTGGTGCGCTCCACGCACGGGGTGAACTGCACCGGCTCCTGCTCGTGGCAGGTGTACGTCAAGGACGGCCTGATCACCTGGGAGACGCAGGCGACCGACTACCCCTCCACGGGCCCGGACCGGCCGGAGTACGAGCCGCGCGGCTGTCCCCGCGGAGCCTCGTTCTCCTGGTACACGTACTCGCCCACGCGCGTGCGCTACCCGCACGCCCGGGGAGTGCTGGTGGAGATGTTCCGCGAGGCGAAACAGCGTCTGGGAGGGGACCCGGTCGCCGCCTGGGCGGAGGTGACCTCCGATCCGGACAAGCGGCGGCGCTACCAGGCGGCCCGCGGCAGGGGCGGCCTGGTCCGCATCGGCTGGGAGGAGGCCCTGGAGATCGCGGCCGCCGCGCACGTGCACACCCTGCGCGAGCACGGCCCCGACCGGATCGCGGGATTCTCCCCGATCCCGGCCATGTCGATGGCCTCACAGGCCGTCGGGGCCCGCTTCCACGCGCTGATCGGCGCGCCCATGCTGTCGTTCTACGACTGGTACGCGGACCTGCCGGTCGCCTCGCCGCAGGTCTTCGGCGACCAGACCGACGTACCGGAGTCCGGGGACTGGTGGGACGCCGCCTACCTGATGCTGTGGGGGTCCAACGTCCCCGTCACCCGTACCCCCGACGCCCACTGGATGACCGAGGCGCGCTACCGCGGCCAGAAGGTCGTGGTGGTCTCGCCGGACTACGCGGATGCCACCAAGTTCGCCGACGAGTGGCTCCACCCGCACCCGGGAACCGACGGAGCCGTGGCCATGGCCATGGGGCACGTCATCCTCAAGGAGTGCTTCGTCGACCGGCAGGTTGCGTACTTCACCCACTACGCCCAGCGGTTCACGGACCTGCCGTTCCTCGTGGAGCTGGAGGAGCGCGAGTCCGGGCGGCACGTGCCCGGCCGCTTCGTGACCGCCGCCGGCCTGCGCCTCCCGCACGACGTGCAGGACGAGGCGACGCGCCGCTGGATGCCGGTCCTGATGGACGCCGTCACCGGTGCGCCGGTCGTCCCGAACGGCACCCTGGGCGACCGCTGGTCCAAGTTCAGCGAGGGCCGCTGGAACCTGGACCTCGGGGACATCGACCCGCGCCTGAGCCTCTACGACGGCGAGGACGGGCCCAGCGCCGCGGTCGTCCTGCCCCGCTTCGACGGGGCGGGGGCGGGCGAGGAGCTCGTGCGCAGCGTCCCCGTGCAGCGCCTCGGCGACCGCCTGGTCACCACGGTGTTCGACCTGATGCTCGCCCAGTACGGGGTGGCCCGCAGCGGGCTCGACGGGGAGTGGCCGGCAGCGTACGAGGACGCCTCGGTGCCGTGCACCCCCGCCTGGCAGGAGGAGATCACCTCCGTGCCCGCCGCCGCCGTGGTCCGCGCCGCCCGCGAGTTCGCGCGCACCGCCGAACAGACCCGCGGCCGCTGCATGATCGTGATGGGCGCCGGCACCAACCACTGGTTCCATTCGGACACGATCTACCGCTCCTTCCTCTCCCTCCTGCTGCTCACCGGCTGCCAGGGCGTGAACGGTGGCGGCTGGGCCCACTACGTGGGCCAGGAGAAGGTGCGGCCGTACGCCGGCTGGCAGCAGCTCGCCACCGCGTCCGACTGGGTCCGCCCCTCCCGGCAGATGGCGGGCACTCCGTACTGGTACCTGCACACCGACCAGTGGCGCTACGAGGGGTTCGCCGCCGACGCCCTGACCGCGCCGACGGCCCGCGGCACCTTCGCCGGCGCCCACACCGCAGACCTCGTGGCGCGGTCGGTGCGCCAGGGGTGGATGCCGTCCTACCCCACGTTCTCGGCCAACCCCCTGGAACTGGGCCGGCAGGCCCACGCGTCCTGGAGGGAACCGGCGGCCTGGGTGGAGCAGCAGCTGGAGGCGGGCCGGATCTCCTTCGCCTGCGAGGACCCCGACGATCCCGCGAACTGGCCGCGCGTACTGACGGTGTGGCGGGCCAACCTGATCGGCTCCTCCGCCAAGGGCAACGAGTACTTCCTGCGGCACCTGCTGGGCGCCTCCGACAACGCCTCTGCCGCGGAGGCCCCCGAGGAGCACCGGCCGCGGGAGGTGGCCTGGCAGCACGAGGCGCCGCGCGGCAAGCTGGACCTGCTCCTCGCGCTCGACTTCCGGATGACCTCCACCACCCTCTTCGCCGACCTCGTGCTGCCCGCCGCGACCTGGTACGAGAAGCACGACCTGTCCAGCACGGACATGCACCCCTTCGTGCACGCCTTCTCGCCGGCGATCAACCCGCCGTGGCAGGCCCGCACCGACTTCGAGATCTTCCACGACCTGGCCGCGAAGGTCGGCGAACTCGCCCGGGGCCGCCTGGAGGACTCCTGGGACCTGGTCGCCACCGCGCTCCAGCACGACACACCGGACGAGGCGCCGGCCGAGGGCCCCACCCGGCCCCGGTACACCCTCGTCAAACGCGACTACACCGCGCTCGCCGACCAGCTCGCGGCCTTCGGGCCGCTTCCCGACGAACACGGCATGCAGGTGCGCGGCACCACCGTGCACACCAACGCGGAGTCCCACTGGCTCGCCGAACGCTGCGGCACGGCCCGCGAAGGCGCCGCCCGCGGACGGCCGCTGCTCGACACGGACGTCAAGATGTGCGAGGCCATCCTCGCCCTGTCGGGCACGACCAACGGCCGCATCGCCGCCGAAGGCTTCCGCGACCTGGCCGTACGCTGCGGAGCGGCGAGCGGCCTGGCGGACCTGGCCGCCGCCGTCGCCGAGCGGCGCATCGTCTTCTCCGACACCCAGGCCCGCCCGGTTCAGGTCGGCGCCAGCTTCGAATGGTCCGGCAAGGAAGGTGCGGACCGCCGCTACGCGCCCTTCACCATCAACACCGAGCACCGCAAGCCCTGGCACACCCTCACCGGCCGCCAGCACTTCTACCTCGACCACGAGTGGATCGCCGAGTACGGCGAGCAACTGCCCGTCTACCGGCCCCCGCTGGACCTCGCCGCCCTGGGCGGGGACCCGCGCCGCGACGCGGAGGACGGCCGGCGGTCGGTGACGGTGCGGTACCTCACCCCGCACTCGAAGTGGTCCATCCACTCCGAATACCAGGAGAACCTGCTCATGCAGACCCTGGCCCGGGGCGGCCCGGTCATCTGGCTCAGCGTCGAGGACGCCGCGGCCGTCGGCGCCGCGGACAACGACTGGATCGAGGCGGTCAACGCCAACGGCGTGGTCGTCGCCCGCGCCGTCGTCTCCCACCGCATGCCGCCCGGCACGGTCTTCATGTACCACGTGCAGGAACGTTTGGTGAACGTGCCCCTGTCCGAGACCACGGGACGGCGCGGCGGCGTCCACAACGCCCTCACCCGCCTGCTGATCAAGCCGACCCACCTGATCGGCGGCCACGCCCAGCTCTGCTTCGCCCCCAACTACTACGGCCCCACCGGAAACCAGCGCGACGCGGTCACCGTCATCCGGCGCCGCTCCCAGGAGGTCACGTACTGATGCCCCGAAGCGAAGCGCCCATCGGACGGGTGATGGCCCAGGTGGCGATGGTCATGAACCTCGACAAGTGCATCGGCTGCCACACCTGCTCCGTCACCTGCAAGCAGACCTGGACCAACCGGTCGGGCAGCGAGTACATGTGGTTCAACAACGTCGAGACCCGCCCGGGACAGGGGTACCCCCGCTCCTACGAGGACCAGGAGAAGTGGCGGGGCGGCTGGCAGCTCAAGCGGGGCCGCCTGGTGCCGCGCAGCGGCGGCCGGGCCCGCCGCCTCGCCACCCTCTTCGCCAATCCCCACCTGCCCTCCCTGGCCGACTACTACGAGCCGTGGACCTACGACTACGAGAACCTGGTCAACGCCCCGCTCGGCGACGACGTGCCCACGGCCGCCCCCCGCTCCCTGATCGACGGACGTCCCACCGAGGTGACGTGGGGGCCCAACTGGGACGACGACCTGGGCGGCGGACCCGAGCACCTGGCCGGGGACCCGGTGCTGCAGAAGATGAACGAACGGGTCCGCCTGGAGTACGAGCAGGCGTTCATGTTCCACCTGCCGCGGATCTGCGAGCACTGCCTCAACCCGTCGTGCGTGGCCGTGTGCCCGTCCGGGGCGATGTACAAGCGCATCGAGGACGGCATCGTCCTCGTCGACCAGGACCGCTGCCGCGGCTGGCGCATGTGCGTGACCGGATGCCCGTACAAGAAGGTGTACTTCAACCACCGCACCGGCAAGGCCGAGAAGTGCACCCTGTGCTACCCGCGCATCGAAGCGGGCCAGCCGACCGTGTGCTCCGAGACCTGCGTCGGCCGCCTGCGCTACCTCGGCGTCGTCCTCTACGACGCCGACCGGGTCGGCCCCGCCGCCGCCACCCCCGACGAGAAGGACCTGTACGAGGCGCAGCTCGACTGCTTCCTGGATCCCGAGGACCCCGCCGTGCAGCTCGCGGCGGAGGAGGCCGGCATCCCGCACGACTGGATCACCGCCGCCCGCCGCTCTCCCGTACGCGCGCTCGTCAGCGAGTACCGGGTGGCGCTCCCGCTGCACCCGGAGTACCGCACCCTGCCGATGGTCTGGTACATCCCTCCGCTGTCCCCCATCGTGGACTCGCTGACGGCCACGGGGCACGACGGCGAGGACCCGGCGACGCTCTTCGCCGCCATCGACTCGATGCGGATCCCCGTCGGCTACCTGGCCGAGCTGTTCACCGCGGGCGACGCCGCCCCGGTGGAGGCGGCCCTGTGCCGCCTGGCCGCGATGCGGGCGCACATGCGGCGGATCAACCTCGGCGAGGAACAGGACCCCGCCATCGCCGGATCGGTCGGCATGGACGCCGAGGGCATCGAGGCCATGTACCGCCTGCTGGCCGTGGCCAAGTACGAGGACCGCTACGTCATCCCCACCGGGTACACCGTCCGGGACTCCGAGCACACCGGCGCCGGCGCCGGGTGCAGCCTCGACGGCGAGGGCGGCCCGGGGATGTACACGGCCGACACCTTCCACGCCGCGCTCGCCGGCCCCGCAGCCGGTCCGGGGCCCGGGGCCACCGGACCGACCGGACCCCTCGGCGGCCGCGTCAACCTCCTCAACTGGAACGGCCAGGGCAGTCCCACCGGCCTCTTCCCCCGGCGGGAGCAGCCGTGAGCCGCACCGCCGCCCTCCACCAGGCCGCCTCCCTGCTGCTGTCGCATCCCGACGGGGACTGGCCGCAGCGCCTCGACCTCGTGAGCGGCGGCCTGGGCCCGCTCGGCGGCGACGAGGCCGCGCTGCTGCTGCGCTTCTGTGCCGCCGTCGCCGGCGTACCGCAGCTGGAGCTGTCCGCGCGCTACGTGGACACCTTCGACCGCAGCCGCCGCCGTACCCTGCACCTCACCTACTGGACCGACGGCGACACCCGCCGCCGTGGCGAGGCACTGCTGCGCTGGAAGCACCTCTACCACCGCCACGGCTGGCAGCCACCGGCGGACGAACTGCCCGACTTCCTGCCGCTGGCCCTGGAGTTCGCCGCCCGCTGCCCGGGCCCGGGCCGTACGGCGCTCCAGGAGCACCGCGCGGCCCTGGAACTGCTGCGCATGGCACTCGCCGACCACGGGAGCCCGTACGCCGACGTCCTGGAGGCGGTGTGCCGCACCCTGCCCGGCGCCTCACCGGCCGACCGCGCAGCCGCCCTGCGGCTCGCGCGCAGCGGCCCGCCCACCGAAACCGTGGGCCTGCTGCCCTTCCCCACCCTGCGCCCGGACGCAGCCACCGTCGAGGAGACCCGACGATGAACCACGTACACATCGCCCTGTGGGGCGTGCTGCCCTACCTCGTGGCCGTCGTGCTCGTCGCGGGCAGCGCCTGGCGCTACCACTACGACCGGTTCGGCTTCACCACCCGCTCCAGTCAGCTGCACGAGCACCGGCTGCTGAGCATCGGCGGCCCGCTCTTCCACTACGGCCTGCTGTTCGTGGCCGCGGGGCACGTCGTGGGACTGCTCGTGCCGGAATCGCTGACCGAGCGCCTGCACATCCGAGAACCGGTCTACCACCTCAACGCCCTCTTCGTCGGCGGGGCGGCCGGTCTGGCCACCGTCACCGGTCTGGCGGTCCTGCTGTACCGGCGCCTGCGGGTGCCCGCCGTGCGGGTCGGGACCAGCAGGAGCGACCGCGCCGTCTACCCCGTGCTGGTCGCCGTCCTGCTGGCCGGCCTCACGGCCACCGCCACCACGCTGGTCCCGCATCCGTACGACTACCGCCTCGGCGTCTCCGTCTGGTTCCGCTCGGTGCTCGCCCTGGATCCCGACGTCCCCGCCATGGCCCAGGCCCCGCTGCCGTACCAGGTCCACGCGTTCCTCGCCATGTCCCTGTTCGCCCTGTGGCCCTTCAGCCGGCTCGTCCACGCCTTCACCGCGCCGCTCGGCTACGTGGCGCGCCCGTACATCGTCTACCGTTCCCGCTCGGTCCACTCCGGCCACGCCGCGGGCCGGGCAGGCGGCGGCTCCGCGAAGCGACCGGCGCGGACCACGGGGCACGACGTGTGAGGCCGCAGCGGACCGCCCCCCGACCCGGGAGGGCGGTCCGCTCAGTGGCACCGGTGCGCGGCGATCAAGGGGACGGGCTCACCTGGACCGTGGTGAGGGCGCCGCCCGCCGCCTCCTTCACCACCGCGATACGGGTCCCGGTGTCCGGCACCTTGACCCCCACCTGCGGCAGCTCCGCGTTCCAGTACGAGCCCCGGTGGTCGTCGAAGACGGACACCCCCGGGCGGGAGGGGACCACGGTCGGCGTGCCCGCCTTGTGCAGCACGATCCGCTCGCTCGCCCGCAGCGAGAACGGCGCGTCGAAGGTCTGCGCCCGGGCGTTGAGGAGCGAGCCGTCCGCGTTCCGCAGCGGATCGGGCCGGGCGTCGACCGGCAGCAGCAGACCGCCGCCCGGGTGTGCCTTGGTGGTGTTGTCGCTGTAGGCCGTGTCCCACAGCCAGATCAGCACACCCTGCTGGTACGGGTAGAACTCCACCTGGTCGCCGGTGAAGCCGAAGTTGTACGGGCCCGTCTTGAGCTGGGCGCCGTAGCCGGTGTAGCGCCGGTTCTCGACCAGGTACGCGCGCGGGTGCTGCTCGCTGCCCGTACGGCCCTCCGTTCGCGACCACTTGACCGCGCTCCAGCCGTTCGCCCCCTGCTCCGCCCCGTCGCGCAGCAGCTCGTGTCCGCCCGCGGTGATCCGGATGTCGTCGAACGTGACGCCCCTGCCGTGGGTGTTGCCGTCGGACGTGACGCGCAGGCGCAGCTGGAAGCTCCGGCCGGCGAAGGCGTCCAGCGGCACACCGAGTTCCGTCCAGCCCGCGGAGGTACCGGACACGCCCTTCGCCGGAACGGCACTGCCGCCGACGGTACCGGGGAGCGCAGTCCAGGTCGTACCGCCGTCCGTGGAGGCCTCCACCGTCAGGAAGTCGAAGTCCTGCTCGATGTCATACCAGACCCTGGCGTCCAGCCGGGCGGGCCCCGCCGATCCGGTGAGGTCGACCGTCCGCCCGAGGGTGTTGTCCATGTAGTCCCCGGTGCCGCTCCACCACTGGCTGGCGCCCTCGTACGGGTCGGTCAGCTCGGTCCGGGTCTGCGAGGGCGGCAGGTGCACCAACAGGGCCTGCGGATCCTCGGTGTTGTAACCCGAGACGCCCAGGACCGCACGCGTCCTGCGGCCCGCGTCGGCCTCCGTGTACTCCAGCCAGCCGAGCTGAAGCTTGCTCCACGGGTCGAGGTCGCCCGGCCATGCGCCGGTGGTGCCCCGGCCCTTGCCGAGGTACGAGCCGGAGGACATCAGCGACCAGAAGTTGACGCTGTTGTCGCCGTCCGAGCTGTACAGGTCGGGGAGGCCCAGGTCGTGGCCGAACTCGTGGGCGAACAGGCCCGCCCCGCTGTTCTCGCCGCCGGTCAGGTAGTCGCCGGCCCAGATGCCGGAGTCGCCGATCGGCGTGCCGCCCGCCTTGTTGCCCTCGGGCCCCGCGCTGCCGGCCTGGTTCCAGTACGCGAACCACCGGTGCGCCCAGACGGCGTCCTTGCCCTGGGCTCCGCCGCCCCAGGTCTGGTCCTTGCCGGCGTGCACGACGACGAGGTGGTCGAGGTAGCCGTCCGGTTCGTCGAAGTTCCCGTCGTGGTCCGCGTCGTAGCGGTCCCACACGTCGTACTCGGCGAGCTGCGCCTTGATCTGCTCGGGCGTACGGCCCTTCGCGCGCTCGGCGCCGTACCAGGCGGCGGTGGCGTCCCGGATCAGGTCCCAGTTGGTGCGGCACTGGCCGGGCTCGGAGCAGTTGTCGGTGCCGTAACGGGCCTCGTTCCAGGGCAGCTTGACCCAGTCCGACACCGTGCCGTCCATGTCGTAGCGGCCGGAGGACTGGAGCCGGTAGTAGGCCCGCATGGACGCGGACTCGGGGTCGGTGGAGAAGAACTGCTTCTCGTAGAAGGACCGGTCGAAGTCCTTGCGCCACAGCGTGTGGTTGTCGCTCGCGGCCGGCTTGCCGATGGTGTTGTGGCGCGGGCCGGGGGTGCCGCCGAAGCGGGGCTTGCCCTCGAACTCGGTGGTGTTGTCCACCTGGTCCCCGAACTCGGCGAGGATCACGAAGACCTTGTCCTTGCGTTCCTGGGCGAGTTCGACGTACCGCTTGCCGACCTTGGCCTGGCGCGGGAGCGTGCCGTCGGCCTCGGCCTTGAGGGCGGCGGCCGGGCCGCCGGCGGCGACGCCTTCCAGAGCCTGGCGCCGCAGGGCCTGGCGCTGGAGTTCCAGGGGCGCGGGCGGCGGGGCGACGGCCTCTTCGGGCTGCTGCTGTGCGCCCGGGGGAGGGGACGGGGGCGCGGTGGCGGCGAGCGCGGGGGTGGCGAGGAGGGCGAGGGATATCGCCGCTCCCACCACAGCGAGTCTGCGCAACGTGGCGTACCTTCCGGTGCGTTGGGACGGGGGAGTGGAGTGGAGCGCAGGTAATATTTCACATGTCACAGGTGATGGATAGAGGCTGGAGCGGGCCGTCCAGGGTGATCCGTGAGCGCACTCGTTCGGGGGAAGAACCCGTGCGCGACTCATCGCGGCGGGTGAGCCGCCCGATAACTGACGGCGACAGCCCCCGGATCCGCCCCACCCTCAGGAGTCGCGATGACCGCCCCAGCCGACAGGAGCATCCCGGACTTCGTCCCCAAGGCGGCCGAACCGGTGCGCGAGCATCTGGCGGCCTCCACCGACCTGGCCACCTTCCTGCGCGGAGCCGGCACGCTGACGCTGGACGAGCGCCGGCTCATCGCCGCCCAGGCGCTGGTCCTGCTGGAGCAGAACTACGTCCACCTGCCGCTCAAGTCCGCGATGCACGCCGTCAACCCGATCCAGCGGCTGAGGCTGCTGATCCACCGCCTGGAGCGGCAGACCCCGCAGACCATGCCGCCGGAGTGGATGTTCCACTCCGAGATGTCGGAGATCTTCCACTCGGTCAGGGACCTGCACACCAACTACCTGCTCCCCCTGCCCTTCGCCGGCAAGATCGCCTTCCTGCCGTTCCTCGTGGAGCGGTACACCGACCAGCAGGGCGCCCACTTCATGGTCACGCACGTGGCCGAGGGCTTCTCCGCACCGGGATTCGGCCCGGGCGTCGAGATCACCCACTGGAGCGGCATCCCGATCGCCGACGCCGTCGACCTGAACGCCGCCCGGTTCGCCGGCAGCAACCCCGAGGCCCGCCGCAGCCGCGGCGTGCAGTCGCTGACCCTGCGACCGCTGCGCATCCACCTCCCCCCGTTCGAGGAATGGGTGACGGTCAGCTACCTCGACTCGGACGGGACCAAGCGGGAGTTCCGCGAGAGCTGGAGGATCGTCGACAACCTGCCCGCCTTCGCCGACACCGGCTCGGTGAGCAGTGTGGCGGCGGCCCAGGGGCTCGACCTCGAAGCCGACGAGATCAACCGTGCCAAGGTACTGCTGTTCGCCCCTCGGGTCGTCGCCCAGGCCAGGGCGGTCGAGGCCGGCGAGCCCACCCCCGAGCTGCGCCCCGGGGAGATCGCCACCAGCCTGCCGGAGGTCTTCCGCGCCAGGACGGTCCAGGTGGGCGGGGACACTTTCGGCCACCTGCGGATCTTCACCTTCAGCGTGGACGACCTTGAGGCGTATCTGAAGGAACTGCTGCGGCTGATCGGCGAGATGCCGGAGACCGGTCTGATCCTCGACGTCCGCGACAACGGCGGCGGCCTCGTCCTGGCCGCCGAGCTGGCCCTGCAGCTCTTCACCCCGGCCCACATCACCCCCGAGCCGGTGCAGTTCATCAACACGCCCCTCAACCTGCGCATCTGCAGGAAGCACCAGGACGACCCGCGGATCGACCTCGGGGCGTGGGTGCCGTCCATGGAGCAGGCCGTCGAAGTCGGGGCCGTGTACTCCGGCGCCTTCCCGCTCAGCCCCGAGGACGGGGCCAACTCCATCGGCCAGCAGTACTTCGGTCCGGTCGTGCTCGTCACCAACGCCCGCTGCTACTCCGCCACCGACATCTTCTCCGCAGGATTCCAGGACCACGCGATCGGCCCGGTCCTCGGCACCGACCAGTGCACGGGCGCCGGCGGCGCCAACGTGTGGACCCACGAGCTCCTCGCCGCCCTCATGGAGGGCGATCCGCGATCGCCGTACCTGCCGCTGCCGAAGAAGGCCGGCATGCGCGTCGCGATCCGCCGGACCCTGCGCGTGCGCGACAACTCGGGCACCCCCGTCGAGGATCTCGGTGTCACCCCCGACGAGCTCCACCAGATGACGCGCGCAGACCTCCGCAAGGACAACGTCGACCTGTTGGAACGGGCCGGCCGGATCCTGCAGAGCCTGACGCCCCACGCCGTGTCCATCACGGACACCGACACCACCGACGGCGCCCTGCGGCTGAAGGTGAAGGCCACCAACATCGACCGGCTGGACGTCTACGTCGACCAGCGGCCCCGCGCCTCGATCGACCTCGCCGACGGCCAGGCCGACGTCACCGTGCCCGACGCGGCCACCGCGCGGTCCGCCCGGGTGGAGGGCTTCGCGGGCGGCCGCCTCGTCGCCAGCCGGACCGAGCAGCTCCACTAGAACCGCGGCCCCCGCCCGCGGCCACCGCGACCGACGGTGGCCGCGGGCAGCCCCGTACGGGCGGGAAGCCGGTGGCTCAGAGGGTCTCGCTCAGCGAGTCCGCCAGGCGCCGACGCGCCGTCCGGGTCGCCGGAAGCACCGCCGCCGCCACCGCACCCAGTACCGCCGCGACGATCACCGTCAACAGCACCGGTGGCGACGGCAGGCGGGCGATTCCCGCGCCGATCCCGCTCGCAGCGCCTTGGGCGTCCACCAGCAGGCTGCCGGACAGCGCACCCACCGCCGTCCCCACCACGGCGGAGACCAGCGCGGTCAGACCGGCGGCCGTCACGATCATCGCCCCGATCTGCCGGGGCGTCAGCCCGATGGCCTTCAGCGCGAGCAGGTCCCGGCCCCGGTCGCGTACGCCCGTGCTGATCAGCGTCAGCAGTTCGGTCAGCCCGATCAGTGCGAGGACAGCGATCAGGGCGGCGATCACTGCGCGGGCCGGTTCCAGCCGGTCGGCCGGATTGGGCGTCTCCCGGATCTCCAGCGTTCCCCCCGCCACCCCGGCGAGCGTGGCGCCCACCGCCCGGGGGTCCGCGCCCTTGCGCAGCACCAGCGCATGGAAGTCCGGCCGCAGCCGTGGATCCCGTTCCCGCAGCGCGTCCATGGTCGTGGTGATCACGCGGCCGCCGGACTCGGGTTCGACGGTGCGGCCGACGAGGTGCAGGATCTGCGGGCGTCCCTCGACGGTCATCCGCACCCAGTCGCCGACGCGCACCCCGAGGAGGTCGAGCAGCCCCTGCCCGGCCACGGCCTCGTCCGGACCGTCGACCGCGCGCCCTTCCACCACCGCGGAGGGGTACGGGTCCCGGGCCGTTCCCAGTCCGCGCAGGGTGATCGTGCCGGTCTGCCCCGGCACGAGCGCCGCCATCTCCGCACCCGGGTGGACCGCAGCGACGTCCCGCGCCGCCCGCAGGGTCTTCTCCAGCTCCGCGTCCGACGGCCCGGCGGGCTGCTCGGCGCGTACGGTCAGCGCCGCGGGCAGGCCCATGTGTGCGGGCCGGCTGCGGAACTGGTCCAGGGTCGACCAGGCGACGAGCGCCACCGTGATGAGCACCAGCGGCAGGGCGAGCCGTACCACGGGCACCAGCGTCCGGCCGCGCCGGGGAAACGCGGCGCGCCACCCCAGAACCAGGGCGGGGGGCACCCGCACCCCCAGCGCCCGCCTGCCGAGCGCGGTCATCGGAGCGGCGGACGGCAGCGCCGCCCGGGCCACCGGCACCGGCGCCACCCGTCCGGCCCGCCACGCCGAGAGCCCGGTGGCGGCCGCGATCAGCAGCACGGCACCGCAGGGAACGCCGGCCATCAGCGCGGTGTGGCCGGGCAGGTCCTGCCACACGGCCGCCGCTTCACCGATCCGCCCGGGGATGCGGGCGCCCAGCAGGGCGATCGCCGCCGTGCCGAGGGCCACGCCGAGCAGCGCGAAGGCCAGGTGCTGCACGAGGAAGCCGCGGGTCACCTGGCCGGGGGTGAAGCCGACGGCCTTGAGGACGGCGATGTCCCTCAGCTGACCGCGGACGCGGGCGCCGATCGCCCCGGACGCGGCGAGCGCCGCCGCGAGCAGTGCGCCGAGCCCGAAGACCGCGAACACCTGCCCGAGGAGCCGGTCGTCGCCGCCCGCCTCGGCCCGCGCCTGCTGCCACTTGGTGACCTGGGTCACCCGGTCGGCGCCGAGGACGGTCACGGCGCGCTGGACCATGAAGTCGCTGTCGTCCGGATCCTTCAGGCGCAGTCCCACGCTCTGCCCGGTGTCCGCGTGGGCGATCTCGTCGAGCGTGGCCGGGAGCACCCAGCCGATACCGGGTGCGCCGCCCGGCTGGTAGCGGGGCTCGGCCGCCTCGGCGATGCCCTCCACCCGCAGTGCGTGCGCGGCGCCGTCCGGTCCGGTGACCCGGACCGTGTCACCCGGCTCCGCCCACAGCGCCCGTGCGACCGAGCTTTCCAGCACGACGCTGCCGGCTCGGGCGCCGCCGTCCGGCGGGGACAGCCAGCTGCCCGCGGTCAGGAGCGGCCGCCCGGTCTCCGGGGGAACCACCGCGGCAGCGCGCAGCGTGACCCCGGCCCGCGCGCCGCGCGAGTCGACGGTCGTCGCCGCCGTGCGGAAGGGCCCGGAGAGGGCGGTGACCCCGTCCAGGCGGGACAGGGCGTCCATGTCGGCCCCGCCGCGGGTGTGCAGCCAGACGTGGGCGCCCTGGGACTGGTTGAAGATCCGCTGCCAGGGGTTCGCCGCGTAGCTGAACAGCGCGCCGGCGAGCAGCAGCGAGGCGATGATCCCGGCGCTGGCCAGTACGACGAAGAGGGCTTCGCCGCGGTGCGCGCGGAAGTCGGCGTGCGCCCAGCGCAGCGTGGCCCGCACGGTCACTCCTTCAGTTCGAGTACGCCGGACACGCCGCCGGCCGGCCCGCCGCGCCCGCCGCCGAGCTCCGCGTCGTCGGCGATCCGCCCGTCGAAGAAGCTGATGACGCGGTCGGCGGCGCTGGCCATCCGGGCATCATGGGTGACCATCATGATCGTCTGGCCGCGCTGGTGGAACCGCGAGAGCAGCCGCAGCACCTCCCGGGTGCCCTTGCTGTCGAGGCTCCCGGCCGGCTCGTCGGCGAGCAGCAGCGTGGGGTGGTTGACCAGGGCACGGGCGAGGGCGACCCGCTGCTGTTCCCCGCCCGACAGTTCGCCGGGCATCGAGCGCTCCCGGCCTTCGAGGCCGAGTTCGGCGAGCAGTTCGGCGCGGGACGCGCGGGCGGCCTTGGGGGAGGCGCCGGCGAGCAGGGCGGGCAGTTCGACGTTGTCGGCGACGGTGAGGTTGGAGACCAGGTTGAAGAACTGGAACACGACGCCGATGCTGCGGCGCCGGAGAACGGCCCAGCGGGCCTCGCGGTACTCGTCGACGCGTTCTCCGCCGATCCACAGTTTGCCGCTGTCGGGCCGCTGGAGGCCGCCGATCAGATGCAGCAGGGTGGACTTGCCGGCTCCCGACGGCCCGGTGACCGCCACGAACTCGCCCGGCCGGACGGTCAGGTCCACCCCGCGCACGGCGGGCACCGGCGCGCCCTCGCCGTGGTGCGTCTTGGTCAGACCCTCGGCGCGGACGATGGGCACGGCAGGAGCGGCGGTGGCGTCGTCGCTCATTCCAGCTCCTCCTGACAGCGTTCCAGCCAGTCGAGGTCGGCCTGCAGGTGCAGCATGGCGCCTTCGATCAGCAGTTGGGAGATCTTGTTGTCGCGGTCCTCGGCTGCTGCCAGCTTCGACAGGTCCCGCATGGTGTTGAGGTACTGCCGCCGCTGCTTGTTGATCAGCGCGACCGGGTCGGCGAGACCCGACTGCGGCGCGAGCGCGAGCTTCATGAAGAACTCGTCCCGTACCCGGGGCTCCTCGGCGGTGTCGTCGAACCAGGCCAGCACGGCCTCGCGCCCGGCGTCCGTCAGCCTGTACGTGCGCTTGTTGGGCCGGCCCGACTGCTCGACGTCCTCGCCTTCGATCAGACCGCTCTTCTCCAGCCGCCCGAGGGTGACGTAGATCTGGCCGACGTTGGGCTGAGGGTACGCGGCGCCCAGGAGCTTCTCAAGGTCCTGTTTCAGCTCGTAACCATGGGCAGGGCCACGGGTGAGGAGTGCCAGGAGCGGCAGCCGCACTCGCTCCCCCTCCTTCCCGATCCGTAGTCAACCGTTCACTCGGCAGCGGACCGAGTGGCGCCGCCCTCCGTCGTGTCTGCCTGCGCGTCTAGTATCGCGCATGCCTAACGGGTATATATAGGCCGCGATGGTCGGCGACGCAGCCGGATCGTGCACTGGGAGGAACCTATGCGGTGGATGCGTGCCGCGGGTAGGGGTCTCCTGGTCGCGGCGGTGGTGCTGGCGGGATACGCCGGCTTCGGCGTCCGCGCCGACCAGGGCGCGGCCTCCGGGGCCCGGGGACCCCTGACGCTCGTGACGGCGGGGGATCTGACCGACTACCTCTCCCCGCTGCTCGACGACTGGAACGACGGCCATCCCGGCGAGCGCGTCACCCTCGTCGAGCTGCCCGACTCGGCCGACGAGTCCCGCGCCCAGATGATCAGCGAGCTGCGCTCGGGCAGCAGCCGATTCGACGTCCTGAACATCGACGTCGCCTGGACCTCCGAGTTCGCCGCGGCCGGATGGATCTCCCCGCTGGAGCGCGACCGCTTCCCCCTGGACACCTTCCTGCGGCCCGTGGTCGACACCGCGACCTTCGACGGCCGGCTGTACGCGGTCCCGTACGTCACCAACGCCGGACTGCTCTACTACCGCAAGGACATCCTGGACGAGGAGGGCGAGAAACCGCCGCGCACCTGGGCCGAACTGGTCCGCCAGGCGCGCACGATCGCCCCGGAGCACGGCCTGGACGGCTACGCCGGACAGTTCCTGCCGTACGAGGGGCTCGCCGTCAACGTCACGGAGGCCGTGCACTCGGCGGGCGGTTCCATCCTGCGCGACGACGGTGCCCGGGTGGCGGTGGACTCCGACGCGGCCCGCGCCGGACTGCGGTTCCTCGCGGACGGCGTACGCGACGGCTGGATCTCCAGGGATGCGCTCGGGTACAAGGAGGAGGAGTCCCGGCGGGCATTCCAGGACGGCCGGCTGCTCTTCCTGCGCAACTGGCCCTACGTGTACGCCGACGCGAGCGCACCGGGCTCGAAGGTGGCCGGCAGGTTCGGCGCCGTACCGCTGCCCGGACCCGACGGGCCGGGCACCAGCGTGCTCGGCGGCTCCAACCTCGCCGTGAGCAGCCGTTCGCGCCATCCGGCGTCCGCGGCCGACCTGATCTCCTACCTCACCAGTGAACGGGTGCAGCGCCAGGTGCTCACCCGGGGCTCGCTGCCACCCGTGCGCGCCGCCCTGTACGAGGACCCCGAGCTCATCCGCGCCTATCCGTACCTGCCCACGCTCCGCCAGAGCGTGCTGTCGGCGGTGCCGCGCCCCAAGAGCCCGCGCTACGACCAGGTGAGCCTCGCCGTGCAGGCGGTGGCGCAGGACGTCATGGCGCTGCGCCAGACGCCCGAACAGGCGGTGGCGCGGCTCGCCCGCGAACTCCGGGCCGTCTCCCGCCGGGGCTGACCCCGCCCCGCTTCCTCGCCTCCTCCTTCAGGGCTTCTACTTACATGTTAAGTAGGAGCCCTGAAGCATGCACAGGGTCACTTCGGTACAAACCACCCCAACTTTCGGCTGTTTCCGGACGCATCGTTGACACCTTCCCGTCGCTCCTACTTAACATGCATGCATAACAGCGCACCTGATCCAGGGCGCTCTCGCATTCAGCAGAAACAGGTCGACGCGAGATGCTCAGCACCCTTCCGGCCGGCACCGGCCACCCCTCCCGCAACGCCAGCGCACCGGACTCCTGGTGGCGCGACGCGGTGATCTACCAGGTCTACGTCCGCAGCTTCCTCGACAGCACCGGGGACGGCATCGGCGACCTGGCCGGCGTCCGGGCCGGGCTTCCCTACCTCAGGAAACTCGGCGTCGACGGCATCTGGCTCAGCCCCTTCTACCCCTCCCCGCAGCACGACCACGGCTACGACGTCGCCGACTACTGCGGCGTCGACCCCGTCTACGGCGACCTCGCCGAGTTCGACCGCCTGGTGGCCGACGCCCACCGCCTCGGGCTCAAGCTGCTGCTCGACATCGTCCCCAACCACTGCTCAAGTGAGCACCCGTGGTTCCGCGAGGCGCTCGCGGCCGAGCCCGGCAGCGCATCCCGTTCCCGTTTCCACTTCGCGCCCGGCCGCGGCCCCGACGGGACGGAGCCGCCCAACAACTGGCGCGCCATGTTCGGCGGTCCCGCCTGGAGCCGGACCACCCGCGCCGACGGCACGCCCGGAGAGTGGTACCTGCACCTGTTCACGCCCGAGCAGCCCGACCTGAACTGGCGCGACCCCGCGGTGGGCGAGGAGTTCGAGCGGGTGCTGCGCTTCTGGCTGGACCGCGGTGTCGACGGCTTCCGCATCGACGTCGCCGCCGGACTGTTCAAGCACCCCGACCTGCCCGACTCGGACGACCCCGGAGCCGACGAGCGCGCCCGCGACTCCGTCAACCAGCTGGCCTGGAACCAGCCCGAAGTCCACGGCGTGTGGCGCCGATGGCGCTCGGTGTGCGACGAGTACGCCGCCCGGGACGGCCAGGAGCGGCTGCTCGTCGGCGAGGTGTCCGTGCCCACCGCGCGCGAGCACGCCGCGTACGTCCGCCCCGACGAACTGCACCAGGCCTTCTTCTTCGACCTGCTCAGCGCACCCTGGGACGCCGGCGCCTTCCGTGCGACGATCACCGAGGCGATACGCGACATCGCCGGCACCGGATCCACCGTCACCTGGGTCCTCAACAACCACGACCAGGTCCGCACCGTCACCCGCTATGCGGGCGAGCCCGGCGTCGAAGGCAGCGGACTGGGGGCCGCCCGCGCCCGGGCCGCCGCCCTGCTGATGCTGGCGCTGCCCGGCGCGGCGTACGTCTACCAGGGCGAGGAGCTCGGCCTCCCCGAGGTGCTCGACCTGCCCGACGAGGTCCTCACCGACCCGATCTTCCACCGCACCGGCAGCCGCAAGCGCATCCGGGACGGCTGCCGCGTACCGCTGCCCTGGTCGGGGCACGCCTCCCCGTTCGGCTTCAGCCAGGGTGCGGCGGGCGCCAAGCCGTGGCTGCCCCAGCCCGAGTGGTTCGCCGAGCACGCCACCGACCGCGCCCTCGCCGACACCCGTTCCTTCTGGCACCTCTACCGCGAGGGCCTCCAGCTGCGGCGCAGCCTGCCCCAGCTCGGCGACGGCACCCTGCACTGGCTGGACGCGCCCCCGCAGGTGCTGGCGATGGCCCGCGGCGACGGCCTCGTCTGCGCGGTCAACTTCGGTACGGAGCCGGTGCCGGCCCCCGTCCCCGGGACCCCGCTGCTCGCCAGCGGACCCTGCCCCGACGGGGTGCTCCCCGCGGCGACCGCCGCCTGGTGGACGGCAGAGTCCCCGACCCCGTGAACCAGCGGCCCGAGTGAAGCCGCGCCCCGCCCCGCAGTCCCCGTACCCCCTGGAAAAGGACCCCTCATGCGACGACCCGGCAAGACGACCCGACGGACCGAGCTCACCGCGGCGGCCGCCCTCACCCTCGCCGCCTGCGCCACCGCCTGCGGCACCACCACCGGACCCGCGAGCGGTGGCGAACTCAGCGGCCAGACCGTCACGGTGGCCGGAGTCTGGACCGGCAGCGAGCAGAAGAACTTCAAGAAGGTCCTGGACGCCTTCACCGCGAAGACCGGCGCCAAGACGGTCTTCGTCCCCTCCGGCGACAACGTCTCCACCTTCGTCGGAAGCAAGATCGAGGGCGGCAACGCGCCCGACGTCGTGATGATCCCCCAGGTGGGCGTGCTCCAGCAGTTCGCGAAGGCGGGCTGGCTCCAGCCCCTGTCCGACCAGGCCGCCAAGACCGCCGACTCCACCCTCGCCCCGGTCTGGAAGAATTACGGCACCGTCGACGGCACCTACTACGGCCTCTACTTCAAGGCCGCCCACAAGTCCACCGTCTGGTACGCCCCCCAGGCCTTCACCCAGGCCGGCGTCAGCGAGCCCAAGACCTACGCCGACCTGCTCAAGGCCGGCCGCACCCTCGCCGACTCCGGCCGTCCGGCCTTCGCCGTGGCCGGCGAGGACGGCTGGACCCTCACCGACTGGTTCGAGAACATCTACCTCTCCCAGGCCGGCCCGGAGAAGTACGACCAGCTCGCCCGGCACCAGCTCAAGTGGACCGACGACAGCGTGGTCAAGGCGCTGACCACCCTCGGTGAACTGTTCAAGGACAAGCAGCTCCTCGCCGGCGGCGCCCAGGCGGCGCTCGGCACCGACTTCCCCTCCTCGGTCGAACAGGTCTTCGGCCCCCAGGCCAAGGCGGGCATGGTCTACGAGGGCGACTTCGTCGGCGGCGTCGCCAAGGACCAGTTCGGCAGGAAGCCCGGCGTGGACGCCAAGTTCTTCCCCTTCCCCGCGGTCGACGGCGGCAAGGCGCCGGTCGTCAGCGGCGGTGACGCGGCCGTCGTCCTCAAGGAGGGCAAGAACGGCAAGGCCGGCATGAAGCTCGTGGAATTCCTCTCCGGCCCCGAGGCGGCCGAGGTCTGGGCCGGCGCGGGCGGCTTCCTCTCCCCGAACTCCAAGGTCGACCCCCTCGCATACGGCGACGAGACAACCCGCAGCACCGCCGAGTCGCTCATCGCGGCGGGCGACTCGGTCCGCTTCGACATGTCGGACCAGGCCCCGGCCGCGTTCGGCGGCACCAAGGGCGCGGGCGAGTGGAAGCTCCTCCAGGACTTCCTGCGCGACCCCTCGGACCCGCAGGGCACCGCCGCGAAGCTTGAGGCCGAGGCCGCCAAGGCCTACGGGAACTGAGGCGCGCCCCATGGCTGACACCCTGACCCCGGGCGCCGCGGTGAACCCGCGGCGCCTGGCCCACCGCAGGAAACGCCGTCTCGCGGTCGTCTTCGTCCTGCCGGCCCTGCTCCTGCTCGGCGCGCTGGTGGTCTACCCCGTCGTCTTCTCCTTCGGCCGCAGTCTCTTCGACGCCAGCGGCGAACGCTTCGTCGGAGCCGGGAACTACGCGGCGATCCTCCACGACCCGGCCACCCTCAAGGCCATCCGCAACAGCACGATATGGGTCGTCGTCGCTCCGGTTCTGCTGACCGGACTCGGACTGATGCTCGCCGTGCTCACCGAGAAGGTGCGCTGGGCCACGGCGTTCAAGCTCGTGCTCTTCCTGCCCATGGCCGTGTCCTTCCTCGCCGCGGGCATCGTCTTCCGGCTCGCCTACGAACAGGACCCCGGCCGGGGCGTGCTCAACGCCGTCGTCGTCGGCGTCCACGACACCTTCGGGGACACCGCCGCCTATCCGACGGCCCGTGCCCGCGAGGGCCAGGGGCTGACGGGCGCGGCAGGCGGCCCGTACCGCACCGAGGAGGCCGTACGCCCGGGCCGTTCGGTCAGCCTCGGGCTCGTCGGGGTGGCACCCGACGCGATGCCCGCCGACGCCCGGCCCGCGGCCGCCGCAGCACCGGGCCCGCACGAGATCGCGGGCGTGGTCTACCTCGACTTCGCCCCCGGCGGCGCCGGCACGCCGGGCCGGGTCGACCCGGGCGAGAAGGGCCTGCCCGGCATGGCGGTCGAGGCCGTCCGGGACGGCCGGGTGGCCGCGACCGCGACGGCCGCCGCCGACGGCTCGTTCCGCTTCACCGCACTGGCCGACGGCGAGTACACCGTCCGGCTCCCGGCGGCCAACTTCGCCGCCCCCTACCAGGGCGTGAACTGGCTCGGCCCGGCGCTGGTGACACCGGCCATCATCGGCGCCTACCTGTGGGTCTGGACCGGCTTCGCCATGGTCCTGATCGGCGCCGGACTGGCGGCCATCCCGCGCGACGCGCTGGAGGCCGCGCGGATGGACGGCGCCACCGAGGGCCAGATCTTCCGCAAGATCACGGTGCCGCTGCTCGCCCCCGTCCTCACCGTCGTCTTCGTCACGCTGGTGATCAACGTGATGAAGGTCTTCGACCTCGTCTACATCATCGCGCCGGGACCCGTACAGGAAGAGGCCAACGTGCTGGCCACCCGCATGTGGCTGGTCTCCTTCGGCGGCGGCAACGACCAGGGGCTCGGCAGCGCGCTCAGCGTGGTGCTGCTCCTGCTCGTCGTCCCGGCGATGGTCTTCAACATCCGGCGTCACCGAAGGAGCGGAGCATGAGCAGCCACGGCACCATCGAGCGCCGAACGCCCCGGACGGCGACACCGGCCCGGCCCGCACCGTTCCCCTCCCCGCCCCGCCCGCACCGCAGGAGCCGGCTGTCACGGCTGCTGAGCAGCTCGGTCGTCCAGGGCCTGCTGATCCTGGTCGCCCTGGTGTGGATCACCCCGCTGGCAGGCCTGCTCCTGTCCTCGCTGCGCTCCGAGCGGGACAACGCCTCGGACGGCTGGTGGACCGCGCTCACCGACCCCTCCCAGCTGTCCCTGGACAACTACGGCGCCCTGCTGGAGGACTCCGGACTCGCGGCGGCCTTCGGCAACACCGTCCTCATCTCGGTGCCCACCACCGCCCTGGTGGTCGCCGTCGCGGCACTCGCCGGATACGCCTTCGCCTGGCTGGACTTCCCCGGCCGGGACGGCATCTTCCTGGTCGTCGTGGGCCTGCTGGTCGTACCCGTGCAGATCGGGCTGCTGCCGGTGGCCAAACTCTTCGGCGCAATCGGACTGTTCGGCACCATCGCCGGCGTCGTCCTCTTCCACGTCGCCTACGGGCTGCCGTTCGCCATCTTCCTGCTGCGCAACTACTTCGCCGAGATACCGCGCGAAATGCTGGAGGCCGCGCGGATGGACGGCGGCAGCGAGTGGCGGATCTTCTCCCGGCTCGTACTGCCCCTCGGCCGGCCGGCCATCGCGAGCCTGGCCATCTTCCAGTTCCTCTGGGTCTGGAACGACATGCTCGTGGCCCTGCTCTTCGCGGACAGCGACTCCCAGCCCCTCACGGTCGCGCTGCAGTCCCAGATGCGGCAGTTCGGAAGCAACATAGGCGTCCTCGCCCCTGGCGCCTTCCTGTCCCTGGTGGTCCCGCTGATCGTCTTCTTCGCCTTCCAACGGCACTTCGTCCAAGGCGTGATGGCGGGCTCGGTGAAATAGCGGATCCGGCTCGGCCGGGCGGGTGCATCGGGGGAGCCGGGCGGTAGGGGGGCCGGCGGGGCGGGTAGGGCGGCGGCCGTGACTGCATTCAAGCTGACCAGCCCCGCCTTCGC
The DNA here is from genome assembly GCF_040612915.1 of Streptomyces sp. NPDC006326. NCBI lineage: Bacteria > Bacillati > Actinomycetota > Actinomycetes > Kitasatosporales > Streptomycetaceae > Streptomyces > Streptomyces sp. NPDC006326. The sequence continues at coordinate 5,871 of NZ_JBEXRC010000025.1, read as the reverse complement.
CGACCACGCGGAGATCCCCCGCCGGTACAGCGGCGAGGGGGAGGACATCTCGCCGCCCCTGACCTGGACCGCCGCGCCCGCGGAGACCGCGGAGCTGCTGCTCCTGTGCGAGGACCCGGACGCGCCGGGAACCACCTTCGTGCACTGGCTGGTCACGGGCATCGATCCGTGGACCGGCGGAGTGGAGGAGGGCCAGGAGCCGCACGGCGGGCACTCCTGGCCCAACGGGTTCGGGCGGACCGGCTGGGGCGGCCCGATGCCGCCGCCCGGACACGGGCCGCACCGCTATTTCTTCCGGCTGTACGCGCTGTGGCAGCCGGTCCGGCTGCACGGCCGGCCCGGCGTGGAGGACGTGCACGGCGCCGTGCGGGACAAGGAGCTGGCGAGCAGCACCCTCGTGGGCACGTACCAGCGGCTCTGAAGCGCCCGCCTCGCCGGCCCGTGGGCCGTTCAGCAGCCGCTCGGCCACCGCTCAGCCGCCGTTCAGTGGCCGCTCGGCCGTCCTTCAGTGGCCGCCGCTGAACTCCCACGCCTCGATGTCGCGGTAGCGGATCGGTCCCGGGCCGCGCCCGAAGTTGCTGCCGACCAGGTGCAGGCGTTCGGCCTGCCACCGGCGGCCGGTGAACGCCGCGAGCTCGCCGGCGGCCTTCACCACGCTGGAGGGGTCGTCCCGGCGGGACCGCGCCAGCGTGAGGTGGGGGCGCAGCGGCCGGTCCACGAAGGGGACACCGCACTCCCTGACCACCTGGCGGACCTCGGCGGTGAGCTGGTGCAGCCCTTCGAGGTCCCCCTCGATCCCGCTCCACAGCACCCGCTCGTCGAAGTGGCCCCCGCCGCGCAGCGCCAGGTCCACGGGGCGACGCCGGGCCGCGAGGTCCGCGAGCGGCGGCCGCAGCCGGGGAACGGTCGCCACCGGCAGCTCGCCGAGGAACGCCAGCGTGATGTGCCAGTCCTCGATGCGGTTCCACCGCATCCGCGGGTACGCGTCGTAGGCGGGCCGCAGCAGGCGCGCCAGTTCTGCCTTCGCGTCGTCGGGCGGCGCCAGCGCTATGAACACGCGGACGGTCGAGGCCTGGGTCTGTTCCTTCACGAAGGACTTCGTACACCATCGGCTGCCGGGACGGTGACCTGGCCCTCCCCGCGTACGACCGGTCGCCGGACGGATCAGTTTTCGAGAAGCGCCGGCCGCCGGGTTGCACCTAACGTGGCGGGCATGGACCTCACCATTCACACGGCCTCCCTTCCCCACGACGACCCGGACGCCTCCCTGGCGTTCTACCGCGACGCCCTCGGCTTCGAGGTCCGCAGTGACGTCGGACACGGCAGGATGCGCTGGATCACGGTCGGCCCCGTCGAACAGCCCGGCACGTCCATCCTCCTGGCGCCGCCCGCCGTCGACCCCGGGGTCACCGAGGACGAGCGCCGCACCATCGTCGAGATGATGGCCAAGGGCACCTACGGCTGGATCCTGCTGGCCACCCACGACCTCGACGGCACCTTCGAGAAGGTGCAGGCCACGGACGCCGAAGTCGTCCAGGAGCCCACCGACCAGCCGTACGGCGTCCGCGACTGCGCATTCCGCGATCCCGCCGGCAACCTGATCCGCATCCAAGAGCTCCGCTGAAAGGGGTTCCCGCATGTGTCATCCCGCATGGGGTCAGGCACTGACCGCCGCACAGCGCCTGCGCGACTTCGCGCGACTGCGCCGCGTCCGCGACCGGATCGACCGGGAGTACGCGCAGCCGCTGGACGTCGAGGCGCTCGCCCGCGACGCGGACATGGCCGCCGGGCACCTCGCCCGCCAGTTCCGGCTCGCGTACGGCGTGTCGCCGAACGCGTATCTGGGGGCACGCCGCATGGAGCGGGCGACGGCACTGCGGCGGCTCGGTGACCTCACCGCCGCCGAGGTCCGCTCCGCGGTCGGGCGGCACGCTCCCGGCCGGGCCGGACCGCGTGACGCCCCGCCTCAGGGCGCCAGGAACCCGGCGAGCGCCGCCGCGACGGCCTGAGGGTCCTCCAGCTGCGGATAGTGCCCGACGGCAGGCGGCCCGGCGAGCTCCACGACCCGGGCCCGCGGCATGCGCGTCCGGATCCGGGGGAGCACATGGGCCCCGCTGATCGGGTCCGCGGGCCCCCATACGAACAGCATGGGCCCGGTGAAGCCCTCCAGGGCCGCGGTCCAGCGCACGGCGTGGCGACGGCGCTCGTCGATGTACCGCAGCAGGCGCGGGGCCAGGCGGTGCCCGCCGTCGCGGGACGCGGCGGCCCACAGGTCGTGCACGTCCTCGTCGTGGACCGGTCGCCCCAGTACGGCGCGCAGGCTCGCGGCGAACCGCCGCTCCGTGGTGAGCGGCGCGAGCAGCGGGCCCAGCGGGCCGTGCAGGAGGCGCTGGACCGGCACGGGGCGGTGCAGGTCGGGGTACAGGCCGCCGTTGAGCCAGGCCATGTGGGTGATCCGGGCCGGGTCGCGGGCCAGCAGCTCCTGGCCGACGCTCACCCCGTAGTCGTGGGCGACCAGGGCGGTGCTGCCGGTCCCGTACCGGCGCCACACCTCCTCGACCAGCCCGGCCTGGTCGAGCACCGAGTAGCGGTGGCGCCGGGGTTTGTCGCTCTCCCCGAAGCCGAGCAGGTCCAGCGTGGTGACGCGGAGCCCGGCCGCGGTGAGCGCCGGGACGACGGCGGCCCAGTCGTGGGAGGAGGTCGGGAAACCGTGCAGGAGGGTGACGGGTGGGCCATGCACGGGCCCGTCCTGGCGTACGAAGACCGAGTGACCGCCGATCCGCAGGGCACTGCCGCCCTCGGTCCACCGGTGCAGGGGCGGCAGGACGCGTCCGCCGGTCATGCGGAAGGCTCCTCGGCGTGCAGGTGGCCGAGCCCGTACAGCAGCGTCCGCAGGCCGAAGTCGAATTCGGCTTCGGAGTCGAGCGAGTTGAGCAGTTCGGCGTGGCGGTGGACCACCGGGTGGGTGAGGGGGGAGAGGGCGGCGAACAGTTCGGCCATCGCGGCACGCTGTTCGGCGGTACGGGCCGCGCCGCCGGAGTCGAGCACGGCGGCGCCGATCACGAAGTGGGTGACCGTGAGGTAGACGTGGACGGCCGACCGCGGGGCCCACCCGTGCGCGAGGAGCTGTGCGAGGGCGTGTTCGCGGGCCCGCAGGGCGTTGGGACCCAGCAGCTGACCGGTCGTCAGCAGGGGGACGACCGCCGGATGTGCCGCGAGCACCCGGCGGAACTCCCGCGCCCCCCGCTCCAGACCGGCCCGCCAGTCCCCGTCGAGCGAGGGCAGCCGGATCTCGCCCAGCATGTGGTCGACGGTCTCGATCAGCAGCTCCTCCCGGCTCGCCACGTGCCGGTAGAGGGAGGTGTGGCGGACCTGGAGGTGATCGCCGAGCCGGCGCATCGTGAGCGCCTCCAGGCCTTCGCGGTCGGTCAGTTCCAGCGCACCCGCGGTGATCCGGTCGAGCGTCAGCCCGCCCTGACGCGGCCTGCGCCGGCTGCGTTCGGCGTACCGGGCCTGCCACCAGGCGGGGGATCCCGGCTCGGGGGAGCCGGGCCCGGCTTCGAGGGGGAGTGTCATGGGGGGTGCCCCTACTCGAAGAGGTCGGGTTCGGTACGGACGATCTCGTCCCAGAGGGGCTGGAAGGAGAACCAGCCGGCCAGCGGGAAGCCGGTCTGGTCCCGGGTGTGCCGGGCCGCCTCGGGCTCGATCAGGTGCGGAGTACCCGCGGCCTCCGCCAGCAGCTGGGCCTGGGCGCTGCGCTCCATGGAGATGAACCACCAGGCCGCCTCGTCGACGGATTCGCCGACGGTGAAGATGCCGTGGTTCTGGTGGATGACGGCCTTGTGCGGCCCCAGCCCCGCGGCGAGCTGCCGGCCGGCCTCCTCGTCGACCACCACCGCTCCGGCGCCGTCTCGGTGGACGGTGTGCTGCTCGTAGACGGCGCAGGCGTCCTGGGTGATCGGGGCCAGCAGGCGTCCCAGGCTGGAGAAGGCCTTTCCGTGGACGGCGTGGGCGTGGCAGGCGGCCACGACGTCGGGGCGGGCGGCGTGGATCGCGGAATGGATCACGAAGCCGGCCCGGTTGACCGGGCGCCGGCCGTGGCGGACCTGTCCCTCGTGGTCGACGAGGATCAGGTCGGAAACCCGGATGTGCCGGAACGACATGCCGAACGGGTTGACCCAGAACATGTCCGGGTGCTCGGGATCCCGCACGGTGATGTGTCCCGCGACCCCTTCGGAGAAGCCGAGGCGGCCGAAGATGCGACAGGCGCCGGCGAGCCGCTGCTTACGGTGCTCGCGCTCCTGGGCGGGGTCGGTGAACACCGGGGGCAGGGGCAGTTCGAGGTCCTCCTGCCGCGGGATGAACGCACTGCCACGCAAGCCGTCCGCGCCGCCGCCCCGGCCGCCTTGGTGCCCTTGAGTGCTCGTCGTCTGGTCCATGCCCCGCCTCATTTCTAATGCGTCCGATGGACGCACATCATGGGTCCATTGGACGCACAAGACAAGACCCGCGGCCGCCTGGTGGCCCGGCCGGGGGTCGTGTCGGCGGCTACACGCCGACACCGCCCGCGGCGAGGTGCCACGGGCGGTGCCGGTTCTGGGGGAGGGGGAGCGGGGCAGGGGCGGGGCCTCGGCCACCGGTCCGCCTCGGGGGCCTCCCGGCTCAGTCGTCCTCCGGCGCCGGGAGGAACCGCACCGTGACCGTCCTCTCGACCGTCTTCTTGATCACCTTGCCGTGGCGGTTCTTGGTCGTCTTGGTGACGGTCGTGGTCTTGATGACCTTCACGCGGCCGTCGGAGAGGGTGCGTTTGACGGTCGTCGTCTCGATCTTCACCGAAGTCGTGGTGCCGCCCGTGTGGTGGCCGGGCGCCGTCTGCACGGCTGCGGTCGGGGCTGCCGCCGGTGCGGCGAAGGCGCTGGAGGGGAGCAGCGCGCCGCCGGCGGCGAGCACCCCGGAGACACCGAGGAGGGCGAGACGCTGGGTCAGGGTCGTGCGGATCATGGTGGGCTCCTTGTCGTGCGAGTGGACCGGAGGGCCGAGGACCGGCCCTGTCCGGGAGGCCCTGTCGGGCCCGTGCTTCCATTGGGCCCCAGGGACCCCGGGCGGGTCATGCCCCTGCAATTCGGGACTTGACGGGCATCGGCCGACGGGGTAGCGGGCGGACCGGGCTGGCTCCCGGGCCCGTCGGCGCTCGGTGGCGGCCCGAGCCGGGGGCCCGTCCTCGGGGCGAAACGCCCTGGCGCGGCCGTACCCGGTGCGGCCAGGGCTCCTGGGCCGGAGGGACGCCGCCCGAGCCGGTGTGTGGGGCGAGTCGGTCCCGACGCCGTGGTCCCGCGCCTGGGGAAGCCCCGGCGGGCGGTACCACGGCGAGCCCGCGCTGTGACTGCAGGGCCCCGGGCTGCCGCTGTGCCGCCCGGGGAAACGAAGCTGCGTTGACCCCGGAGGCCGAGCAGCACGCGCCCGGCGGATGCTGGCCTGCCTGGCTGAGCCGCTGGTCATGTGACCGTGGCCGTCGGCCGGGTTCCGCGCCCTGCATGCCGGTCCCGAAGGTCGGAGGCCTCATGGTGGAGCCGCGGAAACGGTTGCGGGGAGGTATGGCTTTTGCGGCTCACGAATTCACCAAGAACGAGCCCCACATGTCATCGCACACGGCAGACGCCGGAGAGGCTGTGGGCCTCTCCGGCGTCCGCTGTGCGTGACCGGGAATTATGGGGGCACTCCTTTCCGGGCTGGAGGGATGGCGCCCGTCACTTGCCGAGCTTGGCCTTCAGGTTCGCCTTGACCTGGTCCTTGATGACCTGGGCCTCGGTCTTGCTCACGATGCCGCCGTTGCCCGTTCCGTCGCCGCCCACGGAGGTGGCGTCGCCCTGG
>NZ_JBEXRC010000024.1:0-117626 GCF_040612915.1 Streptomyces sp. NPDC006326 | reverse complement strand
ATGAAGACGGGGACGGCGAAGTAGGCCGTGTTCACCTGGCCGGGCCTTCGGCTGTCGGGGCGCGATCTTGCCGGACTCCCGTTCCCTTCCCGGCATCCCGACTACGCTTGCCATGGTCACGGCCGAGATCGAACGAGGGGGGGGCACACCCATGCCGTACGAGACCGGCGCGAAGGTGAAGCTGACCAGAGACGTACAGCTCACCGCGGAGGGCACGGCGGCCAGGGCCGGCTTCCCCGGTCCGCTGTGCCTGGCCGAGGGATTGGCGGGCATCGTCATGGGCTCGACAGCGGAAGCCGGCGGCGGCCTGGCCCAGGAGGGGCTCGCGGAGTTCGAACGCAGCGTCGGCGGCGTCCAGTTCGACGGCTTCACGGCCGGCGTGATCGACAACCTCCGTCAGCAGATCATCCGGCAGGGAGGACTCTCCGCCGGGGCGGGCGCCCAGATCACGTACAGGGTGCGCTTCGAGAACGGCTTCGTTCTGGGCGGTCTCGAAGAAGGCTGCCTGACCCGGGCCTGAGCGCCCGCCACCGCCGTGCGGGGTGCGCTCCCCTCAGGCCGGGTAGGTGATCGAGCCCAGCGGCGGGCAGGGGGCGAGCGCGCTGCCGGCGCCGGGCCGCTCGACGAAAGCCCGGGCCTCGGCGGCCCGCTGGCGCTGGGAGTCCAGCCCGTCGGCGTGCCAGGCGTCGCGCCTGGCACGGTCGTAGTCCCACGAGTCGTCGATGAGACTGAGGCTGGTATTGCCGGAGCTGCGCTGGAACTCCGCTTTCAGGGCGGCCCGTTGGAGCGCGGTTTGCACCGCGGCGAGGTCGATGCGGGCGGTCAGGACGCCGGGGGTGTCCGGTTCCCGGGTCGGCATGGGGGCCTGCGGGAGCGGCGACACTCCGGTGTCGAGACGGCCGATGTTGTCGACAGCCGCGGTCTGGGCGTCCTGCAGCATGAGCTGCATCTCCCGGTGCAGCCAGAGGAACTCGTCGAGGTCGGCCTGGGTGATGCGCATCCGCTGGTACAGGGCCTGGAAACGGGGATCGCCGTGCAGCGGACGTATGGGGCCGCCGTGGAGCGCCACGCAGTCGTTGTATCCGGCCGCCACCGCGGCGTCGAAGTGGAAGATCGCCTGGTCCGCCTCTCCGCGCAGGACGGCCAGGACGCCGAGGTTCGCCTGCCCCGCGGCGACGAGCCAGGCACCGTCGGGCCCGAGCGCCGCGGCGCGCACGACGACGTCGTGCAAGCCTGCGGTGCCCCCTGTGCCGGGCCCATGGGTCATGACCTCCACCAGCAGTTCGTGGACACGGGCAGCCAGTGAGTTGACGGTGTCGACCATGGATCTCCTCGGGCCTCGGTGGTGAAGAGCACACAGGAAGCCGGATCCCCCAACCCCCGTCTACATGACGGGCGAACGGGTCAACCAGTTCCCGCCGGCCGCGATCCGCTCCGCCTCGGCGAGGTGGCCTTCGGCTCGGCCTCCGTCCTTCGAGCGGCCCGCCATTACCGCGGCGCCGAGGTGCAGCTGCCCGGTGACGACCTCGCGTTCCCGGGACGGGTCCGCCTGCGCCAGGGTGCGCAGTCCGAGAACCACCAGGCGCTTCCCGGGGCGGTACTCGCCGTCCCGGAGGTAGGTGAGCGCCCGCATGTAGCGGTACATGCCGCCGAACACCGCGTCGGAGCCCCGCTCGGCCGGATCAGGACGTCCAGGTGCAGCTTCGGCTGACCGACGCGGCCGCCGCGCTGCAGGCCGCCCAGGACGGTGACCCGGTCGGCTGCATCGCGTTCAGTGCCCGGGGCCGCGGGTGCGTGGCCCTGGGCTGGAGGCCGGACGTACCAGCCTGCGGGTGAACGCCGACCGGGTGTCGGTCCGCGAGGTCGTGGCCCGGCCGCGAAATTGACCGGCGGCCCGCCGTGCCTTCTACGGCTGTGGTTCGAAGTCCCAGTACGGGCGCATCTGCTGGCGGGCCGAGACGGTGTGGACGTGCTGGGGGCCCAGGGTGCGGGTCAGGGCGCGCAGGCCCGCGTCCTCGTGTTTCTGTGCCTCCACGTCCTCGCGGACCGACCGGAGGTCGGCGGCCAGGGCGATCTGGGCGCTCAGCGTCATCGGGTGGTCGGGGCCGAGGACCTGCTCGCAGCCGCGGAGGGTTTCGCGGCTCAGGGACACCGCGTCCTCGAAGTGGCCGGTGATGTTGCGGTGGCCGGTGGCGTTGAGGGCGCAGCCCAGGGTCCACGGGTGGCGTTCGCCCACCGCGCCCCGCATGCCCACCAGCGCCTGCTCCGCGAGGCTGAGGGCCTCCGCCCGTTCGCCCTGCGCGCGCAGCACCAGCCCGAGGTTGCCGACGGTGCCGATGCTGTACGGGTGGGCGAGGCCGAGCTGCGTCTGGTAACCGCGTACGACCTCCTCGGAGATCCGGCGGGCCTCGCCGATGTCCCCGTACTCCCGCAGGTAGGTGGCGTAGTCGGAGGCCACCATGAGCGTCCACGGGAACGTCGCCCCGAACACCCGCGTCGAGCGCTCCAGGACGCTGCGCAGCCGGGCCCCGGCGCCGGGGATGTCCCCGGAGCGGCGCAGGCACATCCCGAGGTTGTGCTCGGCGCGCAGGGTCTGCGGGTGGTTGGCGCCCAGCACCTGGGAGTTGAGCTTGAGGCCCTGTTCCTGGCGGGCGAGGGCCTCGCGGTAGCGGCCCATCAGCCGCAGGCCCATCGCGCAGCCGATCCCGGAGGACAGGGTGGCGATGTGCCGCACGCGCAGGACCCGTTCGCGCCGGCGCAGGGTGTCGAGGTCGGTGTCGTAGGCCTCCTGGTAGCGGCCGAGCAGCCGCAGGGCGACCGCGACGTTGTTCTCGGCGTTGAGGGTGGTGGAGTCGTCCTCGCCGAGCAGCTCGCGGTAGCGGGCGAAGGCGTGTTCCAGGAGTTCCCGGGCCTGGTCGAACTTGGCCGTGCTCAGCAGGACCCCGGCGTAGGTGCTGGTGGCGCGCAGGGTCTCCAGGTCGCGGTCGCCGCGTTCGGCGAGCATGCGGTCGGCGACCGCCTTGGCGAGCGTCTCGGCGCGTTTGAAGTGCCCGAGCATGCGCAGGGCGCCGCCGTAGTGGTAGCTGAGCTCGCGCACCTGGTCGTGGTCGTCGCCGAGCATCGTGCGCCAGACGGCGTCGGTCAGTTCGGCGAGCCGCAGGCAGGTGCGGTACTCCCCGGCGAGGATCAGGTAGCGCAGGCAGTGCAGCAGGAAGTTCTGGATGCGCGGATTGGTGCTGGTCAGGACGCCGGAGCTCTCCAGGTGGGGGATGAGTTCGGCGTACCTCGGCCAGAGCCGGGAGTCGGAGGGCCGGCCGGGGTCTGCGGCGGCGAGGACCTGGCGCACGGCGCGGGAGAGCGGTTCGGCCTCGTCCGCGGAGAGGTCCTCGCGGACGATGCCGTGGACCATGCGGTGCAGCTGTACGGTCTCCAGCCCGCCGCCCTCCTCCACGGACAGGTCGGAGTATTCGAGGCGGACCACCGAGAACTGGACGAGTTTGTTGAGGGCCGCGTTCCACCGGATCTGGTCGTTGATCAGCCCGGCGAGCTGTTCGGGCACGTCGGCGGCGGGGAACTCGCGCAGCAGCCGCAGGGGCACCGGTCCGGGCGCGAAGAACACGAACAGGCGCAGCAGGGCGAGGGCGTCGGGGAAGTTCTCCCGCACGTTGTTGAGGAGTATCGCCAGCGCGGTCGGGAAGGGCAGCGGGTAGTCGTCGGAGACGGTGACGGCTTCCCGCGAGTCCAGCCGGCTGCGAAGCAGGCGCAGGTAGTCGCCGACGGTCAGCGGGGAATCGGCGAGCCAGCCGGCGGTCTGGTCGAGGGCGAGGGGGTAGTCCTCCAGGGCCTCGGCGAGCTGGTCGGCCTCCTCGCCGGTGAGCCGGATGGCCCGGCGGCGGATGAAGGTGATCGACTCGGGTCGGGCGTAGAGCGGGACTTCGACGAGGCTGGTGTGCCGGGAGGCCCATTCGCGGTTGCGGGAGGTGATGATGACGTCGCCGGCGCCCTGGGGCAGCAGGTCGGTGAGGTCGTCGGGGTTGTCGCAGCCGTCGAAGACCACCAGCCAGCGGTGGTACGGGGAGCCGCGCCGCAGCGCCTCCAGGACGGCCCGGATCTGCTCGCCGTAGCTGCCCGAGCCGCGGGGCAGACCGAGGGCGGGGGCCAGATCGGCGAGCCGCTCGCGCAGGGTCGGCCGGTCCTCGGCGGGCACCCACCACACCACGTCGTACTCGGAGGCGAAGCGGTAGGCGTACTCGGTGGCGACCTGCGTCTTGCCCACCCCGGACAGGCCGAGCAGGGTCACGGTGGCCGCGCCGGGCGGTGCTTCGGTCAGGGCGGCCCGCAGCCGGCCGATGACGTCGTTGCGGCCGGTGAAGCGGGGGTTGCGGCGGGGTACCCGGCCCCAGATCTCGGGCGGGTCGTTGGGGAAGCGGGGGCCGCGGCGGCCGGTCTCGGCGCCGATCCGGTCGGTCGGCAGCTCCAGCCTGCGCAGCACGCGGTATTCGGCCTCGTACGCGTCCAGGCCCCACAGGTCGGTCTTCTCCAGTACGGCGACGGCGCTGGGCAGCGGGGCGTCAGTCAGGCAGACCGCCGCGAACCGGTCGGGGTGGTCGTCGGTGACGGTCCGCAGGGCCGTGTTCCACTCCTCGTCGGTGTGGGTGCCCGCGGAGAAGTAGCGTTCGCTGAGGATGAGCAGGACGCGGCTGCCGCTGCGGGCGAGGTCGTCGAGGGCCTGGGCGATGCCGGGGCTGTTCTGCGGGTCCCAGCGCTGGAGGGCGACGCGGTGGCCGTGTTCCTCCAGGCGGTGGGCGATCCACACGGCCCAGGGGCGGTTGAAGCCCGCGAAGCTGATGACGAAGCGCTGCGGCTGCGCGGCTCCGTCTCGGTCTCGGTCCTGCCGACTACCGGTGGTCATGCGGCCGTCTCCCTGGATCCGGGCAGTGGACGGGGTTGAAAAGGTACCGCAGCGGACGGTCCGTCAGCCCTGTGCGAACGGGGCGAGTTCGGGGTGTTCCTCGCACCAGGCGCGCCGTTCGCGCTCGACGGCCCGGCGGGCGGTGGCGTGCTGGTCGCCGGGGGGCGGCAGTTCGTCCATGGCCTGCTCGGCGGCGGTCATCGCGGCGGTGAACTGGCGTCCGGCCGCGGTCAGTCGGGGGTGGTCGTGCAGGACCGGGAGCACGGCGGCCACCTGGGCCCGGATCCGGGCGTGCTGGGCCCAGGCGCCGCGGGCCCCGTAGAGGGCGGCGCGCTGCCAGTATCCGGCCAGGGCCAGGTGGGCGTACGCGCCGTGCAGCAGTCCCTCCAGCGGGCGGGGGTCGCTGCGCCAGGGGGCCCAGTGCAGGGGTGTCCGGTCGGCGGTGTGCAGCGGCAGGATGTCGGCGAGGGCGGTCAGTTTGCCGTGCTGCACCTCGTGGACGAGGGTGGCGGCCAGCGCCGGCGGGGCCTGGGCGCGGGCGAGGACGGCCCCGGCGGCCGCGGGCAGGGTGGCGCCGCTGGAGCGGGAGCCGCCGCCGAGGGGCACGACGGAGCGCAGCAGCAGGCCGGCCTCCCCGGCGCGGGCGGTGTCGTAGCGCTGGAGCAGGGTGAGCGCGCCGGACCACTGGGTGTCCCAGCGCTTGTGGCCCTTGGGGGTGAGCCGGCGGGCGGGGCGGGCGCTGGCCGGGTGGGCGGGGCCGGTGGCCCGGTACGGGTCGAGGTCGTCGAGGGCGGTGCGCCCCCCGGGCAGGGTGTGCAGGGTGAGGGCCGCAGGGTCCTCGGGGTCCCAGGAGCGCTCGGTGAGGGCGAGCGGGCCCGGGCGGGCGGGCCGCAGCAGGCCGAGCGTGGGCAGGGCGAGGCGGCCGCCGGTGGGCCGCAGTGCGGTCTTGAAGGTGATGCCGGCGCGCAGGGCCGCGGCGACGGCGAGGGCCCCGAGGTGGCCGAGGTCGGGCGGCGGTCCGCCGGGGTCGTGCAGCCTGCGCAGGGTCTCCTCGGCCCACACGCCGGTGGCCGGGTAGTGCAGGACGTCGTGGACGGCGCCGGGGTCGTGCCGTTCGGCCTCCTCCAGCAGGGCCCAGTGGTCGGCTGCCTCCGCCGCCCGGCCGCCGGGAACGGCGTCGAGTACGGCGCGCAGCAGGAGGAGGCGCTTGGAGCGGCGGACGGCGCGGATCAGACGGGTGCCCTCGGCGGAGGGTTCGGTGGAGGCGAGGGCGCGCAGGGTGGCCGCGCTGACGGCGAATCCGGTCAGGGTGGCGGCCGTCCCGGTCATGAGGCGGCCGCCCGGGGGGCCGCGGGGACCGCGGCCCGGTGCAGGGCGGCGGCGATGTGCCGGATGAGGACCTGGAGGTCGGCGCAGTACACGGACGGCTGCCGGAAGCCTTCGCCGGCGCGGTAGCGGTGCGGGTAGTGGCCGCCGCCGCAGACCGCGACGAGCTCGCAGGAGCGGCAGCCGTCGGCCAGGGCGTCGAGGCCGAGCTGCCGGGCGGCGAGCCCGGGGTGGTCGAGGAACTGGTCGAAGCTGTGGTGGTGCACGTCCATCCCGGTGGCGGCGGCGCCCTCGTAGGCGGATTTCAGGGAGTCGGCCTGTTCCAGGCTGCCGTCGGTCTCGATGACGGCGGTGGCGGCCGGGGCGAGGCCGAGGGTCTCGGTGGCGGCGGGCAGGCCCAGCAGCAGGGCGATGATCTCCTCGAAGATCCGGATCCGGGTGCGCAGGACCCCGTCCTGCCACCACCGTTCGAAGACGGCGAGGAGCCAGTCGGCGTACGGGGTCCGGGGCGGCTGGTGTCCGGGCGGCGGGGTGCTCCAATTGGCGAGGGGCAGCAGCAGCCCGATGGCGGGCGGGGCGAAGGCGAGGAGGGACTCGTAGGTCTCCACCGGGTCCTGGTCGAGGTCGATGACGCACAGCACCCCGGCGTAGCCGGCGGGATGGCGGGCGAGCAGCCGCAGGCCGCGGGCGGCGGCGGGGAAGCCGGGCCGTCCGGCGTGGTCCACGCGCCGGGTGTTGTGCGCGGGCAGCCCGCCGTCCAGGCTGACGCCGACGCGGATCCCGGCGGCGGCGAGCGCCGCGAGCCGGCCGCGGGTGAGGAGGGTGCCGTTGGTCTGGACGGTGGCGGTGACGCGGGTGCGCGGGGAGGTCCGGCCGAGCGCGGCCCGTACGGCGTCGACGGGGACGGCGAGCCGGTCGGGTGCGGTGAGCAGCGGTTCGCCGCCGTGCAGCACGAGGTCGACGCGCGTCAGTGCGTGGGCGGCGGCGTGTTCGGCGATCCGCTCGGCGGTGCGGGCGACGGTGGCGGGGGCCATGGCGGCGGGCTGGCCGCGCCAGCCCTGGTCGGCCATCTCGTAGACGTAGCAGTAGGTGCAGGCGAGATTGCAGCGGCTGCGGGTCTTGAGCACGAACTGCCGTATGGGGTACGGCCGGTGGCCCTGGGCGCGGGCGGCGGCCACGTCGAGCAGGGTGTGGGGCCAGGGAGCGTGCGTGCGGTGGGCGGGCAGCGCGGCGCCGCCCGTACGGGTCTGCCTCATGGACTGCACCTCCCTCCCCCCGGCGGACGGTCCATCCCTGCCCGCGGACAGCCCGGGCTAACGGCGGAAAACGGACAACTCTGCGTGCGGTGCGTGGTGTCGGGAACGCGCTGTGTCACGAAACCCCGGAATCGAAGGCGTTGAGGATTTCGGCGGGATGGGTGACCCGCTCCACCATGCCCTCGATCACCCGGGCGAGCACGGGATGGTCGATGGAGCGCAGTGCGGCCAGATCGAAGCCGGACAGGTCCGGTAAGGGTCCGGAGCAGGCTGTTTCCGCCGTGACCGGTTCCTGCTGCCGCGTCACCATGGGCTGCCCGTCCCCCTGTCGAGTCTGCGCGTTCAATGGTCCACTGCCCTTTCCCACTGCCTCGGCCCTCCAAGCCCCGGGGACGTCACAACGCCGCCTCCAGCAGGCGTACGCGCACCTGCACCGCCTCCCGCCGGTCGGCTGCGGCCGGCCCGAGCCGCCCCAGGAGCTCCACCGCGGAGCGGTAGGCGTCCAGGGCCGCCCGTGGCCGCGCGAGCCGCTCCAGCACCTCCCCCCGCAGCTCCTGGACCCGGGCGGCCAGTTCCACGGCCACCTCCTCGCGCTCCTCCCGGTCGACGGCCAGCGCCTGGCGCCAGGCCCGCCGGTAGGAGTCGGCCGCCCGGTCGAGCCGGTCCAGTCCCCGGGTGTGGGAGTGGATCTCCTGCTGGACGTCACCGTGCTCCCGCCAAGCCCGCGCCTGCTCCAGCGGGTCGCGGCTCTGCCGGACGGCCAGTTCCAGCAGGTACTCCGCCTCCCTCAGGTCCACCAGGTCGCCCTCGTACGCGTGCCGCAGCCGCAGCCCCGCCGCGAGCCTCAGCAGCCGCTGCGCCGACCTGGGGTCGGACTGCGGCACCGCCGCCCGGCTGTCGCGCAGCACCCGTACGGCGGCCGAGGTGAAGCGCCGCCCGTCGGAGGCCCGCGCCCGGTCCAGCAGGACCTCGCCCCACTCGGGCAGCAGCTCCCCGTACGCCTCCGCGTCCCGGGGGATCAGCCTGCGGGCCCGGCCGTAGGCGTCGGCCGCGTCCTCCAGGGCCGCCGGGTCCGCGTCCCGGGCGTGGCGGGCGCGGTGCACCCGGGCCAGGCAGACCAGCCCGGCCAGGCGCAGTTCCGGGTCGGCGGGGGCCTCGGCGAGGGCCAGGCCCAGCTGTTCGGCGGCCTCCTCCAGCCGCCCGGGCAGATGGCGCAGGGCCGTCGCCAGCTCCACCCGGATCCGTGCGTCGGGCCCGGCGGCGAGCCCCGCGGCGAGGCGGTCGGCGGCCTGTTCGGCCAGGGCGGTGCGCTCCGCCGGGTCGGTGGTCCGGCTCAGCAGGGCCAGCAGCACCCGGCCCAGGGCCGCCTGCACCAGCGCTACGGGGGCCGGCCCGGCCAGGGCCTCCAGGGCGGCCCGCGCCTCGCGCAGCGCCCCGGTGTCCTCGCGCAGCTCCCCCAGCCGGACCAGGGTCTGGGCCCGCCGCACCACGCAGTCCAGCCGTAGCTGCGGGTCCAGGCCGGGGGCGGCGGCCGCCGCCGCGAACTCCCGTTCCGCCGCGGCCAGCAGCTCCGCGTCGGGCACGGTCTCCAGGGCCCGTTCATACAGCACCCGGCCGAGGACGGCCCGGGCCTGCGCGGTCGGGAGCCCGGTCACCGCCCGCTGGGCCTCGGTCAGCAGGTCGGGGTCCCGGCGGCGGGCCCACAGCCGCAGCAGTACGGCGGCGAGTTCGCACTCCGCCTCGCCCGGCGGGTCGTCGGCGGTGGCGGGGGCCGCGACCGCCCGGCGCAGTACGGCGGCGGCCTCGTACAGCCCGCGCCCGCCGGCGTCCGGGTCGGGTGCGGCGAGCCGTTCGCGGGCGGTGCGCACCGCCCAGGCCCGGCCGGGCGGTGCGTCGGGGACGGCCGCGGCGCGTTCCTCCTCGTCGGGGCCGGGCAGGTAGCGCCGTACGACTCTCGCGGAGACCTCGGCGAAGGCCTGCGGGAGACGCCCGGCGGAGACCCGTTCGTCCCCGCCCTCCTCGACGAGGGGCGCGCCGGTGAGCTGCGAGACGGCGAGGGCGGGGAAGTTGCGCACGCCGCGGCCGAAGTGCGCGAGGACGTATTCCGAGCAGTGCTTGAGGACGAGGGCGGCCTCGTCCCGCCCGAGCGGTCCGAGCAGCACGTCCTGGACGCCGGGCACGAACTCGTACCACTGCCCGGGTGAGCTGCCGCGCCGCAGCAGCCCGCTGAGCAGGACCTCGGCCAGGTCCGAGGGCTCCGAGTCGGGCAGCATCGTGCGCTGGACCAGGCGCATCACCGGCAGGGTCAGGGGCGCCGCCGACAGGTACACGGCGAGCTGCACGGCGCGCGGCGAGGCCGAGGAGCGGAAGCGGCGCACCAGTTCCTGCGGCGGCCGGGCGGCCCGCGGCGGCGGTACGGGGGCGGCGGGGTGGTCGGCGAGCACCCGGCCCACCTCGGCGGGTACGGGTCCGGTGCCGAGTCCTGCGACGAGGCGGGCCCAGGCGCCGAGGGCGGTCGCGCGGGGCGGCAGCACGGGCACGGTCAGCCCGCCGGTGGGCCGCCCGGGGCGGGCCGGCCGGTCGGGGCGGAACGTCAGCCGGCCCGAGCCGCCTTCGACGCGGGCGAGGGTGCCGCGCTCGGTCGGCAGCCAGCTCCTGTTCCACAGCCGCTGCGGCAGCGGCTGCACGACCACGCAGGGGGTGCACTCGGCCCACCGGTACAGCAGCCGCTGTGCCTCGCCCTCACGCCACAGGGGGCCGGCGCAGTCGGAGACGACCATGGTCAGTGCCCGGCCGGTGGGGTCGCGCAGCTGGTCCCCGGAGCGCAGCCGGGTGCCGGCGCCGGGCCCGCGTCCGAGGGCCGCCCGGCCGTCGGCGAGCCGGTGCAGGTAGTGCACCTGTACGTCCCGGAAGGCGCCGAGGCGCTCGCACACGGCCCGCAGTTCCTCGAACATCTCCTGCCAGACGGCCATCGACGGGGACGCGTCCATCACCAGCCGCACGGTCGCCTCGCGCCGGCTCTCCGGCCGCAGCACGGGGATGACCAGGCCGAGGGCCCGGGCGCTGGCCTCGGCCGTGGCGGGCTCGTCGAGCACCAGCCGGGTGGGCGGGCCGGGCGGCCGGTGCCGCTGGAGGGCGCGCAGGGCCCGCTGGATGTCGAGTATCCGGGGCAGGGCCGCGGCCCCCGGCACCCGTACGGGCACTCCTCCCCCGTCGGGCAGCAGGGCGGCCTCCTCCGCGACGGTCCCCCGGGCCCGGGACGCGTACAGCCGGACGGGGTCCTCGGGCTGTGCGCCGGGCCGTACGGGCTCCTGTCCGGGCGGCGGCGGGCCCTCGGTGCGCGGGCGCCTGACCCGGGCCTCCTCCCGCGGGGGGCCGTCGGCCGCGGGAGGGCCGATGTGCCCGGCCAGCCACAGGGCGTCGGCGAGTTCCTCGGCGGAGGGGTCGAGCCCCGCGGTGCGCAGCAGCGCGGCCAGGTCGCGCAGGGCCGGGGGGACCGGTGGCCGGTCGGGGGTCACGGCCGCTCACCTCGGACGGTCGAGGCGCTGGATGAGCAGGTCGGCGAGGTCCTCCCGGGTGGGCGGGGCGGCGTAGTGGGTGAGGTAGATGGCGTTCAGCAGCTGGTCGGCGGCGACGAGTTCGGACTGGGAGCGGCCGAGGAACTCGCGGATGAGGTCGGCGCCGAGCTGGGCGGCCTCCTCGCCGAGGTGGGCGCGGACCATGGTGGCGAGCCGTTTCTCGCCGGGCTGGCCGAGTTTGAGCTGGATGCAGCGGCGCAGCAGGGCGGCGGGGAAGTCCCGTTCGCCGTTGCTGGTCAGGATGATGAAGGGGAAGGCCCGGCAGCGCACCCGGCCGCCGCGGACGGTGACCTTCGTCCCGTCGTCGGTGAGCACCTGCACCTCGGGTTCGGTGTCGGCGACCCGTTCCAGTTCGGGCAGCGCGTACTCGCCTTCCTCCAGCACGTTCAGGAGGTCGTTGGGCAGGTCGATGTCGCTCTTGTCGAGCTCGTCGACGAGCAGGACGCGGGGCCGTTCGGTGGGCAGCAGGGCGGTGCCGAGCGGGCCGAGGCGGATGTACTTGCCGATGCCCGGGGCGCCGCCGGGTGCGCCGCCGCCGGCGGCGATCTGCACGTCCTGGAGGCGGGCGATGGCGTCGTACCGGTACAGCCCTTCCTGGAGGACCGTCCGGGACACCACGGGCCAGCGCAGCACCCGGCCGAGTTTCAGCTCGTGGGCGACGGCGTGCGCGAGGGTCGACTTCCCGGTGCCCGGGTACCCGGTGACCAGCAGGGGCCGGCGCAGGTACAGCGCGGCGTTGATGGCCTCCAGCTCCTCCGGTTCGGGGCGGTGCAGTTCGGCGGCCTGCCGGTGCGCGCCGAGGCGCCGGGTGACGTTCCCGTCGGCGGTCGCGGCCTGGTCGCCGGGCTCGACGACGGGTCCGCCGTCGAAGTCCCGCCAGGGCGGTGGATCGGGCAGTGCGTCGATCCCGTCGTGGGGTTCGCCCACCCCCCGGTATATGAGCCATTCCTCGTTCACTGCTGCTCCCTCCCTCCGGTCACAGGTCACCGTGCAGCGGCTCGTCCTCGGGCAGGGCGCGGGCCGGGTCCTCCCAGACCAGGGTCATCCCGTCGGCCCAGTAGGCGTCCGGGTCGGCCCCGTGGGCGCGTGCCCGCAACGCCTGGAGCCGCTCCGGCAGCCGGTCGCCGTGTCCCGCCTCGGTCAGCTCCTCGCGCAGCCCGCGGTGGAACGGCGCGCACGGCGCGGCCGGATCGGCCGGGGGCCGCCGCCCGACGGCGACCCCGTACCCGGCGTCGTGGACCGCCTGCAGGGAGCCGAGGGTGGGCTCCTGGTCGGCGGCCCGGCAGTGCACGGGCACGGTGTTGTCGGGCAGTGCGTCGAGCCAGGCCGGGTCGGGGATCCTGGGGCGGCCCCGCGCGCAGTCGGCCCGCTCGTCCAGCGGCGGGCCGGCCTGGACGCGCGCCCAGCGGTCGGCCCTGCGGTGGGCGGCCTCGCTGCCGGGCGGGGGTTCGCCGCTCCCGGCAGGGTGGCGCAGCACCACGGGCCGCTGTACGCCCAGCGGGGCGCGGCCCGTCACGGTCCAGGTGTCGACGGGCAGCCCGAACAGCTCGGGGGCGACGGCCACTTCGAGCACGGCGGCGGCGTCGTGGGTGTCGCAGCGGCGGAACGCCTCGGCGAGCGGGGCCCGCAGGGCCTCGGGCAGTCCGGCCGCGGTGACGCGTTCGCCCGAGTCGACGGGGGTGAGCCGCCCCGGGTGGGCGGGTCCGGCGAGCACCGAGACCCGCCAGTCGTACACGTTCTCCCAGCCGTGGGCCCAGGCCTCCAGCAGGACCGAGGGCCCCGGCCGCGGCTCCCCGGCCGGCCGGCCCTGGGCTGCCGGGGGCCGGCCGGCCCGGGCGCGGCGGCGCCGCTCCCGTTCGACCAGGCCCCGTTCGTGCCGCTCGGCGAGCTCGCGGCGCAGGGGCCTCCACAGCCGTTCGGCCGTGGCCCGGACCCAGTCCCACAGCTCCTCGTCGGCGCCGGGGGACGGCGGCTCGCGGTGGTCGGCCACGCTCACGTCGGTCGCGTACCGGAGCATCGCGGCGGCCTCCCCGGCCGCGCCGGGCGGGTCGAGCAGCATCCCGAGCCCGTCGCGCCAGCTCAGCGGAGCGGGCAGGACCGGGTCCGGCTCCTCCCCGCGGGCCGCCTCGACCAGGGCCCGTACGGCCTCGGAGGAGCGGGGCGGCGGGAGTTCGGCGAGCAGCCCGCACAGGGTGGTGCGCTCGGCGGGGGTGAGCCGCCGGCGCCCTTCGTACGGGTCGTCCTCGGCGGGCAGCTCGTCGTGGACGTCGGTCCAGGTGCGGCGGCTGCCCAGATCGCTCAGGTGCTGGTCGTAGTGGTACAGGTCGTGGGCCTGGATGACCCGGCGGTACAGCCCGATCTGGCCGGTGGCGGCGAGCGGCAGGGTCCGTAACTGGATCACCGAGACGGCGAGCCCGCCGCCCCCGCTGTGCCGCCGTGCCTTGACCACGCCGACGACCTCGCCGCGGGCCAGGTCGACCACGGGGCCGCCGGACATGCCCGGTTCGATCTCATCGTCGTCGCCGAGGCGCAGCGCGGCGCCGTTCGCGGCGGTGCCGCGCAGCCGGGTGGTGCGGCCGGTGATCTCGGGGGCGCCGAGGTCCTCGGTGCAGCCGAAGTACGCGACCTCGTCGAGGCGCGGCCGGGCCCGGTCGGTCAGCCGGACGCAGGCGTGCGAGATCGGCGCGAGGACGCGGACCAGCGCCAGGTCGGGCAGGTCCCACAGGGCGCGCCGGGCGGGCCGGCGCTCCTCCAGCCGCTCGGGCAGGACGCACTCGACGCGGCCGGTGACGGTTCCGGTGGCGCCGCCGCCGGAGGAGAAGGTGATGCCGAGCTCACGTCCCACCAGACGCACCGCAGCACCCCCTTCGCCGACGACGTGCGCGCACGTCAGGACCCAGCCGGGGGCGATGAAGAAGCCGCTCCCCCAGGTGGGGCCGGTCCCAGAAGGTGCATACCCGCCCGGCGCCGCATGGACGCGTACGGTCGCCGCCTGGACGAGGGGTTCGAGGAGCTCGTAGGCGCGCGCGGTGCCGGTCGTGCGCCCGTCCTGCATCCCCTGCCCCCTCAGGTGTGTGGCAGTCAAGGCTAGCGCCGGGGGCGGGGAGGGGGGAGGTCTCGCCGGTTATGCGGATTATCCTGGCGGGAAACACCCCCTGCACACCTTCATCACGGCACGGAGCCCGACTTGTACTTCACCGATCGCGGCATCGAGGAGCTGGAGAAGCGGCGCGGCGAGGAGGAGGTCACCTTCGAGTGGCTCGCCGAGCAGCTGCGCACCTTCGTCGACCTGAACCCGGACTTCGAGGTTCCGGTGGAACGCCTGGCCACGTGGCTGGCCCGGCTGGACGACGAGGACGACGAGGACGAGTGAGACCAGCCGTTTCCCAGGGGGACGGCTGACGACGAAGGGGCCCGACCGCCACGGCGGTGGGCCCCTTCGTCGTGGGGAGCAGGCCAGGATCAGGCGGCCTTGGTCTCCCAGAAGATGCGGTCGATCTCGGCGATGAGGTCGAGGGCCTTCTGGCCGGTCGCCGGGTCGTTGGACGCCTTGGCGGCCGAGAGGGCCTTCAGGGTGTCGTTGACCAGGGTGTGCAGCTGCGGGTACTTCTCGAAGTGCGGCGGCTTGAAGTAGTCGCTCCAGAGCACCGAGACGTGGTGCTTCGCCAGCTCGGCGCGCTGCTCCTTGATGGTGATGGCGCGGGCGCGGAAGTCGGCGTCCTCGTTGGCCTGGTACTTCTCCTGGACGGCCTTGACGGACTCGGCCTCGATGCGGGCCTGGGCAGGGTCGTACACGCCGCACGGAAGATCGCAGTGGGCGGAGACCTTCGCCTTGGGGGCGAAGAGGCGGGAAAGCATGGAGTGTCCTCCTCGTGATCGTCTTCTCAAGGGGGAGATTACTCGCTGGGGAACCGGATTTCGCGGGCGCCCCCAGGGGCTTAGGACAAAAGTCCAGGGGCCCGGCGGAACCGGTGAGCGAACGTACGGGAGCGTGCGGCAGCATGCACACGACAGGCCGGGGCTGGTGAGGAGGTCACGCATGGCGGAGAACGGGCGGGCGCGGGTGCGGTTCGAGGTGCTGGAGGTGGCTGGGCCGTCGATGGTGCCGACGCTGCTGCACGGGGACCGGCTGGTGGTCCGGTACGGGGCGCCGGTCCGCCCGGGTGACGTGGTGGTGCTGCGCCACCCCTTCCAGCAGGACCTGCTGGTGGTCAAGCGGGCGGTGGAGCGGCGGCCGGGCGGCTGGTGGGTGCTCGGGGACAACCCGTACAACGAGACCGGCGACAGCACCGACTACGGGACGGTGCCCGAGGAGCTGGTGCTCGCGACGGCCGTGCTGCGCTTCAGGCCGCGCCCGGCCGGTCAGAGCTCGCTGAGGGCGCGGCTGTCCTGGGCCGCCTCGGCGCTGCGCCCGCTGTGGGCGGACGCCTCGGCCTCCAGCCGCTTGCGGGCGCGGTAGGCGGCGACGTTGGCGCGGGTGGCGCAGCGGTCGGAGCAGTAGCGCCGGGAGCGGTTGGTGGAGGTGTCGAGGTAGGCGTTGCGGCAGGGCGCCGCCTGGCACAGTCCGAGCCGGTCGGGGCCGTGTTCGGTGAGGTGGAAGGCCAGCCCGAAGGACGCGATGGCCGCGTAGCCGGCGGAGGCGTTCGAGGGGTGGTCGGCGAGGTGGATGTGCCAGTTGGGGCGGCCGTCCTCCCCGACGTGGTCGTGGCCGGAGACCTGGGGGCTGACCGGGAACTCCATCAGCAGGGAGTTCAGCAGGTCGACCGCGAGGACCTCGTCCCCGCCGTCGGCGGCCTCGAAGACGGCGCGCAGGCGGCCGCGGACGTTGCGGAAGCGGGTCACGTCGGCGTCGGTGACCCGGCGGGCGGCCTGGATGCCGGCGCCGAAGAGCGAGCGGACGGCGTCCACCGAGGTGAGCGCGTCCTTGTTGCGGGCCGGCTCCTCGGTGTTGACCAGGCGCACGGCGTAGTCCGAGTAATGGGCCAGTTCCACTTGTAGTCCTTACGGCTGCGGATTAGGGTCTCGGTAACGGCTGAGACACTTTCGAGGGTATTACGGCGGAGGGGTTCGCGATGGCAGAAACCACGACCGACTGGCAGGCCTGGCAGGACAGCTGGGACCGGCAGCAGGAGTGGTACATGCCCGACCGCGAGGAGCGGTTCCGGGTGATGCTGGACATGGTCGAGGCGCTGGTCGGGCCCACCCCCCGGGTGCTGGATCTGGCGTGCGGTACGGGAAGTATCACGGACCGCGTCCTCAAGCGGTTCCCGGAGGCCACCAGCACGGGCGTCGACCTCGACCCGGCGCTGCTGACCATCGCCCGCGGCCACTTCGCGGGGGACGACCGGGTCACCCTCGTCACCGCCGACCTCAAGGACCCCGCCTGGGTGTCGGCGCTCCCGCACCGCTCGTACGACGCGGTCCTGACCGCCACCGCCCTGCACTGGCTGCACAGCCCGGAGCTCACCGTGCTGTACAGCCAGATCGCGCCACTGGTGCGGGAGGGCGGGGTCTTCATGAACGCCGACCACATGCCCGATCCGGCGACCCCGCGGATCAACGCCGCCGAGCGCGCCCGGCGGCACGCCGCCATGAACCGGGCCCGCGCGGCCGGAGCGCTGGACTGGGCGGACTGGTGGGCGCTGGCCGCGGCCGATCCGGTGCTCGCGGAGCCGACCCGGCGCCGCTACGAGATCTACGGGGAGCACGCCGACGGAGACACCCCCGACGAGGCCTGGCACGCCCGCACCCTGCGCGAGGCGGGCTTCGCGGAGGCCCGGACGGTGTGGCGCTCCCCCTCGGACGCCCTGGTCCTAGGTCTCAAGTAGGGACTTGGAGGAAAGTGAGAATCTGAGGCGATCCAGGCCCGCCGAAGGCGTGCAGGAGGTGCGGTAAGGCGCGGTTGCACGCGGGAGGGGCGGTACGGGACATCCGTCCCGTACCGCCCCTCGTCACCGCGTCTCAGCGCGTTGCGGTGTGCTGGTGCACGGCCGCCGCTACAGCACCTTCGACAGGAACGCCTTCGTCCGGTCGTGCTGCGGGTTGCCGAGGACCTCGCGCGGGTGGCCGGATTCGACCACGACGCCGCCGTCCATGAAGACGAGGTTGTCGCCGACCTCGCGGGCGAAGCCCATCTCGTGGGTCACCACGATCATGGTCATGCCCGACTCGGCCAGGTCCCGCATGACGTCGAGGACGTCGCCGACGAGCTCCGGGTCGAGCGCCGAGGTGGGCTCGTCGAAGAGCATCAGCTTGGGCTCCATGGCGAGCGCGCGGGCGATGGCCACCCGCTGCTGCTGGCCGCCGGAGAGCTGCGAGGGGTAGTTCCCGCCCTTGTCGCCGAGGCCGACGCGGTCGAGCAGCTTGACGGCGCGCGCCCGCGCCACCGCCTTGCTCTCGCCCTTGACCTGGACGGGGGCCTCCATGACGTTCTCTATGGCCGTCATGTGCGGGAACAGGTTGAAGCGCTGGAAGACCATGCCGATCTCGCGGCGCTGGGCCGCGACCTCGCTGTCCTTCAGCTCGTAGAGCTTGTCGCCCTTCTGCTTGTACCCGACCAGCTGGCCGTCCACCGAGAGCCGTCCGGAGTTGATGCGCTCCAGGTGGTTGATGCACCGCAGGAAGGTGGACTTGCCGGAGCCGGACGGGCCGACCAGGCAGAACACCTCCCGGGGGGCGACTTCGAGGTCGATGCCCCGGAGGATGTGGGCGGCGCCGTACGACTTGTGGACGCCTTCTGCCTTGACCATCGGCTGGGCGGTCATCGCGCGACCTCCGTACGGCGGAACATGTTCAGGTTGGCACGCAGGCGCTGGAACGGCGTCGGCGGCAGGTTCCGCGTGGAACCACGGGCGAAGCGGCGCTCCAGGTAGTACTGGCCGACGCTGAACACACTGGTCAGGGCCAGGTACCAGACGGAGGCCACGAACAGCATCTCCATGATGGCACCGGCCGTGTTGCCGATGTTCGAGGAGGCCCGCAGGAGTTCGGTGTACTGCACCGCCGAGACCAGGGACGAGGTCTTCAGCATGTTGATGAACTCGTTGCCGGTCGGCGGGATGATCACGCGCATCGCCTGCGGCAGCACCACCCGGGCCATGGTCTTCGTCTGCGGCATGCCGAGGGCGTGGGCCGCCTCGGTCTGGCCCTCGTCGACGGACTGGATGCCGGCCCGGACGATCTCCGCCATGTACGCGCCCTCGTTCAGGCCGAGGCCCAGCAGGGCCACCATGAACGGGGTCATGACGTCGACGGTCTCGTTCTTGTAGATCGGACCGAGGTTGATGTACTGGAAGATCAGCGACAGGTTGAACCACACCAGCAGCTGGACGTACACCGGGGTGCCGCGGAAGAACCAGATGTAGAGCCAGGCGACGGAGTTCGTCACCGGGTTCTTGGAGAGGCGCATCACCGCGAAGAGGATGCCGAGCACGAGGCCCAGCGCCATCGCGGAAACGCTGATGATCACGGTGTTGCCGAGACCGCTCATGATCGCGGGGTCGAACAGCTTGTCGCCGACCGTCGCCCAGATCACGTTGCCCTGGGAGAAGGCGTAGACGAGCCAGCCGAGCAGCGCGACCACGACCACGCCGCTGATCCAGCGACCGTAGTGCCGGACCGGGATTGCCTTGATGGCCTCGTACGGGGTGCCCGAGGCGCCGGGTCCGGCCGGCGGGGTTGCGGCCGGACCCTTGTCGATCTTGTCAGTCACAATGACTGCCCTTCAGTGGAACTCGATGGTGCGTGGGGGATCACTGGCCGGCGTTGACCGTGGCTTCCTTCACGGCACTGTCCTGGACGTTCCACTTCTCCAGCGCCTTGGCGTAGGAGCCGTCCTTGATGATGGCGTCGAGCGCCTGCTTCAGGGCGTCGCGGAGCTGGGTGTTGTCCTTGCTCACGCCGATGCCGAAGAGGCCGACGTCGCTCTGCTGGCCGGCGATCTCGAAGTCGTTGCCGCCGCCCGAGGTCTTCACCGTGTAGGCGGCGACCGGGTAGTCGTTCAGGTCGGCGACGGCGCCGCCGGCCTTGACGCGGGTCTGCGCCTCGGCGTCGGTGTCGAAGGCCTGGATCGTGAGCTTCTTGTCGCCGCACTTCTCGGCCTGGGCCTTGAAGGTGTCCTCGTAGATCGTGCCGCGCTGGACGGCGACGGTCTTGCCGCAGAGGTCGTCCATGGACTTGATGCCCTCGGGGTTCCCCTTCTTCACGAGGAGGGAGAGGCCGGAGGAGAAGTAGTCGACGAAGTCGACGCCCTTGCCGATCTTCTGGCCCTTGTCGTCGAGGCCTTCCTGGCGCTTCTTGTTGTCGGTGATCGACGACATGATCGCGTCCTGGCGGCCCGAGTAGATCGAGGTGATCAGGCCGTCGAAGGTGCCCGCGGTGAACTGGAACTTCACACCGAGCTGCTTGCCGAGGGCCTCGGCGATGTCGGGGTCGACACCGACGATCTTGCCGTTCTCGACGAATTCCATCGGGGCGTACGCGGAGTCCGTACCCACCTTGATGACACCGGCGTCCTGGATCTTCTTCGGCAGTGCCGAGAAGAGCGGGGCGGAGGTGTCCTTGGAGGCCGCACCCGCCGTCGGGGTGGACGTGGAGCCCTTGTCCGTCTGGTCACCACAGCCGGTGAGGATCAGGGCGCCGGCGACCGCGATCGCGCCGACCGCGGCGATCCGGGACCGGGCGGCGGTCGTACGACGAGTGGTGCTAGCGGTCATGAGCTGGTTCCTCCGGGTGGCTGGGGAAAGCATCCGAGAGCGGTCGGGCACGCACCTTCGAGTGTCGCGACCTCGTGTGATTACGGCATCTTGCCATTCGGACTGACGCATTCAGGCAGTTCGTCAGGTCAAAATCGGATAACGGGTGGGCGGGGGTACCCAACAGCCCTGCGGACAGCGGGCCCGATGACCGCAGGAACCCGCGTGACCAGGCCCTTTTGACGGACTATTTGCGGTCCGTCTCGCCTGTTGGACAGAGCTGTTTGGACCTTTCGCCGAAAACGGGACAAGGGGCTTACAGTCGAGCAGGAATCGACTCGTCTGGGTGAGCGTTCATCCGGTACAACGGATCCTTACACCCCTCATCCGGGGCTCAGGGCGCGCGTGCGGCGCGCCCGCGCGTACGAACCTCCCCTTCGCGGAGACGGGCCAACCGTCGATGCGGAGTACGGACGCGGTGCCCGCCCACCCCTTAACCAGGAGTGGCCACCCTCAACGATTCAAAGACCTAAGGGGCCAAGAAAGTGGCAGCGGAGATCGTCAATCCTCGCAGCGACAGCGCGACGGACAACAACCCGGACGCGGTGTTCGCGCTGCACAGGGGCGGCAAGATGGCCATCGAGGCCACGGTGCCGGTCCAGAACAAGGATGACCTGTCCCTCGCGTACACGCCCGGTGTGGCGAAGGTCTGCAGCGCCATTGCGGAGCAGCCCGAACTGGTCAACGAGTACACCTGGAAGTCCAACGTGGTCGCCGTCGTCACCGACGGTACGGCCGTGCTCGGACTCGGTGACATCGGACCCGAGGCCTCCCTCCCCGTGATGGAGGGCAAGGCCATCCTCTTCAAGCAGTTCGGCGGCGTGGACGCGGTTCCGATCGCGCTCGCCACCAAGGACACGGACGAGATCATCGAGACCGTCGTCCGTCTCGCGCCGTCCTTCGGCGGGGTGAACCTGGAGGACATCTCCGCGCCCCGCTGCTTCGAGATCGAGCGCCGGCTGCAGGAGCAGCTGGACATCCCGATCTTCCACGACGACCAGCACGGCACCGCCATCGTGACGCTGGCCGCCCTGCGCAACGCCGCGAAGCTGACCGGGCGCACGCTCGGCGACCTGCGCGCCGTGATCTCGGGTGCCGGCGCGGCGGGCATCGCCATCGCCAAGATCCTCGTGGACGCGGGCATCGGCGACGTCTGTGTCACCGACCGCAAGGGCGTCGTCTCGGCCGACCGCGAGGACCTGACGGACGTCAAGGCCGAGATCGCGGGCCTGACGAACAAGACCGGCCTCACCGGCTCCCTGGAGAGCGCGCTGGCCGGCGCCGACGTCTTCATCGGTGTCTCCGGCGGCACGGTGCCGGAGGAGGCGGTGGCCTCGATGGCGCAGAACGCCTTCGTCTTCGCCATGGCCAACCCGAACCCGGAGGTCCACCCCGACGTCGCGCACAAGTACGCGGCGGTCGTGGCCACGGGCCGTTCGGACTTCCCGAACCAGATCAACAACGTGCTCGCCTTCCCCGGCATCTTCGCCGGTGCCCTGAAGGTCCGCGCCAGCCGGATCACCGAGGGCATGAAGATCGCCGCCGCCGACGCCATCGCCGGTGTCGTGGGTGACGAGCTCGCCGCCGACTACGTGATCCCGTCGCCCTTCGACGAGCGCGTGGCCGAGGCCGTCGCGACCGCGGTGGCCGCGGCGGCGAAGGCCGACGGCGTGGCCCGCCTCGTCTGACCCGCAGCGCACGCACCAGAAGGCCCGGCCGGATACTCCGGCCGGGCCTCTGCCTTTTGCATCGCAGCCGGCGCACCCTCCTGGCCCCCGAACCGGGAGGGGTCGCCGCGCCGCGGACTTTCCTTGCAGGGCACGTCGAAGGAATCACGGGTGCACGGAAGGAGCGCGCGGTCCAGATGACAGGCTCATGATCAGCCGCCCGCGCGGCTTGAATATTACCGTCCCCCGAGCCCTGATCCGCGCATTCCGCTTCCCTGCGGCGACAGCACAAGACTGCACGTACGGACGGTAGTTGGGAGGGCAACGGACAGTTCCGTTCAGGCTTTCGGAGGCCCACTCTGGACGCCAGTTCACCCCTGTCCGGTTCCCGCCCCGGTGGTTCTGCCCGTACGCGGCCCTCCCCGGGCTCCCGCCGGGCGCGTGCGACGAACGCCTCACCGGCAGCACCCCGACGGGCCTGGCCCCGGCCCCTACCGGGCGGTAGCGTCTGGCGGCATGTTCGCTGCCTACGCCGCCCGAATCGACCGTGACCAGCCGCTGAGCGGCCTTGAGCTGGGCGAGCGCCCGGCCCCCGAGGCGCGCCCCGGCTGGGTGACCGTGAACGTCAAGGCCGCCTCGCTCAACCACCACGACCTGTGGTCGCTGCGCGGGGTGGGCCTCGGCGAGGACAAACTCCCCATGATCCTCGGCTGCGACGCCGCAGGCGTCGACCAGGACGGCAACGAGGTCGTCCTGCACTCCGTGATCGGCCAGAGCGGCCACGGGGTCGGCCCGGACGAGCCGCGCTCCATCCTGACCGAGCGCTACCAGGGCACCTTCGCCGAGCAGGTCACCGTCCCCGCCTGGAACGTCCTGCGCAAGCCCGCCGAGCTGTCCTTCGAGGAGGCCGCCTGCCTGCCGACGGCCTGGCTGACGGCCTACCGGATGCTCTTCACGAACGCGGGCGTGCGCCCCGGCGACTCGGTGCTCGTCCAGGGCGCGGGCGGCGGCGTCGCCACCGCCGCGATCGCCCTCGGCAAGGCGGCGGGCCTGCGGGTCTTCGCCACCAGCCGGGACGAGGCCAAGCGCAAGCGGGCCGTGGAGCTGGGCGCCGTGGAGGCGTACGAGCCGGGCGCGCGGCTGCCGCAGCGGGTGGACGCGGTGATCGAGACGGTCGGCGCGGCCACCTGGTCGCATTCCGTCAAGTCCCTGCGGCCCGGCGGCACCCTGGTCATCTCGGGCGCGACCAGCGGGGACCGCCCGGCGCACGCGGAGCTGACCCGGATCTTCTTCCTGGAACTGAAGGTCGTCGGCTCCACGATGGGGTCCAAGGACGAGCTGGAGGACCTGCTGGCCTTCTGCGCCGCGACCGGGCTGCGGCCGGTGATCGACGAGGTGCTCCCGCTCGACCGGGCCCGGGAGGGCTTCGAGAAGCTGGCGGCCGGGGACCTCTTCGGCAAGATCGTCCTGAAGCCCTGACCCGCCGGGGCCCGCGCGCCCGTGCGGGGACGCGGGCCCCCGTGCGGGCGCGTGCGGCCCTCGTGCGGGCCGTCCGGGACCGGCCTCAGCGGGCGCAGGTCAGGGTGCCCCGGAGGTGGGCTGCCGCCGCCGCCAGGTGGGCGCGCGCCTGCGCCAGCTGGGCGGCGGTGATGCCGTGGTCGCGGGCCGCATCGCGCACGTCGTCGCGGAAGCGGTCCAGCAGCCGGTCCAGGTCACGTGCGGCGTCACCACTCGGGACGAGGTCCTCGGCCCAGCCGGCGCCCGCCTCGGCTCCGGCCTCGGCCCGGGCTCCGGCCTTCGCCTCGGTCTCCGCCCCGGCGGGCCGGGCCGCGGGGGCCGCCGGGGTGGTGCCGGCCAGCCAGCTGCCGGCCAGGTTGCCCAGGACCCCGCCCGACGTGGCGAACTGCTCCTGGAGCTGCCCCGCGATCCGGATGATCTCCTCGCGGGCCCGCTCCTGCGCCTCCTTGGCCTGGCGGCGGGCCTGCTGGGCCTCCTCGCGGGCCCGGCGGCTCTCGTCCTTCGCCCGGCGCGCCTGTTCCTTCCACTCCTGCTTGGCCCGGCGCAGCTCCTCCTTGGCCGCCGCCCAGGACGCGTCCTCGACCGGGGTCGCGGTCGCGTCGGCGGCGGCCCGGATCTCGCGCCGCAGGGCCCCCGCGGCGCCGCGTACGTCGTCGCGGATCTCGGCGGCCAGCTCCGAGACGGAGTCGCGGATCTCCAGTTCCAGGGCGGCCAGCTCCCCGCCCCGGTCGGCCAGTTCGGCGCGGCCGGCGTCGGTGATGGAGTACACCTTGCGGCCGCCTTCGGTGGCGTGCGTGACCAGCCCCTCGGCCTCCAGCTTGGCCAGCCGCGGGTAGACGGTGCCCGCCGAGGGCGCGTACAGGCCCTGGAAGCGCTCCTCCAGCAGGCGGATGACCTCGTACCCGTGCCGCGGGGCCTCGTCCAGCAGCTTGAGCAGGTACAGGCGCAGGCGTCCGTGGGCGAAGACGGGCGGCATGTCAGAGCACCTTCTTGTCGAGCACGAGGGGCGCGGCCGGGGCGTCGGCGGCGGGGCGGCGCAGCAGGGCGATGGCGCCCGAGACGGTGGTGGCCCGCAGGGTCCCGGTGCCGGAGCCCAGGGTGCCGGTGATCCGCTTGGTGCCCAGCTGGCCGGAGACCCGCAGGTCCTCGAAGGCGTTGGAGAGCCCGCCGGTGGCGGTGTTGGCCTCGACCCGCGCGTCCGCCGGGTGCGGAAGCCGGATGGCGACCTGACCGGACACGGAGTTCAGGGTCATGTCCACGGGGCGGGGGGCCGCCGGGTCGGCATCGAGGTCGATGAGCATGTCCCCGCTGACCGAGTCGGCCCGTACGCTCACGCCCGAGCCGTCGACGACCGTCAGGCCGCCGGAGACGGAGTGGAACGCGAGCTCGCCGGTGACGGACTGGGCCTCGACACTGCCCGAGACGGTGTGCGCCTTGACGCTGCCCGACAGCCCGACCAGCGTGGCGTCCCCCGAGACCCCGTTCAGCTCGGTGCCGCCCGCGATCCCGGAGACCACGGCGGCGGCGCTGACGGCGGCCAGCTGCACGCGGGTGGCGGCGGGGACGGTGAGCGTGACGGTGACGCTGCGCTCCCAGGCCTTGCGGCCGGAGCCGGAACCGGTCCAGGCCTTCCACGGCTTGCCCTCGAACCACTTCTTGAAGCCCTGCGAGCCGTTCCAGGGCAGGTCCTCGTAGGAGACGGTGAGCGTGCCGCCTTCCTGCACGACGTAGAGGGGCGGTCCGTCGACCTCGGCCACCTCCAGCCGGGCCGGGCCCTCGTCGGCGACCACGTTGACCGTGCCGGCGACCACGCGGACGCGGACCTCGGTCACCGGCTCGTCGAAGGTGAGCTTCTGCGGTGCGGCGACGGACCACGTCTTCTGCTCTGCCATGGGGGCCCTCCTGGGCGTACGGACTCGCGCAACATATCGCGTCTCTCGAAGAACACGATATATCGCGGATGGTCGAAGTCAAGGGCCGGGAGGCCGAGCGGCCCGGAACGGCGTTGCCCCGCGCCGAAATGATCACTACAGTCGGGCGGGTGACTGCCGGGTCGGCCTTGGGCCATGCACGAGTGGGGTTCCCGGCCTCGGCGTGAGCGCGGGGCGGGCCAGAGCCCCGCCGCCTTTCCGAGTCCTCCTGCCCTCCGGCGCCCTCCAGCGGCGCCGTTCCAGCGCATCCGAGACCCGGAGACACACACCCACTCATGCACGACGCACAGCAGTACCCGCAGCCGCCCGTCCGCCTGGACCACACCGCCGTCTACGCCAGGGACCGGCGGCTGTCGGCCGAGTTCCTGGCCGTGGTCATGGGGCTGGAGGTGGGCGCGCCCTTCGGGCCGTTCCTGCCCGTCGACCTCGGCAACGGGGTGACCCTCGACTACTACGAGAAGCGCGACGAGCCGATCCAGTCGCAGCACTACGCCTTCCTCGTCGCCGAGGAGCGGTTCGACGAGGTGATCGCCCGCCTGGAAGCGGTCGGGGTCACCTACTACGCCGACCCCGCCCACACCGAGCCCGGCCGGATCAACAGGCTGTTCGGCGGCCGCGGCGCCTACTTCGCCGACCCGGACGGCCACAACCTTGAGGTCATGACCCGGCCCTACGTCCGCCCCTAGAAGGCCCCCGCCCCCGGGCGCGGCTACGCCGCCAGCAGCGGACTCGCATGGTGGTGCAGCCACGCCCGGTACGGCGGCGTGCGCAGGGCGGCTTCGCGGTAGGCCGCCCGCAGGTCCTCGTACACCTCGGCGTGCGCACCCGGCCGCGTGGCCAGCAGCAGCCGTACGGCCAGCGGGTCGCCCGAGAGCGGCCGGATCGCCATGCCCTCCCGCGGCCCCGAGGTGGGCTGGCAGGGGGCGACCGCCTCACCGGAGAGGATCAGGGAAGCCGCCGTGTGGTAATCGGCGTGCAGCACCGGCGGATCCAGACCGGCCCGGGCGAACACCCGCCGCAGCCCGTCCCATTCGCCGTCCACCGAAGGGTCCACCGTCCACCGGTCGGCCGCGAGGTCCCGTAAATCGACCACGGACCGCCGCGCCGCCGGATGGTCCAGGGACATCGACACGAACTGCGGCTCACGCTCCATCAGCACCCGCAGCTCCAGACCCGCCGGCACCCGCAGCGGGCTGCCCTCGACCTCGTGCACGAACGCCACGTCCAGCTGCCCCGAAGCCACCATCCTGAGCAGCGCGTTGGGCGAGACGTCCACCACCAGCGAGGTCTCCGTGTCCGGCAGCCGCCGGTGCAGCCTGCGCAGCCAGCCGGGCAGCGCGCGGCTGGCCGTCGAGCCGATGCGCAGCCGCGGCCCGCGGGCCAGCGCCCTGGCCTCGGCGACGAGGGCGGCCATCTCGTCGAGCAGGGGCCGGGCGCGGCCGAGTACGGTACGGCCGAAGGGGGTGGGACGGCAGCCGGTGCGCTCGCGCAGGAACAGTTCGCCGTCCAGGGCCCGTTCGATCCGCTGGAGCTGGGTCGTCAGGGAGGGCTGGCTCACGCCGAGCTGCCGCGCCGCCTTGTGCAGGCTGCCGGCGTCGGCGATGGCGCACAGGGCGCGCAAGTGCCTGACCTCAAGCTCCATGCCCAGAGGGTAGGGCGGCCCCCGCCGAGCGCACCAGCCACTGACACCCCATCGAATCACGCCAATTTCAGGGAAGTTGCCGCCTGAAATCCTCCCGATAGTGCGGCGCTATCGATGGCTGACATCATCCGCCGGCCGCTCCCGCTCCCGCAGACTCCGGTACCGGAACGACCCACCCCCCACACCGGACGAGTAGGAGCACCCCACATGCGCCCCTCCGGCATGCCCCGAACCTCCCGCAAGGCCATGTTCGCCACCGCCATCGGCCTCGGGCTCGCCGCCGCCCTCGGCGGTGTCGTGCCCGCCGCGAGCGCCGCCGCCCCCACCGGCAGCCCCGCGACGTACGCCGCCTACGAGCGCTCCCAGGAGAACCAGGACGCGAACCGCGCCTTCTTCGAGGCCGTGCAGCGCTCGGTCGCCGAGCAGCGCGCCGCGAACCCCGGGCTCCTGGCCGTGACCGTCACGTACAACACCCGCAACGCACCCAGCTTCCGCAGCCAGATATCGCGCTCCACGCAGATATGGAACAGCTCGGTGTCCAACGTGAAGCTGCAGGAGGTCTCCTCCGGCGGGAACTTCGCGTACTACGAAGGCAGTGACTCGCGCGGTTCGTACGCGAGCACCGACGGGCACGGCCGCGGCTACATCTTCCTCGACTACCAGCAGAACCAGCAGTACAACTCCACCCGGGTGACCGCGCACGAGACCGGGCACGTGCTCGGCCTGCCCGACCACTACTCGGGCCCCTGCTCCGAGCTGATGTCGGGCGGCGGCCCGGGCACCTCCTGCCAGAACGCCTACCCGAACAGCACCGAGCGGGCGCGCGTGAACCAGCTGTGGGCGAACGGCCTCGCCGCCTCCGGCCTGGGCACGAAGGGCTAGCCGGCCACCAGGGGAATGTACCGCGGGCAGTCCGGGTTCCGGCAGGGACCCGGCGCCCACTCAGGGACGAAGATCCCGAGCGATTTGCGCCGCCGGACGACGGTCTCGACGGGGCGCCCGCAGGCCGGGCACGTGTGTTCCACGTGCCCGGCCTGCGGGGCGACCGCCTCGTGCTCGTGCTCGTGCTGCTGCTCACCGGCCATACCTCCACGGTAGGCCGGTTTTGCGTCTCCGGCGGGTCAGCGCTTGACGGTGTACGAGGTGATGACCTGGCCTCCGCCGAGCGCCACACAGCCGGTCAG
Organism: Streptomyces sp. NPDC006326; assembly: GCF_040612915.1. Classification (NCBI taxonomy): domain Bacteria; kingdom Bacillati; phylum Actinomycetota; class Actinomycetes; order Kitasatosporales; family Streptomycetaceae; genus Streptomyces; species Streptomyces sp. NPDC006326. Next base: position 89,859 of record NZ_JBEXRC010000024.1, on the reverse strand, counting down.
TTCCAGTGGGCGCACCCCGAAGCCGGCCCGGGACATCGGCATGCCGGTCCCCACCACGACCGGGTACGTCTTGACGATGTACTCGTCGATCTCGTCGACCAGCCGGCCCGCGAGGTCGGCGCCGCCGCACAGCCAGATGCCGAGCCCGTCCCGGGCCTTGAGCTCGCGGACCTTGGCCGCGACGTCCCCGCTGATCAGCTGCACCTCGGGGTCGGGCGCCTGCGTGAGGGAGCGGGAGACGACGTACTGCTCGCGCATGTGGCCGTAGGGGCTGGTCATGCCCGCCTTGAGGCCCGGCTCGTAGGTCCTCCGCCCCATGAGCACCGTGTCGAACCGCTTCGGCGCGGCGTCCTCGATCCCCAGCTGCTCGCGGCCCTGGCCGGAAACCGTCTCGGGGTATTCGGCCTTCAGGTGCTCGATGAACCCGGGGTCGAGGAAGGTGTGGATGAAGTCGGCCTCGCCGTCCGGGGCTCCGATGAACCCGTCGACCGTCGTGGCGATGAAGTACGTGAGCTTGCGCAAGCGGGTCTCTTCCGTTCGACGGCACCCGGGCTCCCGGAGTACGTCACACAAAGTACTTCATACGAAGTGGTCCGGCAACCGTCGCGCGACCCCTCACTCCCGAGCTACCCCCGCGGCTTGCGCCACATCGGCCACATCTGCGGCCCGTCCGGCAGCTGCACCGCGGTCCCCGTGAACTCCCAGCCCAGCCGCTCGTACAGCGCCCTGCTGCGTTCACTGCTCGCCTCCAGGTACGCCGGCACGCCCTCCCGGTCGCAGCGCTCCAGCACCGGCCCGATCAGCTCGGTGCCCAGCCCCTGGCCCTGCCGGTCCGGGGACACCGCGATCATCAGCAGGTACTCGTGCTCCTCGGCCGTCGGGTGCACGGCGCCCGTCAGCCGTCCGACCAGCTCGCACCGCTCGTTGCCGGGGTCGGCCACCGCCCGCATCCGGGCCGGGACCTCATCCTCGCCCTCCGGCTCGCCCGCCGGGATCCGCAGCCAGAGGGCTGCCGCCGAACCGTCGGCCGCGTAGTCGATCCGGCCCTCCTCCAGGGCCACGTCCACGAACACGCCGAGGAACGCGCCGTGCACGGCGGCCCGGTGCTCCGGGTCGGGGAAGACCCAGCTGCTCACGGGGTCGGTGCGGAAGGCCTCGTCGAGCAGCCGCGCCACCGCGTCCCGGTCCGACTGCTGCGCCTGACGTATCTCCAGTCCCACTGGCCACACCCTTCGCTCACGTGTCAACTACCGCGAGCGATCCTAGAGTTGGCCCGCAAGAGCGGAAAGCCCTGTTCCGGCACCATGCGGTGCCGGAACAGGGCTTGCGTACCGCGCTTGTCCTCCTACGGCCGCCGGGGCCCCTCCCAGGGCCTCACGTGGTGCGCCGGGTGACGTACTCCGCCAGCGCCAGCAGCCCGCCCGCCGCCGCGAGGTCCGGCACGGCCCGCGACAGCTGCTGCACCGCCCGGCCCATCCGGTCCGCGGCATGGGCCTGCGCCCAGTCGCGACCGCCCGCCCGGTCCACCGCGTCGGCCGCCTTGCGTACGTCGCCCCCGGCCATGGGGCCCGCGTACAGGGCGGCCAGTTCCTCCCCGGCCGGGGTGCCGGAGGTGAGGGCGGCCACCACCGGGAGGGACTTCTTGCGGGCGAGCAGATCGGCCCCGGCGGGCTTGCCAGTGTGCCCGGGATCCCCCCAGATGCCGATCAGGTCGTCGATCAGCTGGAAGGCCAGTCCCGCCTCGCGCCCGAAGGCGTCCATGGCGTCGACCTCCTCGGGCCCGGCGCCCGCGTACAGGGCGCCCAGTGCGCACGCGCAGCCCAGCAGGGCACCGGTCTTGGCCATCGCCATGGCCAGGCACTCGTCGAGCGAGACGTACGGCCGCTGCTCGAAGGCGCAGTCGGCCTGCTGCCCCGCGCACAGCTCGATGACACAGGCGGCCAGCCGCGAGGAGGCCGCCGCCGAGGCGGGATGCGGGTCCTGCGCCAGCAGCCGCAGCGCGAGCGCCATCATGGCGTCGCCGGTGATGACCGCGTCCGGTGTCCCGAAGACGGTCCAGGCCGTTGGCCGGCCCCGGCGCCGTACGTCCTTGTCGACGACATCGTCGTGCAGCAGCGTGAAGTTGTGCGCCAGCTCCACGGCCACGGCCGCCCGCACCGCGCCCTCCACCGGGCCCGTGTGCGGGCCTTGCAGGGCCTGGGCCGCGGCGAGCACGAGGGCGGGACGGATGGCCTTGCCCGTATGACCGGCGGCCGGGGTGCCGTCCTCCAGCTCCCAGCCGAAGTGGTACATCGCCACGCGCCGCATCGCACCGGGCAGCCCCTCGACCGTACGGCGCAGTTCCGGGTTGACCGTTTCTCTTGTCCGTTCCAGCAGGACCGCGGCTTCCTGCCCCTCACCGGTGGTGATCACTTCAGCGCCAGCGGGCGATCTCGACGTTCTCCAGGACGCCGAGGGCGTCCGGCACCAGCACCGCGGCGGAGAAGTAGGCGGTGACCAGGTACGAGATGATCGCCTGCTCGCTGATGCCCATGAAGCGCACCGACGTGCTCGGCTCGATCTCGTCGGGAATGCCCGGCTGGTGGAGACCGATGACGCCCGACTCCTCCTCGCCGGTGCGCATGCAGAGGATGGACGTCGTACGCGCGTCGCTGATCGGGATCTTGTTGCACGGGAAGATCGGCACGCCCCGCCAGGACTGCACCCGGTGTCCGCCCACGTCGACCGCCTCCGGATACAGGCCGCGCTTGTTGCACTCGCGGCCGAAGGCGGCGATGGCCTTCGGGTGGGCGAGGAACAGCTTGGAGCCGCGCCGCATGCTGAGCAGCTGGTCCATGTCGTCGGGGCTGGGCACCCCGTCGTGGGGCTGGATGCGCTGGTCGTAGTCGGCGTTGTGGAGCAGGCCGAACTCGCGGTTGTTGACCATCTCGTGCTCTTGGCGCTCGCGCAGCGCCTCGACCGTGAGCCGCAGCTGCTGCTCGGTCTGGTTCATCGGGTGGTTGTACAGGTCGGCGACACGGGTGTGCACGCGCAGGACCGTTTGTGCAAGGGAGAGTTCGTACTCGCGCGGCCTCGCCTCGTAGTCGACGAAGGTGCCGGGCAGGACGGCCTCGCCCTGGTGGCCGGCGGAGAGGTCGATCGCGGCCTCGCCGTACGCGTTGGTGCGCTGTGAAGGCAGCGAGCGAGCGCCCTCCACGTGCGCGCGCAGCGAGTCGACGCGGTCGGCGAGGATCCGGAAGTCCTGACGGGTCAGGACGAGCGCGGTGCCGGAGGTGACGGAGCGGGCGGTGTACTCCCAGATCGCCTCCTCGTCGACGAGGGAGTCCTCGCCGAAGTAGGCGCCGTCGGCAACCGTCCGCAGCACGGCGTCCTCTCCGTACGGGCCGGGCCCGATCTGCTCGATCCGGCCGTGGGCGAGCAGGAACACGCGGTCAGAGGAGCTGCCGAAGGAGGTCAGCTCCTGGCCGGCCTCGAAGTCGACCTGCCGGCAGCGCTGGGCGAGCTCGGTGAGCACGTCCAGGTCCTCGTAGGTGCGCAGCAGGGGGAGCTCGCCGAGCTCGGCCGGGATGACCTGGACCTGCGTGCCGGTCTTGATGAACTCCACGCGTCCGTCACCGACCGTGTAGCTCAGACGCCTGTTGACCCGGTACGTGCCGCCCTGGACGGCCACCCACGGGAGCGCCTTCAGGAGCCACCGCGAGGTGATCTCCTGCATCTGCGGCGCGGACTTGGTCGTGGTTGCCAAGTTCCGCGCGGCCGAGGTGCCGAGACTCCGCTGGGGGGCCTGGGCCTCGGTTTCGGAACCCGCCTGGACCGACATGTTTTCCCCTTCGATCACTCCATGGATCTGCGGGAGCAGCTTTTCAGCACGGAACGCGATGGGACCATTACACAAAAGTGTGGGACTACTCCGCCCTGGGGCGGGGCACCCTTTGGGGCCACCCGCCGGCCCCGCGCCCCGAAGACCGGTGGCGGGACGCGGCGCTACGCGTGGGACGGGCGGGCCGGCCGGGACGAGTGTCCGGATCCGCTCGCTCGCCGTACGAACGCACTGGCCCGGAGGGGTCGCCTCCACTACACCGGTCTGTAATGAGGCGGACACGTGTCGTGACCGCCCTCCACCGGAGAGGAGGCGGCCGTGTCCGCACCCATGTCCGCGAGCCGGTTCATCGACGCCCTGCGCAACGAGGGCCTGACCGTCGTCGAGGTCGGCGCCTGGCGCACCCACAACCGCAACCACAAAGGCCCCTGGGGCCCGGTGCACGGGGTGATGATCCACCACACCGTCACCCATGGCACGGCCTACACCGTCCGGCTCTGCCGCGACGGCGACGAGGGCCTGCCCGGCCCGCTCTGCCACGGCGTGATCACCAAGGACGGCCGGGTCCACCTGGTCGGCTACGGCCGCGCCAACCACGCGGGCGCGGGCGACTCCGACGTCCTGGCGGCGGTGATCGCGGAAAAGCGGCTCCCCCCGGACCACCACGCGAACACCGACGGCAACCGCCACTTCTACGGCTTCGAATGCGAGAACCTCGGCGACGGCGACGACCCCTGGCCGGAGGTCCAGCTCGACGCCATGGCCCGCGCGGCGGCGGCCCTCTGCCGGGTCCACGCCTGGACGGAGCGCTCGGTGATCGGCCACCTCGAATGGCAGCCGGGCAAGATCGATCCGAAGGGCTTCACGATGGACTCCTTCCGCACCCGGGTGGGCAACCGCCTCAAATAACCAGGCGCCCGCGACGGGGAGGGGCGGGCCGTGGCGTGGGGGCGGGGTGGGAGGGAGGGGCTCACAATGGACGGGTGAACCGCCCCGCGCACCTTGACCTGCTCTTGCAGCCCCGGCCGCCCTCCGCACTGCAGGAGCTGCGCGACGAGCGGTTCGAGCGGTACGGGGTGCGCCTGGTGGTCAAGCGGGACGACCTCGTGCATCCGGAGCTGCCCGGCAACAAGTGGCGCAAGCTCGCGCCCAATCTGCGGGCCGCCGTCGGCGGGGGGTTTCCGGCGCTGGTGACCTTCGGCGGGGCGTACTCCAACCACCTGCGGGCCACCGCCGCGGCCGGGCGGCTGCTGGGGCTGGCGACCGTCGGCATCGTCCGCGGTGACGAGCTGGCCGGCCGGCCGCTCAACGACTCCCTCGGCCGGTGCGCGGCCGACGGGATGCGGCTGCACTTCGTCTCCCGTGCGGAGTACCGGCGCAAGTCCGACCCCGAGGTGCTGGCCCGGCTGCTGGCGCAGGCCGGCGCCGGCGCCGCGTACCCGGTCCCGGAAGGCGGCAGCAACGCCCTCGCCCTGCAGGGCTGTGCGGAGCTGGGGCGCGAACTGCACGGCGCGGGCGACGTGGTGGCAGTGGCCTGCGGCACGGGCGGCACCCTGGCGGGCCTGGCGGCCGGACTCGCCCCCGGCCAGCGGGCGCTCGGCGTGCCGGTGCTGGCGGGGGGCTTCCTCACGGAGGAGATACGTTCCCTCCAGCGGGCGGCCTTCGGCGGCCCGGCCGGGGAATGGAGCCTGGCGGAGGGCTTCCACCACGGCGGCTACGCCCGGGTCCCCGCCGAGCTGGAGGCCTTCGCCGCCGACTTCGAGGCGCGGCACGGCATCCCGGTCGAGCGGATCTACGTGGCCAAGCTGCTCTGGGCGCTGACCGACCTCACCGCGTCCGGCGCCTTCCCCCGGGGCACCACCCTGACGGCCGTCATCACCGGCCACCCGTAGAGCCCCGGAGCCGCGGAGCCCGGACCCCGGCGCCCCGGCGCCCCGGATCAGGCCCTTTCCTCGCGGTAGGCCGCCGCCTCCTCCAGGTCCAGGCTGCGCAGCAGGCCCCGCAGCATCTCGTCGTCGATGCGGCGCCGGTCGCGCAAGGTCACGAAGACCTCCCGCTCCGCCGCGATCATCTCGCGGGCCAGGCGCCGGTAGACGTCGTCGGCGGATTCGCCGGTGACCGGGTTGGTCTCGCCCAGCCGCTCCCACACCGCGTTGCGCCGCCGCTCCATCACCGTGCGGAGCCGCTCCGCCAGCGGCGGCGGCAGGGCGTTCTCCGGCTCGGCCAGCATCTCCGCGAGCCGGTCCTCCGCCGCCCGCGAGGCCTCGTTCTGCGCCTGCGCCTCCGCCAGGGTCTCCTGCTGCGGGTCCCGCCGGGGCAGCCGCAGCAGCCGGATCAGCGGCGGCAGCGTCAGCCCCTGCACCACCAGCGTGCCGATCACCGTCGTGAAGGTGAGGAAGAGGATCAGGTTCCGGTGCGGGACGCTCATCGGCACCGAGAAGGCGATCGCCAGCGAGACCACCCCGCGCATCCCCGCCCAGCCCACCACCACCGGCGCCTTCCAGGTGGTCTCCGGCTCCCGTTCCCGGATGCGCCGGGACACCCACCGCGGCACGAAGGTGGCCGGGAACACCCAGACGAACCGCGCGACCACCACCGCCAGGAAGACGATCAGGGCGTACCAGGCCGCGTGCAGCCCCTCGTACTCCTCCAGCCCCCGCAGCACCACGGGCAGCTGCAGCCCGATCAACGCGAAGACCACCGACTCCAGGATGAAGGCGACCATCTTCCACACCGCCTCCTCCTGGAGCCGGGTGGCGAAGTCGACCTGCCAGTTGCGGTGGCCGAGGTAGAGCGCCACCACGACCACCGCGAGGACGCCCGAGGCGTGCACCCGCTCGGCCGCCGCGTACGCCACGAACGGGATCAGCAGCGACAGGGTGTTCTGCAGCAGCGGCTCCCGCAGCCGCTTGCGCAGGTGGTGGATCGGCACCATCAGCACCAGGCCCACCCCGATGCCTCCCACCGAGGCGAGCAGGAACTCCGCGATCCCGCCCGCCCAGCCGACGCCGGTGCCCACCGCCGCGGCCAGTGCCACCTTGTACGCGGTGATGGCGGTGGCGTCGTTCACCAGGGACTCGCCCTGCAGGATGGTGGTGATCCGGTTCGGCAGCCCGAGCCTGCGGGCGATCGCCGTCGCGGCCACCGCGTCGGGCGGCGCGATCACCGCGCCCAGCACCAGCGCCACGGGCAGCGACAGCCCCGGTACCAGCAGGTACGCCGCATAGCCCACGGCGAGCGTCGCGAAGAGCACGTAGCCCACCGACAGCAGCGCGACCGGCCGGATGTTGGCCCGCAGGTCCAGGTACGAGCTGTCGACGGCGGCCGTGTGGAGCAGCGGCGGCAGCAGCAGCGGCAGCACGATGTGCGGGTCGAGGCCGTACGCGGGCAGGCCCGGGACGTACGAGGCGATCAGCCCGACCGCGACCAGCAGCAGCGGCGCCGGCACCGGCGTACGGCGGGCGGCCCCCGCGACGACCGCACTGCCCGCCACCAGTGCCACCAGCGGCAATACCTCCATCGAAGATCCATTCTCCTCGGAATTCGTCGTCCTCGGGCGCCCGCACCTCAGTACGCTGGCCATCATGAGCGAGTGCACGCATGTTCCCGAACTGCCGCGCCCCGAGCCTGTCCCGGCTGCCCAGACCTGCCTGGAATGTCTGGCGCTCGGCAGTCACCCGGTCCAGCTGCGGATGTGCCTCGGGTGCGGGTACGTCGCCTGCTGCGACTCCTCCCCCCACCGGCACGCCACGGCGCACTACCAGGCCACCGGCCATCCGGTGATGCGCAGCTTCGAACCGGGCGAGACCTGGCGGTGGTGTTTTGTCGACGGTTCAATCGTCTGAGGCGGGGTAGTTCAACCCTCCGCCGGTTCCCCCGATTTGGGCCCGCAGACCCCTAGCCACTGTGCGTACCCATGGGCATACCATCAGTCACTGGCCGTAGGCGGGGGTGTCCGCAGCGGGCGTCCTGAGGGGTGCCGCGACACGATCGCCCGGATCGCGGTAGCGTCACCGGCGAACAGAGCTCGTACCACCTTGGAGGTGAGGGTGTCCCAGATCGCAGGCGAGCCCGGGACCCAGGACTTCGTGGAAGTCCGGCTGCCCGCTGCGGGTGCCTACCTGTCAGTGCTGCGCACGGCCACGGCCGGTCTCGCGGCACGGTTGGACTTCACCCTCGACGAGATCGAGGACCTCCGCATCGCGGTGGACGAAGCCTGCGCGATCCTGCTCCAGCAGGCCGTGCCCGGCTCCGTCCTCAGCTGCGTGTTCCGGCTGGTCGACGATTCGCTGGAGGTGACCGTCTCGGCGCCGACCACGGACGGGCGTGCGCCGGAGCGCGACACGTTCGCCTGGACCGTCCTGTCCGCACTGGCCGGGAAGGTCGAGTCGACGGTCGAGGAGGACCGTACGGTGAGCATCAGCCTCTACAAACAGCGCGGCGCGGGTCCAGGCCCGGCGTGAGTGGCGGGGAGATCCCGGTGCGGGGCGGGGATCGGCCCCGGGTACGGCACGAGGTCGACGGCGGCATCCCGGAGCAGCAGCACGCCCGGCCGCACCCGGCTGACGCGGATGCGGAAGACGGCTTTTTGGACTCGGCGGAGCGACGGGCGGGCCCTATGAGCGAGAACCAGCACGAAGAACCACTGCCGGCGCAGCCACCAGGTGCCGCTGCCGCAGCCCCGGAGCAGCACGCGGGGCCGGCGACGGACGCGGTGACGGACCCGGACGTGACGGACACGGATCCGGACACGGACCGGGCGCCGGTCCTCCCGGTGCCCGCTTCGGTGCTGCCGGATCCCCGGGACCGCAGCGGGGCCCGGGCCCTGTTCATCGAGCTGCGGGCCCTGCCCGACGGCTCGCCGGAGAAGGCCGAGCTGCGCAACCGGCTCGTGCGGATGCACCTGCCGCTGGTCGAGCACCTGGCCCGGCGGTTCCGCAACCGCGGCGAACCGCTGGACGATCTGACGCAGGTCGCCACGATCGGCCTGATCAAGTCCGTGGACCGGTTCGACCCGGACCGCGGGGTCGAGTTCTCCACGTACGCGACACCGACGGTGGTCGGCGAGATCAAGCGCCACTTCCGGGACAAGGGATGGGCGGTACGGGTCCCCCGGCGGCTGCAGGAGCTGCGGCTCTCGCTGACGACGGCCACGGCCGAGCTGTCCCAGCAGCACGGCCGCTCCCCCACGGTCCACGAACTGGCCGAGCGGCTCGGGATCTCCGAGGAGGAGGTGCTGGAGGGGCTGGAATCGGCCAATGCCTACAGCACGCTCTCGCTGGACGTCCCGGACACGGACGACGAGTCGCCGGCGGTCGCGGACACCCTGGGCGCGGAGGACGAGGCGCTGGAGGGCGTCGAGTACCGCGAGTCGCTCAAGCCGCTGCTGGAAGGGCTGCCGCCGCGGGAGAAGCGGATCCTGCTGCTGCGGTTCTTCGGCAACATGACCCAGTCGCAGATCGCGCAGGAGGTCGGCATCTCCCAGATGCACGTCTCGCGCCTGCTGGCCCGCACCCTGGCCCAGCTCCGCGAGAAGCTCCTGGTGGAGGAGTAGGAGGAGGGCGTACGGGGCTACCGCCCCGCGCCCGTACGGGTCATCGGGTCTGCTCGCCGGGCCCGATGCCCAGGGCCTCGGTGGCCGTCGGGTTGACCAGCAGGCTCACCACGGCCACGGCGGACAGGGCGAGCGCGACGGCGGCGGCGATCATCGCCCCGCCCGTGGTGTACAGGGTCCACGCCACCGGCAGCGCCATCAGCTGGGTGATCAGCGCGGGGCCGCGGCTCCAGCGGCGGCCCAGGCGCAGCCCGCGGGCCGCGAGCAGGGGCAGCGCGGCGAGCACGAGCACGGTGATCCCGCCGGTTTCGGCCTGTTGCGGGGAGTCGGGGTCACCGGCGATGCCCACGAACAGCAGGTAGACGCCGAGGCCGGCCAGCGCGAGGCCCTCCAGGGCGGTGAGCGCGGCGGCGGCGGTCAGTCGGCGGGGCAGCGGGGCCCTGGTCGGGGCCGGGGCGGGGGTGGGCTTGGTACTCACCCCAGCAGGGTAGCCGCGCGCCCCCGGCTCCGGACGGGACGGGCAGTATGGGCCGCCTCGGAACGGGTCGGTAGGCTGACGTGCATGCGTGCACTTCTCGTGGCCAACCCAGCAGCGACGACCACGAGCGCGCGTACGCGCGATGTGCTCATCCACGCCCTGGCCAGCGAGATGAAGCTGGAGGCGGTGACCACCGAGTACCGGGGACACGCCCGGGACCTTGCGCGCAGGGCCGCGGAGAACGGCATCGACCTCGTCGTGGCGCTGGGCGGCGACGGCACGGTCAACGAGGTGGTCAACGGACTGCTCCACAGCGGGCCCGATCCGGAGCGGCTGCCCGGGCTGGCGGTGGTCCCCGGCGGTTCCACCAATGTCTTCGCCCGCGCGCTCGGCCTGCCCAATGACGCGGTCGAGGCGACCGGCGCCCTGCTGGACGCCCTGCGCGAGCGGCGCGAGCGGACGGTGGGCCTGGGTCTTGCGGCCGGCACCCCGGGCACGGAGGACGAGTCGGTCCCGGCGCGCTGGTTCACCTTCTGCGCGGGCTTCGGTTTCGATGCGGGCGTGGTGGGGCGGGTCGAGCAGCAGCGCGAGCGCGGCAAGCGTTCGACGCACGCCCTGTACGTACGGCAGCTGATGCGCCAGTTCTGGGACGAGCCGAACCGGCGGCACGGAACGATCACGCTGGAGCGCCCGGGCACGGATCCCGTGACCGATCTGGTGCTCTCGATAATCTGCAACACCTCGCCCTGGACGTACCTGGGCAACCGTCCGCTGTACGCCTCGCCGGAGGCCTCGTTCGATACTGCACTTGACGTATTGGCGCTGGACCGTTTGTCAACTCCGGCCGTCGCGCGGTACGCGACACAGCTCCTGACCTCGACTCCTGAGCGCGGTCCTCAGGGCAAGCATGCGGTGTCTCTGCACGATCTGACCGACTTCACCTTGCATTCGAAGGTTCCCCTCCCCTTCCAGATGGACGGCGACCATCTCGGTTTGCGCACCAGCGTTCGGTTCACAGGCGTACGCCGTGCACTGCGTGTGATTGTGTGAGTGGAAGGGCCCAAAGTCCTTTCACTCGAACGTTTACACGCGGGTCCACCCTCACGATGTAGGGCTGTGACCTAGTAGACACCGACGAATCAAAAAAAACTTTCCGGAAGGGGTTGTATCCCCGTCCGAGGTTTGCGAATCTCTTCATGGCGATCGGGACGGCCCGCAGAACCCGGCACCCCAACAGACCGCCAGAACCCCACCACGAATCTTCGACTGACCTTCCAGGTGACTGGCTGGTCGCCCTTCCCTCACGGGGGGATTCGTGAAAGCGTTCACATTCACAAGCAACCTGCCCGCAATACAAGGAGATGGAGCAGCCATGGACTGGCGTCACAACGCCGTTTGTCGTGAGGAAGACCCGGAACTCTTCTTCCCCATCGGCAACACCGGTCCTGCGCTGCTGCAGATCGAGGAAGCCAAGGCCGTCTGCCGCCGTTGCCCCGTCATGGAGCAGTGCCTGCAGTGGGCGCTTGAGTCCGGCCAGGACTCCGGCGTCTGGGGCGGTCTCAGCGAGGACGAGCGCCGCGCCATGAAGCGCCGCGCCGCTCGCAACCGGGCGCGCAACGCCAGCGCCTGACATTCGACTTTCGAGCCTCGACGCAGCGCGTAGTAACACCGTACAAGCGCTCAGCAACGTGCTCTTGAGCCCCGGACCGGGAAATCTGCGGTCCGGGGCTCAGTGCTGTCCGGGGCGGCGGCGGGACTGCGGCGCTCACCCTGAGTGACGATCCGGCCGACTGCCCTACGGCGGCCGCCCTACTTCTGCGGGCTGGCCGGGACGTCCAGGACCACCTTGGTGCCGCGCGGCTCCGCCCGGACCATGTCGAACGTGCCGCCGAGCTCACCCTCCACCAGGGTGCGTACGATCTGCAGCCCGAGATTCCCGGCCCGCTGGGGGTCGAATCCCTCGGGCAGGCCCGAACCGTCGTCGACCACCGTGATCAGCAGCCGGGCGTCGGCGCGGCCGGAGCCGGTGCGCGCCGCGGACACCTCCACCGTGCCGCCCTCCCCCTGGGTGAAGGCGTGCTCCAGGGCGTTCTGCAGGATCTCGGTCAGCACCATCGACAGCGGTGTGGCGACCTCGGCGTCGAGGATCCCGAAGCGGCCGGTGCGCCGGCAGTCCACCTTGCCCGGGGAGATCTCCGCGACCATCGCGATGACCCGGTCGGCGATCTCGTCGAACTCCACCCGCTCGTCCAGGTTCTGAGACAGCGTCTCATGGACGATGGCGATCGAACCGACCCGGCGGACGGCCTCGTTGAGGGCCTCGCGGCCCCCTTCGGAATCCATCCGGCGCGCCTGGAGGCGCAGCAGGGCGGCCACGGTCTGCAGGTTGTTCTTCACCCGGTGGTGGATCTCCCGGATGGTCGCGTCCTTGGTGATCAATTCCCGTTCCCGGCGGCGCAGTTCGGTGACGTCGCGGCACAGGACCAGGGAGCCGATCCGGATCCCCTTCGGCTTCAGCGGGATCGCGCGCAGCTGGATGACCCCGCCGTTGCCCTCGATCTCGGTCTCGCGGGGGGCCCAGCCGCTGGCGAGCTTGACGAGCGCCTCGTCCACGGGGCCGCGGGAGGGGGCCAGTTCGGCGGTGGTGGTGCCCAGGTGCTGGCCGACCAGGTCGGAGGCGAGTCCGAGGCGGTGGTAGGCGGAGAGCGCGTTCGGGGACGCGTACGTGACCACGCCGTCGGCGTCGAGGCGGATCAGGCCGTCACCGACCCGCGGGGAGGCGTCCATGTCGACCTGCTGCCCGGGGAACGGGAAGGAGCCGGCGGCGATCATCTGGGCCAGGTCGGAGGCGGACTGGAGGTACGTCAGCTCCAGCCGGCTCGGCGTGCGCACCGTGAGCAGGTTGGTGTTGCGGGCGATCACGCCCAGGACCCGGCCCTCGCGGCGCACGGGGATGGACTCGACCCGTACGGGCACCTCCTCGCGCCACTCCGGGTCGCCCTCGCGCACGATCCGGCCCTCGTCGAGGGCGGCGTCGAGCAGCGGGCGCCTTCCGCGGGGCACCAGGTGGCCGACCATGTCGTCCTGGTAGGAGGTGGGGCCCGTGTTCGGGCGCATCTGCGCGACCGAGACGTACCGGGTGCCGTCGAGGGTGGGGACCCACAGCACGAGGTCGGCGAAGGACAGGTCGGAGAGCAGCTGCCACTCCGAAACCAGCAGGTGCAGCCACTCCAGGTCGGTTTCACCGAGAGCGGTGTGCTGGCGTACGAGGTCGTTCATGGAGGGCACGTGGCGAGCGTACCCCGGGTAGGGGCCATGACATTCCACACGCCGCCCTACTCAGGAGTATCCAGGAGGGGTGCGGGACGCGTACTGTTGGAGGAAGTGACGGGTGCGCAGTCCCCGTCATTGGATGGACAGAACAGATTGGTCTAGTCCACAATTGCCATAAGCTTCCGCCCTCCCCGCACAGGAGGACGGATAGAGGTAGCCGCGCGCTCTGCCCTGACCGCGCAGGCACCTCCCCCGGCCGCGGGAACCGCACACCCGCCGGCCGTAAGTACTCCGGGCTACGGTGCCGGACGGGTTGAGGGTCCCGTCCTGGCACCGTGGCCCAGAGGAACCGGCGCCCGTACCGAGGCCAGGCCCGTACGCGCATCCGCCCCTGCGGCCAGCTCCGCCACCGCCTCCGGCTCCGCCCGCCCCGCGCCGTCGCGCGCCTGCTGGGACATCCCGATGAGGACGGCGGGCACATGGCGGGCCAGCGCCCGCCGTGCCCCCAGACGGCCCTGGTCAACAACGCGGGCGCGGCGGCCCTCGCCGGGATCACGGTGAACTCGGTCGGCCCCGGCACCACCGACACCGAGCGCAATGCGGCCTGGCCGGCGGACCCGGCGGCGCGGGCGCACGTCTCCTCCCGGTCGGTGTTCGGGCGGGTGGGGACGGCCGAGGAGGTCGCCGACGTGGTGGCCTTCCTCGCCTCGCCGGACTCCCGCTGGGTGACCGGCCGGCACCTGGACGCCACCGGCGGCCTGCAGCTCGCACTGCTCTGAGGCTCTGAGGCTCCGAGCAGAGCCGGGAGGCCGCGGGCGGGGATCCGGACCACCATGGAAAAGGGGGGCGGGAGGTGCGGAGCCCTGCCCGTGGCGCCCCGGCTCTGCTAGATTGGTCTATACCACACCACCGCACTCCAGATCGGCAGGCCCCGCGTGGAAGTTGTCATCGTCCCGGACGCCAAGGCAGGCGGCGAGCTCATCGCGGAGGCCATGGCCGCCCTGGTACGCCGCAAGCCCGACGCCCTGCTCGGCGTGGCGACCGGCTCGACCCCGCTGCCCGTCTACGAAGCCCTCGCCGCCAAGGTCAGGGCCGGTGAGGTCGACGCCTCCCGGGCCAGGATCTGCCAGCTCGACGAGTACGTCGGCCTGCCGGCCGGACACCCCGAGTCCTACCGCGCGGTCGTGCTGCGCGAGGTCGTCGAGCCGCTCGGCCTGTCCGAGGCCTCCTTCCTGGGCCCGGACGGCTCGGCCGAGGACATCGTGGCCGCGTGCGAGGCGTACGACCGGGCCCTGGCCGAGGCGGGCGGGGTCGACCTCCAGCTGCTGGGCATCGGCACCGACGGACACATCGGCTTCAACGAGCCGTGCTCCTCGCTGGCCTCCCGCACCCGCATCAAGACGCTGACGCAGCAGACCCGCGTCGACAACGCGCGGTTCTTCGACGACGACCTGGCCCAGGTGCCGCACCACGTCATCACCCAGGGCATCGGGACCATACTCGACGCCCGCCACCTGGTGCTCCTGGCCACCGGCGAGGGCAAGGCCGAGGCCGTCGCGCAGAGCGTCGAGGGCCCGCTGTCCGCCCTCGTCCCGGCCTCGGCGCTCCAGCTGCACCCGCACGCGACCGTCGTCGTGGACGAGGCCGCCGCCTCGAAGCTGAAGCTGGCCGACTACTTCCGCCACGCCTACGCCGACAAGCCCGCCTGGCAGGGCCTGTAGCCGTACGTGCGGAGGGCCGGACCCCTGTCGCGGGTCCGGCCCTCCGTGCGTGCGGGCAACGGCTATGCCCCGGCGATGACCTCCGCGGCCGCGCGGCCGCAGACGCGGGACGCGCCGTGGGTGGCGATGTACAGGGCTCCGCGTGGCTCGGCCCGCGGCACGCCCATCTCGACCACCACGGTGTCCGGCCGGGCCGCGACCAGCGCGTCCAGGGCCTCGGTCATCCAGGGGTGCCGGTGCGCGTCGCGGACCACCGCGACCACGGTGCGGCCGCCCGCCGCCGCCAGGACGTCCCCGGCCGAGGCGCCCTCGGGATACACGCCCGAGGCGGTGTCCGGTACCAGCGCGGCCAGTTCGGCGGCCAGGCCCCACGGGGTCTCGTCGCCCACCGCGATGTTCGCGACGGGCGCGAGGGTGGCGACGTACGGGGCGGACACCGGTGCGGCGGCGCCCGTCACGGCCACCGCGCGGCGGGCCGCCGTGAGGCCGATGCCGGGCGCGCCCCCCTCCGGCGCGCCCGGCACGGCGGCTGCTGCCCGGGCCTGCCGGGTCCAGGCGGCCAGCTCCCGCACCCGGGCGGCGGCGTCGGCGAGCCGCTCCTCGGGCAGCGTCCCCTCCCGTACGGCCGCGACCAGGGCGTCGCGCAGCCGGAGCACGGTGGCCTCGTCGGCGAGCCCGCCGCCCACGCAGATAGCGTCGGCGCCGGCCGCGAGGGCGAGGGCCGAGCCGCGTTCGATGCCGTACGTCCCGGCGATGGCGTTCATCTCCATGCCGTCGGTGACGATCAGGCCCTCGTAGCCGAGCTCCTTGCGCAGCAGGCCGGTCAGGATCTGCGGGCTGAGCGTGGCGGGGCGGGTGGGGTCGAGGGCGGGCACCAGGATGTGCGCGCTCATCACGGCCCGGGTGCCGGCCTCGATGGCGGCCTTGAAGGGGATGAGCTCGCGCACCTGGAGGGTGTCGAGGTCGACGTCGATGCGGGGCAGCGCGTGGTGGGAGTCGACGTTGGTGTCGCCGTGGCCGGGGAAGTGCTTGGTGCAGGCGGCGACTCCGGCGGCCTGGAGGCCCTCGACGTACGCGGCGGTGTGCCGGGCGGCGAGCGCGGTGTCGGCTCCGAAGGAGCGTACGCCGATGACGGGGTTGTCCGGGTTGGAGTTGACGTCGGCGGACGGCGCCCAGTTGAGGTTGACCCCGCACTCCGCGAGCCGCCGGCCCAGCTCACGGGCGACGCCGCGGGTGAGGGCGGTGTCGTCGACGGCGCCGAGGGCCAGGTTGCCCGGGAACGACGAGCCGCCGCGCACCTCCAGGCGCGTGACGTCGCCGCCCTCCTCGTCGATGGCGACGAGGACGTCGTCGCGCTCGGCGCGCAGCTGCGCGGTGAGTGCGGCGAGCTGCCCGGGCGAGGCGATGTTGCGGCCGAACAGGCCGACGGAGGTGAGGCCTTCGCCGATCCTGCGCAGCAGCCAGGCAGGGGCGGTGGTGCCCTCGAAGCCGGGCTGGAGGACCGCGAGGGCGTCGCGGGTGAGCGTGTCCGTGCCGTGCGCAAGGACAGTCATGGGCCGTTATCCCTTCACGGCGCCGGCGGTCATTCCGCCGACGGCCTTGCGCTGGAGGAAGATGAAGATCACCAGGACCGGGAGCGCGAAGAGCGTGGACGCGGCCATGGTGGCGCCCCAGTCGTTGCCGAAGGCCGTCTGGAACTGGGTCAGCCACAGCGGGAGGGTCTGCGCGGTCTTCTCCTTGTTCAGGATCAGGACCATCGCGAACTCGTTCCAGGCGGTGATGAAGCCGAAGAGCGAGGTGGACATCAGGCCCGGCGCGAGCAGCGGGAAGATCACCTTGCGGAAGGCCTGGCCCCGGGTGCAGCCGTCGATCTGGGCGGCCTCCTCCAGGGTCACCGGGACGGCGGCGATGAAGCCGCGCAGGGTCCAGATGGTGAAGGGCAGCACCATCACGAAGTAGACGGCCGTCAGCAGCGGGAGGCTGTTCAGCGTCTCGGCGTCGCGGGCGATCATGTACATCGCGATGACCATGACCTCCCACGGGGCCATCTGGGCCATCATCACGGCGAGTACGAGGCCCTTGCGGCCCTTGAACCTCATCCGGGCGAGGGCGAAGCTCGCGGCGAGCGCGACGAGCAGGGCCAGCAGGACGGCCCCGACGGTGACGGCCAGGCTGTTGGTGACGTAGGTCCAGAACAGCTCGACGCCGGTGGCCTTGGTGAAGTTGTCCAGGGTCGGGGTGAAGAGGAAGACCGGGTCCTTGGAGAGGATCTCGCCGGACGGCTTGAGCGCCGAGGAGAACATCCAGTAGACGGGGAAGACGAAGACGGCGGCCAGCAGCAGGGCGCCGAGGTTCTTGGCGAGGGTCCCCGGGCGCAGCGGGCGGCGCCTGCGCAGCTTCCGGGCGGGGGCCGGGGCGGCCTGGGAGGCCGGCTCCGGCGCGGTGGTCGTGCTCACTGCTCCTCCTCCTGCTTCAGGATCAGGCGGAAGTAGAAGGACATGACGATCACGAGCATCACGATCGTCAGGACGGAGATCGCCGCGGCGAGGGCGTAGTGGCCCTGGCTCTGGCCCTCGACGTACGCGAAGACGGAAAGGGTCTCGGAGGCGCGGTCGGGGCCGCCCTTGTTCATCGCGTAGACCTGGGTGAAGGCCTTGAAGACCCAGATCACCTCAAGGAAGGTCGTGACGAGGAAGAACGGCTTGAGGTTGGGGAAGACGACCTGCCAGAAGGTCTGCCAGCCGTTGGCGCCGTCCATGCGCGCGGCCTCGTACAGTTCGCCGCCGACCGTGGTCAGGCCGGCGTACATGTTGAGGGCGACGAAGGGGACGGAACCCCAGACCACCAGGACCGTGACGATCGTCAGGGTTGAGAGGCCGGTCTCGAACCAGTTGTGCTGCTCGTAGCCGGAGAAGCCGAGGGTGCGCATCACCCAGTTCATGACGCCGAACTGCTCGTCGAACAGCCAGTGGAAGACGGTGACGGAGGCGACGATCGGCATGGCCCAGGCCATCACCAGGGCCATCGACAGGACCAGGCGCATCCACGTGCCGAGGCGGTTCAGCAGGATGCCGACGAGGCTGCCGATCACCATGATCAGCGCGACGTTGGCGGCGGTGAAGGCGAAGGTGCGCAGGACGACGGTCCAGAAGTGGGCGTCGCCGAGCAGCTGGGTGTAGTTCGCGACGCCGTTGAAGGGCGACTTCCGCTGGATGAACTCGATCTTGTCGACCTTCTGGAAGGACAGGATCACGTTCTTGGCCAGCGGGTACAGCAGCAGCGTCGCCAGGCTGAGGACGGCCGGCCCGACCAGGAGGTACGGCAGCCAGCCGGAGGGGCGGGAGCCTCTGCCGCGGCTGCCGGGGGGCGGCGCGGTGGTCCCGGCGGGGGGCGGCGTCTGCTGCCGTCCGGCGGACGTGGGTGGTGCGTCCTGTGGAGCGGCCACCGCTCCCTGGGAGTGCACGGTCATGTCGTGGTTACCTCGGCTGCGTTCGGGCGTCGCATACGTCTGTCCAAGCGCGACCGGGGGTGCGGCGGGCGCGCGGGCGCCGGCCGCACACCCCGGTGCGTTCACTGCCGGTACGTCGGGTGCTACTTGTTGAGGCGGCTCGCGATGTCCTTGTCCGCGGCCTCGCCCGCCTTGGCGGCGTCCTCGCCCTTCAGCACCTTGGTCATGAACTCCTTGACCGGGTTGGGCTCGGTCTCGACGTTCGCCCAGTTCGGGGTGACCGGGGTGATCTTGCCGTTGACACCGGCCTTGCCCATGGCCTCGGCGAAGGAGCCCGCGGCCGGGGTGAAGTTCGCGGCCGCCTGGTTGGGGAGCAGCGCGCCCTTGGTCTCGGCGGCGTACTTGGTCATCTGGTCCTTGCCGGCGGCGAGGGCCAGCCATTCCTTGGCGAGCTCCTTGTTCTTGGAGCGCTCGGCGACGGCGAGGTTGGAGCCGCCGAGGAAGACGGTGCCCGGCTTGTCGGCGGTCTTGCCCGGGATCGGGAAGTAGCCGAAGTCGGCCTCCTTGCCCGCCTCCTTCAGGGCCTTCTCCGCTCCGCCGGCCTCCCAGCCGAGACCGATCCAGGAGGCGACGCCGCCCTTGGGGACGACGTCGGTGGACTGCTGCGGGGTGGCCTCGTCCTTGTCCTTGGGGGCGGTGGAGTAGGACTGGAGCTTCTTGTAGAACTCCATGGCGGAGGCGGCCTGGGGGGTGCCGAGACCGCCCTTCCACTTGCCGCCGTCCTTGACGGCGAGGTCGCCGCCCTCGTCCCAGACGAGTCCGGCGAGCACGTACCAGCTCTGGCCGGGCAGGTAGATGGGCTGCGAGGAGGGGTCGGAGGCCTTCAGCTTCTCCAGGCCGGCGATCCACTCGTCGCGGGTGGTCGGCGGGGTGACGCCGGCCTTGGCGAAGGCCTTCTTGTCGTAGACGACGACGCGGTTGGCGGCGTACCAGGGGGCGGAGTAGAGCTTGCCCTCGTACTCGGCCGAGGCGAGCATGCTCTTCTGCCAGGCGTCGGCACCGAGCTTGGCCTTGTCCTTGGTCAGGTCGGCGAGGCCGCCGGTGACGGCGTAGCCCACGGCCTGGGTGTTGCCGAGCTCCAGGACGTCCGGCGGGGTGTCCTCGGAGAGGGCCGTGGTGACCTTCTCCTGGATCCCCTTCCACTGCTGCTCTTCCACCTTGACGGTGACGCCCGGGTGCTTGGCCGAGAACTCCTTGTTCACCTCGTCGATCCAGGCCTTCGGCGCGGAGCCGTCCATCACCCAGACGGTGATCTCCTTGGCGCCGCCCGCGTCGGTCTTCCCCTTGTCGTCGCCGTCGTTCCCGCCGCACGCCGCGAGCCCGACCATCATGCCCGCGACACTGACCGCCGCGATGAGCTTGCGCTTCACGCCACCCTCCTCAGGGATGCTGCCTGCACCTTCCCTCGCCCGCCGCGGTGACATGCACCAAGTACTGCCCTGGGGCCGGGATCTGATCCATATTGGTTTAGACCAGTAACCGGAGCTTGGCCTAGACCTTTAGGGGTGTCAAGGGTCTAATGAGCGGGTGCCCGGTCCGTTACCGGACCGACACCTGGGGGAGGGGAGAGGCCCGTCCTCCGACCCGTGTCACCATGTGACCGCACATATCGGAGGAGCCGGTGACGGCAGCGAAACTGGAGTCGGGAAGGCGGGCGGCGATGGCCACCGAAGGGGCGACCACCGAGCCGGAAGGCGGGGCAGCCACTCGCACGGCGCGTGTGCCCAAGTACTACCGACTCAAGCGGCACTTGCTCGACATGACCGAGACCCTGCCCCCGGGCACCCCCGTGCCGCCGGAGCGCACGCTCGCGGCCGAATTCGACACCTCCCGGACCACCGTGCGCCAGGCGCTCCAGGAGCTCGTCGTGGAGGGCCGGCTGGAGCGCATCCAGGGCAAGGGCACCTTCGTCGCCAAACCGAAGGTCTCCCAGCCGCTCCAACTCTCCTCCTACACGGAGGACATGCGCGCCCAGGGACTGGAGCCCACCTCCCAGCTGCTGGACATCGGCTACGTGACGGCCGACGACACCCTGGCCGGTCTGCTCAAGATCGCCACGGGCGGCCGGGTCCTGCGCATCGAGCGGCTGCGCCTGGCCAGCGGTGAGCCCATGGCCATCGAGACCACCCACCTGTCGGCCAAGCGCTTCCCCGCGCTGCGCCGTTCGCTGGCCAAGTACACCTCCCTCTACACCGCCCTCGCCGAGGTGTACGACGTCCGGCTCGCCGAGGCCGAGGAGACGATCGAGACCTCGCTGGCCACCCCGCGCGAGGCGGGCCTGCTCGGCACCGACGTCGGCCTGCCGATGCTGATGCTCTCGCGGCACTCCCTGGACGCGGACGGCGAACCCGTCGAGTGGGTGCGGTCGGTGTACCGCGGGGACCGCTACAAGTTCGTCGCCCGGCTCCAGCGTCCCGCCGTCTGACAGTTCCCGGTACCGGATTGCGGACGGGGTCTTACGCTCACCGGGCCGCCCCCCGTAGATTCCCTGCGCTCAGCAGATGATCGACGAGGGGACGAGGGTCATGCCGGAACCGGAAGCAACAGGGACAGAACGGAACGCGGCGAGCCCGGGCACCGAGCCGGGCTCGCCTTCCGCATCCGGGCGCCCGACGCCCGCTTCGATCGCCGTGTGGGTGCTGGTCGCCCTCGTCGGGGCCATCGGCTGGGGCATGCTGGCGCTCTCGCGCGGCGAGGAGATCTCGGCCGCCTGGATGCTCGCCGCCGCGCTGGGCTCGTACGCCATCGGCTACCGCTTCTACGCGCGCTTCATCGCCCACCGCGTCCTGAAGGTCGACAAGACCCGGGCCACCCCCGCCGAACGCCTCGACAACGGCGTCGACTTCCACCCGACCGACCGCCGCGTGCTCTTCGGCCACCACTTCGCCGCCGTCGCCGGCGCCGGCCCGCTGGTCGGCCCCGTGCTCGCCGCGCAGATGGGCTACCTCCCGGGCACCATCTGGATCGTCGCGGGCGTGATCTTCGCGGGCGCCGTCCAGGACATGGTGACGCTCTTCTTCTCCACCCGCCGCGACGGCCGTTCGCTCGGCCAGATGGCCCGCGACGAGATCGGCCCCGTCGGCGGAGCCGCCGCGCTGCTCGCCGTCTTCACCATCATGATCATCCTGCTGGCCGTGCTCGGGCTGGTCATCGTCAACGCGCTGGGGCACTCCCCCTGGGGCGTCTTCTCCATCGGCATGACCATCCCCATCGCCCTCTTCATGGGCTTCTACCTGCGCGTGCTGCGCCCGGGCCGGGTCACCGAGGTCTCCGTCATCGGCGTCGCCCTGCTGCTGCTCGCCATCGTGGCGGGCGGCTGGGTCGCCGAGTCCTCCCTCGCGTCCACCTTCACCCTGGAGAAGGAGACGCTGGTCCTCTGGATGATCGGGTACGGCTTCATCGCCTCGGTGCTGCCCGTGTGGATGCTGCTCGCACCCCGCGACTACCTCTCCACCTTCATGAAGGTCGGCACGATCGGGCTGCTCGCGCTGGGCGTGGTCATCGCCATGCCGACGCTGAAGATGCCGGCGATCACCGACTTCGCCACGCGCGGGGACGGCCCGGTCTTCGCCGGCTCGATGTTCCCCTTCGTCTTCATCACCATCGCCTGCGGAGCCCTGTCCGGCTTCCACGCACTGGTCTCCTCCGGCACCACCCCGAAGATGATCCAGAAGGAGACCCAGGTCCGGGTCATCGGCTACGGGGCCATGCTGACGGAGTCCTGCGTCGCCGTGATGGCGATGATCGCGGCCACCATCATCGAACCCGGGCTCTTCTTGGCCGTGAACTCCCCCGCCGGGGTCATCGGCACCACGGTCCAGACCGCCTCGCAGGCGGTGTCCGACTTCGGCTTCGCCATCTCCCCGGAGTTCCTCGCGCAGGCCGCGAAGGAGGTCGAGGAAACCTCCCTGCTCTCCCGTACGGGTGGCGCGCCGACGTTCGCACTCGGAATGTCGGAGATCTTCTCGGCCGTGATCGGCGGCGCCGGGATGAAGGCCTTCTGGTACCACTTCGCCATCATGTTCGAGGCCCTGTTCATCCTGACCACGGTGGACGCGGGCACCCGGGTCGGCCGTTTCATGCTCCAGGACACCCTCGGCAACGTGCACAAGTCCTTCAGGAACGTCAGCTGGAAGCCCGGCGTGTGGCTGGCGAGCGCGGTCGTGGTCGGGGGCTGGGGCTACTTCCTCTGGGTCGGCGTCAAGGACCCGCTGGGCGGCATCAACCAGCTGTTCCCGCTGTTCGGCATCGCGAACCAGCTGCTCGCCGCGGTGGCCCTGGCCGTCTGCACGACCCTGCTGGTGAAGTCCGGGCGGCTCAAGTGGGCCTGGGTGACCGGGGTTCCGCTGGCCTGGGACGTGGCCGTCACCCTCACCGCGAGCTACCAGAAGGTCTTCTCCGACGACGTGAAGATCGGCTTCTTCGCGCAGCGCGACAAGTACCAGCAGGGCATCGACGCCGGGAAGGTGCTCAAGCCCGCCAAGAACATGGACGAGATGCACACCGTGGTCACCAACGCCACGGTCGACGGCGTGCTGTCGGCGCTGTTCGCCCTCCTGATCATCATCGTCCTGCTGGACGCGGCCCGCACCTGCCTGAAGGCCGTCCGCAACCCGGAGTCGGCCACGCTGTCCGAGGTCCCGTGGACCGAGTCGAAGATCATCGCCCCGGCCGGCCTCATCCCGACGGCCGAGGAACGGGCCGAGCTCGCCGCCGCGGGCCTCGACTCGGGCGGCGGCCGCGCCAAGGAGCCGGTGGCGTGAGCGGCGTCCGCGGGGCGCTGGCGAAGGCGCGGTTCTTCGTACGGGAGTTCTCGGGCGAGGCGGCCTACGACCGGTACGTCGCCCACGCCCGCGCGCACGACCCGGACGCCGAGGTCATGACCCGGCGCGCCTTCGAACGCGCCCGCACGGACTCCCGCGAGGCGGACCCCCGCGAGGGGTTCCGCTGCTGCTGACCCACTGACACATCCGAGGGCCCCGCCGGTCAGGCGGGGCCCTCGGAGGCTTTCAGCGCACCCAGTCCTTGAGGACCTCGGTCTGGAGGCTGATGCCGATGGGCTCGGGGAGCTCGACGTCCTTGCCGTACGGCACGGTCCGGACCGTCGCGTACCGCCTCCCCTCGGGCTCGCTGTAGACGGAGATTTCGCACGTGGCTCGGTCGATCAGGAGGTAGACCGGGATACCCGTCTCCGCGTAGGCGCGGGGCTTTTCGACATGGTCCCGCCGGTGGGTGTCCGAATCCCACGAGGTCACCTCGACGGCCATGAGGATCGGGCCGGGGTCGACCCAGTCGCCCTGCCCCACGAATGCCTCGGAGGGCGCCAGTACCGCGTCCGGGATGGCTCGCCCCTCCCGGTACTCCTGAGCCTTGATCCCCTGCCCCCCGTGCAGCCAGAGCTCCGGCCGGTGCTGCATACACATCCTGGTGAGCCACTGGATGATCATCTGGTGATCGCCGTCCGGCATGGCCTTGCTCCTGATGACTCCGTCGATGAACTCCAGCCGCGTCCCCACCCTCTCGCGAGCCGCTATGTGCGCGACGGCTTCGAAGTCCTCGGTCAGCATGTGGGGCCGGTCTGTCATCACGGTCATGCCTCGCTAGCCATTCTCGACGGTGCTGATTCCGACGATAGCGCCGGGCACCCACAGCCGTGGCGCACACTCGACCCCATGGACATCGTGATCAGGGAAGCGCTGGCGGCGGAGTACGAAGAGCTCGGGGAGATCACCGCGCGGGCCTACCTCGGGGACGGGCTGCTCACCTACGGCGAGGAGGACCCGTACCTGGCCCGGCTGCGGGACGTGGCCGGGAGGGCCGCCGACAGCGAGATACTCGTCGCCGCGCGCAGCGACGGTCAGCTGCTCGGCGGTGTCGCCTTCGCCCCGCCCGGGAGTTCCTTCCGCGACATCGCGGGGCCGGACGAGGCCGAGTTCCGGATGCTCGCCGTCGCCCGGGAAGGCCGGGGACGGGGTGCCGGCGAGGCCCTCGTACGCGCCTGCATCGGCCGGGCCCGGGCCGTCGAGGGCGTACGGCGTCTCGTGCTGTCCACCACCGACGAGATGCCGGCCGCCCACCGGATCTACGAACGCCTCGGCTTCGCACGGACTCCGGCGAGGGACTGGGAACCCTTCCCCGGCCTCGTTCTGCTCACGTACGGTCTCGAACTGTAGCCGCTGCGACACTACATCTAGGGGGTCACCCACGGGGCGGCCCCCACATGTATGCTCATCCTCGCTGTCGCCGCAGGGGAATCCGGTGCGAATCCGGAACTGTCCCGCAACGGTATGACGTACACCCACGGTGCTACCGCAAGTCCGAGGACCTGCCGACAGTGCGCCCGGCTCGACCGAACCGGGTGCCGATTCGTCCGGGCCTCGCGGTTGGGCCGGTGGACGCCATGCGGCCTGCTCTGCCCGCACGCGCTTCCCCCTGCCCCGACCCGCCGATGACCGGGCCGAGCGAGGGAGAGCTCCCCGTGACCATCGCGCCTTCCGCACCGCGCGCCGAGTCCGACCACCCCGAGACCGAGGGTCCGGGGGCCGCGCTGCTGCGTACCCTCACCGAGCTGACGGCCGACCTCCCGGACACCGACCCCGGACGGGTGGCCGCCGCCGCGCTGCGCGGACGCAGCGCGGCCGCCGACGAGGCCGAACTGCGCGCGCTGGCCACCGAGGCCGCCGCCGGGCTGATCTCCGAGGACCCGGCGTACTCCCGTCTCGCCGCCCGGCTGCTGACGATGGCCGTCGCGGACGAGGCCGCCGGCCAGGGCGCCACCTCCTTCTCCGCCTCCGTCGCGGTCGGCCACCGCGAGGGCCTGATCGCCGACCGCACCGCCGAGTTCGTGGCGCTGCACGCGGGCCGCCTCGACGCGCTGGTCGAACACGCCCTCGCCGAGGGCGCCGACGACCGCTTCGGCTTCTTCGGCCTGCGCACCCTGCACAGCCGCTACCTGCTGCGCCACCCGATCACCCGCCAGGTCGTCGAGACCCCGCAGCACTTCATGCTGCGCGTGGCCTGCGGCCTCGCCGAGAACGACAGCGTCCAGGCCGTCGAGGAAGTCGCCTCGCTCTACCGGCTGATGAGCCGCCTGGACTACCTGCCGTCCTCCCCCACGCTCTTCAACTCCGGCACCAGGCACCCGCAGATGTCCTCCTGCTACCTGCTGGACTCCCCGCTGGACGAACTCGACTCGATCTACGACCGCTACCACCAGGTCGCCCGCCTCTCCAAGCACGCCGGCGGCATCGGCCTGTCGTACTCCCGCATCCGCGCCCGCGGTTCGCTGATCCGCGGCACCAACGGCCACTCCAACGGCATCGTGCCGTTCCTGAAGACCCTCGACGCCTCCGTCGCCGCCGTGAACCAGGGCGGCCGCCGCAAGGGCGCCGCCGCCGTCTACCTGGAGACCTGGCACGCGGACATCGAGGAGTTCCTGGAGCTGCGCGACAACACGGGCGAGGACCAGCGCCGCACGCACAACCTCAACCTGGCGCACTGGGTGCCGGACGAGTTCATGCGCCGCGTGAACGACGACGCCGACTGGTCGCTGTTCTCCCCGGCCGACGTGCCCGAGCTGGTCGACCTGTGGGGCGACGAGTTCGACGCCGCCTACCGCAAGGCCGAGGCGGCCGGCCTGGCCCGCAAGACCATGCCCGCGCGCGACCTGTACGGCCGGATGATGCGCACCCTCGCGCAGACCGGCCAGGGCTGGATGACCTTCAAGGACGCCTCCAACCGCACGGCGAACCAGACCGCCGAGCCGGGCCGGGTCGTGCACTCCTCGAACCTGTGCACCGAGATCCTGGAGGTCACCAACGACGGCGAGACCGCCGTCTGCAACCTCGGCTCGGTCAACCTGGGCGCCTTCGTCCTCGCCGGTACGGGCGAGATGGACTGGGAGCGGCTGGACGAGACCGTCCGCACCGCCGTGACCTTCCTCGACCGCGTCGTGGACATCAACTTCTACCCCACCGAGCAGGCGGGCCGCTCCAACGCCAGGTGGCGTCCGGTGGGCCTGGGCGCGATGGGCCTCCAGGACGTCTTCTTCAAGCTGCGGCTGCCCTTCGACTCCGCCGAGGCCAAGGCCCTCTCCACCAAGATCGCCGAGCGCATCATGCTCGCGGCGTACGAGGCCTCGTGCGACCTCGCCGAGCGCCACGGCCCGCTCCCGGCCTGGTCCGAGACCCGTACCGCGCGCGGTGTGCTGCACCCGGACCACTACGAGACCGAGCGCGCCTGGCCCGAGCGCTGGGACGCGCTGCGCGCCCGCGTCGCCGAGACCGGCATGCGCAACTCGCTGCTCCTCGCCATCGCCCCGACGGCGACGATCGCCTCGATCGCGGGCGTGTACGAGTGCATCGAGCCGCAGGTCTCCAACCTGTTCAAGCGCGAGACGCTGAGCGGTGAGTTCCTCCAGGTCAACGCCTACCTGGTGGAGGAGCTGAAGAAGCTCGGCGTGTGGGACGCCCAGACCCGCGAGGCGCTGCGCGACTCCGGCGGCTCCGTCCAGGGCTTCGGCTGGATCCCGGCCGAGGTGCGCGAGCTGTACCGCACGGCGTGGGAGATCCCGCAGCGCGGCCTGATCGACATGGCGGCGGCCCGTACCCCGTACCTCGACCAGTCGCAGTCGCTGAACCTGTTCCTGGAGACGCCGACCATCGGGAAGCTGTCCTCGATGTACGCCTACGCCTGGAAGCAGGGCCTGAAGACCACCTACTACCTGCGCTCGCGCCCGGCGACGAAGATCGCCCGCGCCGCGCAGGCCGCCACCCCCGCAGCGCTCCCCCAGGCCGTCGCCGACGCGGAAGCGCTCGCCTGCTCCCTTGAGAACCCCGAGTCCTGCGAGGCCTGCCAGTAATGAGTACGACCCAGTCCGACAAGAACCTGCTGGACCCGGGCTTCGAGCTCACGCTCCGCCCCATGCGCTACCCGGACTTCTACGAGCGCTACCGGGACGCGATCAAGAACACCTGGACCGTGGAGGAGGTCGACCTCCACTCGGACGTCGCCGACCTCGCGAAGCTGACGGCCGCCGAGCAGCACATGATCGGCCGGCTGGTCGCCTTCTTCGCGACCGGCGACTCGATCGTGGCGAACAACCTGGTCCTGACGCTGTACAAGCACATCAACTCCCCGGAGGCGCGCCTGTACCTGTCGCGCCAGCTGTTCGAGGAGGCCGTGCACGTCCAGTTCTACCTGACGCTGCTCGACACCTACCTGCCCGACCCGGACGACCGCGCGGCCGCCTTCGACGCGGTCGAGAACATCCCGTCGATCCGCGAGAAGGCCCAGTTCTGCTTCCGCTGGATGGACTCGGTCGAGAAGATCGACCGCCTGGAGACGCAGGCCGACCGCCGCCGCTTCCTGCTGAACCTGATCTGCTTCGCCGCGTGCATCGAGGGCCTGTTCTTCTACGGCGCCTTCGCGTACGTGTACTGGTTCCGCTCGCGCGGCCTGCTGCACGGCCTGGCCACGGGCACCAACTGGGTGTTCCGCGACGAAACCTGCCACATGAGCTTCGCCTTCGAGGTCGTCGACACCATCCGTCAGGAAGAGCCCGAGCTGTTCGACGCGGACCTGGGCGAGCAGATCACGGCGATGATCCGTGAGGCGGTGGACGCCGAGCTGCAGTTCGGCCGCGATCTGTGCGGTGACGGCATGCCGGGTATGAACACCGAATCCATGCGGCAGTACCTGGAATGCGTGGCGGACGAACGCCTCCGCCGTCTCGGCCTCGCGCCGGTGTTCGGCTCGGAGAACCCGTTCTCCTTCATGGAGCTCCAGGGCGTCCAGGAACTGACGAACTTCTTCGAGCGCCGCCCGTCGGCCTACCAGGTCGCCGTCGAAGGCACGGTCGACCTGGACGAGGACTTCTGACGCGGCTGCGTCAGCGAACAGTGTTGACGGAGGTGGCTGTTTTCATTGCCACCTCTATCAGCCCTGGATCGAATGGGGCATTCCGAGAGCGCCCGTGCGGGATGGGATGTACGACGATCGCGTCGATGAGCGACGCGATCGTCTCCCGTTTCTTGTTCGTGTCCCATGCCTGCCACTGTTCGGACGTGAGACCCAACTTCTCACAAACGATTGCTTCGACGTACTGGTCAACGAGATCGGCACGACGGCCGACCTTGCGGCACCCTGACGAGGAACAGCGGTAAGAGGCATGTCGGTTGGTGCCATGTGGAGGGTGCCCGCCCATCTTCGAGCCGCACTGCGGCGTCCCCGTGCTCGTGTAGCCACATCGCAGAAATCCAGAGAGCAGGTATTTCCGCGTCGATTCCAAGTCGGCCGTTCGTGCCCGGCGGCCGTGCCCCGGGCCATTCCCCCTGGACCGTGATGCGTACTGGTCCTTGTATCCGCTCCGCTCATTGCTCTGCGAATACCAGCGGTCGCAGCGGTCGACCAGAGCCGACCACTCCGCAGGAGAGGCAACCCTCTGCCACTCCCCCACCACCGGCTCACCCGTGCCCCTGTCACGTACAAGTGCACCGTCGAGAATGCGGTAGCCGCAGATGGCGGGGTTCGTCAGCATCGCCTGCACAGTCGGAATCGTCCATCGGCCGCCGCGCACCGTGGGGACTCGCTCAGCCGTCAGCCAGTCGGCAATCGACATCCACGTCGCGCCGTTGAGAGCCCTCTCGACAGCCTCTCTCAAGTATGCCGACTCGTACGGATCGAGAACGGTGTTGGTGGGCCGCTGCTGCGCCGCGTCTGACCCCAGCCAGCCGAATCTCCGCTGGCCGCCAGAGCCCCGTCCTTCAGCGGCCCGATCCCTGATCGATCGGCGCCTACGCCGTCCAATCCGCTCCGACTCCGTCTGTCCTTGAGGCTCGACGCCGGCCTCCAGACGCATCAGCACGGACGGGATGTCGACGAGTTCACCTGTGTCCACCAGGTAAAGACAGCCGTCCTGTCGGAGGGAGAGCGCTTTGAGCAAGCAGAGATAGTCATCCGCGCTCCGGGCCAGCCGCTCCTCTTCCACCGAGATGACCCCACTGATGGGGAAACCTTCTGCTGTCCTGCGCATCAGCAGGTCGCGCACCATGCGCTCGAACGCTGCACGCGTGACATCGGGGTTGGCCGCCGAGACACCATCGTCGGTGTACAGACAAATCACCGCCCAGCCGATCCGGGCCGCTTCGTCCAGGTTGTTGAGGTGCTGCCTCGCGGCCGCTCCTGGTTGGGATCGACTGACCCGTGCGTAGGAGGCAACCGGCACACGATGACCCAGCCACTCGTCGAAGGCGACGCCCTCTGCCAGCGCCCGGGTCAGGCCCTCGGCGAGCTCCCACCTGAATGCCGACATACGCCCCCTCCACGCGAACCATCGGTCACTCATATGAACGAGAGTCGCACGATTGCGTCACGGCCCGATGCCGTCGCGGGCTGCGCCACACGGGGGCTGACTTGTCTGTGCGCGGGGCCGGGGCCGCTCGACGGACGGTCCTGCGCCACCACCTCCTGCGGACCTGGGGAAGACACCGAACTCATTCCGGCGCATGCCCCGGGCCCGCAGGCCACCTAGCCGACAAGCAGGCGATCGCCCTTACTCGTTCGGGACGGTCTCGTAGCGCGGGGTGCCCTCCGCCATCTGGCGCAGGGCGTCCTTGCGGTCGCGCTTCGAGAGGCGGTCGATGTAGAGGTAGCCGTACAGGTGGTCCGTCTCGTGCTGGAGGCAGCGGGCGAAGTAGCCCGTGCCGCGCACCTTGATCGGGTTGCCCTGCGCGTCCTGGCCGGTCACCTCGGCGTAATCCGGGCGGGCCAGGGAGGCGTAGGCGGTGGGGACCGACAGGCAGCCCTCGTTGGAGTCGTCCAGCACGCGGGCGGAGGCCGGCAGCTCCACCAGCTTCGGGTTGACCACGACACCGGTGTGGCGCACGCCCTCGTCGTCCGGGCAGTCGTAGACGAACACCTTGGCGTCCACGCCGATCTGGTTCGCCGCCAGGCCCACGCCCTCGGCGGCCTTCTGGCTGGCGAACATGTCGTCGATCAGCTGCGCCAGCTCGTCGCCGAACTCGGTGACGTCCTTGCACTCGCGGTGCAGGACCGGGTTGCCGACCACGGTGATCGGCCGGGCGGTGCCGCGCTCGCGGTGGGCGAGCTCGCGCGCCTCACAGTCCTCGGTGTCCACGACGTACCCGTCGTTGACGGCCTCGACAACCTCGTTCTCCTGCTGCGCCATGTCCGACGTACGCCTTCCGTAAGTCCACCCGTTCACCAATGTGCCGGTACAGCCTACGGTGCCCGGTCAGCAGACCTCTTCGAGATCCCGCCACTCACGGGTGTCCGGGCTGTCCGCGACCCAGCCGTCGAGCAGTCCGCGCACCAGGCCGGCCGGCGCCGCGATACCGCATTCGCGCTCGGGCACCCACAGCGATCCGGAGCCGGCCGTACGGTGCCCCAGCGGGCCGGGGTGCCCCGGTTCGCTGTGGTCGTGCGGGTCGAGCTGCTCGCCGTCGCCCTCGCCGCTCGGCATCACGCTCTCCGAGCAGGTCCGGCACAGCAGCCGCACCGAGGAAGACCAGTCCTCGGCGGCGAAGCCGGCGTCCGAGGCGAGCTGCTCCAGGGCGTCGCGGTCCGCCTCGGTGGCCGCCTCCAGCAGCACCACCCAGGTCGGCACCGGCGAGGGCGCCCACAGCTCGATCTCGTCGAAGACGGGGTAGGCCGGGCCGGCCGCGGTGACGCGCTCGCCGTGCGGGACCCCGTCGTGCAGGACGACCTCGCCCCAGCGCCGCCCCGAGGAGGGCAGCGGGATCGACAGGATCTCCATGCGGGCCGGGTCCAGCCGGCGGCCCCACACCACCTCGGCCTCGCCCTCGGGCGAGAGCCGGACGGCGGCACTGCCGAGCTCCATGCCCACCGGCTCGCCGCCCCCGCCCGCGCCGTGCGGATCGCCGGGCACCTTCAGCCCGTACGCCTGCCAGGCCCGGCGGGCCAGCGGCCAGTCCTGGAGCGCGGTCGCGGCGATGCCGACGTTCCACCAGTCCGGGGCCCCGGTCTCGCGGTCGAGGAGGGCCACGGCGCGCAGTCCGGCGGCCCGCGCCTGCTCCCAGTCGTGCCGGAACTTGTGCAGCAGTGCAAGGTTGAACCAGGACTCGGACAGCCAGGGCTCCAGGTCGGCGGCTCTGGTGAGCAGCGCCCCCGCGTCCTCGTACCGACCGTCGCCGATCAGCGTGAACGCGCGGTCGGTGGCCTGCCGCCACGAGGCGGAGGGCCGATGCCGTACCTTCCCGAAGATCCTCACGATTCCCGCCTGCCTGGGGGCACCTCCCAGCGGTTGCCGGGACAACGGTGCAGCCTTGCGGACACTCCTACTGGCATCCAACCATGCCCACTCGGACGGCCGCTCATTACCCATGGGTTACCCAGGGGGGACGGGAACAACTCTGTCACGTCCGCCCCTGGCCAGAACCCTGGCCAGGCATTCCACCACCTCCGGCTGGTAGTCGTGCCCGGTGCCCAGCCGGAGCTGTTCCAGCGCCTCCAGTGAGCCGCCCGGGTGACGGCTCCCGCCGAGCAGGTCGTCGTACGCGTTGACCGCGCGCACGATGCGCGCGGCGACGGGCTGCTCCCGGTACGGGTCGGCCTGGCGCTCCACGACCAGGGCGACCTCGGCGGGCACTCCCGTCCGGCGGGCCACCTCGCCGCCGAGCCCGGCGATCCGGCGGGCCTCGGCCGCGGGCAGCTCGGCGGTGGCCCCGGCGTGGACGGGGTCGACGAGGGAGAGCTGGCCGATGTCGTGCATGAGGGCGGCGTACTCCAGCACCGTGAGCTCCCGCTCCGAGAGGCCGAGCTCCCTGCCGACGGCGCAGCTCAGTGCGGCGACCCGGCGGGCGTGTCCGGGCCGCGTGTAGCCGGCGATCTCGGTGGCGCGGGCCAGGGAGGTGATGGTCTGGCGGTAGGTGGTGCGGATCGCGGTGATCCGGTGGAAGGACATCTGGGTCAGCAGCAGCGGTACGCAGAACACGGGCAGTGCCCACAGGCCGGCGACGGCGGCGCCGAGGGCCATGACGACGCCGGTGGCGCAGATCGCCGAGCCGATGCCGAGCTGGGCGCGCAGCTCGTCGCGGAGCAGGGGCAAGTACGGCCGGCCGGTGCGGGCCCCGGCCCCGGCGGCCAGGACGGCGTCGCACAGGGCGGTCAGCCCGAGCAGGAGGAGCAGGAAGAGGACGAGGTACGGGCTCTGGCCGAGCCACTGCTCCAGCCGGCCGGAGTTGTACAGCGGCTGGAAGCAGGCCGCGGCGAAGGCGACGGTCAGCACCCGTCGGGCGAGGTGGTCGACGGAGGGACCGCGGCCCCGGGCGATGTGCGGGACGATCCCGGCGAGGGCCGCGGCGGCTGTCACGGCGACGATCTGGAGCACCCCGTGGTGGGTGGGCAGGGCGGCGCTCCGCCCGAGCAGGGCGTAGGCGAGGGCGCCGGCGAAGCCGAGGGGTGCGGGGTGGCGGTCGTCGGGGCCGTCCCGGGTGTCCCGGCGGGCGAGCTCCCCGCAGGCGATCAGGGCGGCGAAGGCCAGCGCGGTGCCCGGTTCGACGACGCCGTTCCACAGGGTGTGCGCGAGGGCCGCGAGGGTGAGCGCCGCGGCGGCTCCGCGCACCCCCCACACGGCCCACCCGGTCACGGCCCGCCCCCGCGGTCCGCGTCCCCGGGGCCCCGTCCGCCCCCGGCCCGCGGCCGCATGCCGACCGGCGCCGGGTCGGACGGCGCAGGGGCGGCCGGCGGAGGGGCGGACGCCGCGGGGTCAGCCTGCGCAGGGCCGGCCGGCCGGGTTCCTTCCGCGGGCCGGCCGCCCTGGGCGGGCAGGGCCGCCGGGACGTCCTCGTCCGCCGTCACCACCGGGTGCCAGCCGTGCCGCCCGACGGCGTCCACCAGCGCGTGCACCATCGCCGGGTCGAACTGGGCTCCCGCACACCGCTCCAGCTCGGCCAGCGCGGTCGGCACCGGGCGGGCCCGACTGTACGAGCGGGTGGAGGTCATCGCGTCGAAGGCGTCGGCCACCGCCACCACCCGGGCCAGCTCCGGGATCTGCTCACCGGTCAGCCCGTACGGGTACCCGGAGCCGTCGACCCGCTCGTGGTGGTGCAGGATCGCGGCCCGCGCCTCGCCGAGGAAGCCGATGCCGCGGACCATCTCGTGCCCGTACTCGGGATGCAGTTCGATGATGCGCCGCTCCTCGGGGGTCAGCGGCCCGTCCTTGCGCAGCAGCCGGGTCGGGACCCCGAGCTTGCCCACGTCGTGCAGGATCCCGGCGATCCGGACCACTTCGAGGCGGTCCTCGCCCATGCCCAGCTCGCGGGCGATCATCGCGGAGGCCTGGCCGACCCGCTCGCTGTGGCCGCGGGTGTAGCGGTCCTTGAGGTCGACGGCCTGGACGAGTGCCCGAATCGTGGCCCGGTGGGCGGCGTGCTCGCGGTGGTACTGGGCGAAGACCCAGCAGGAGATGTACATGGGCAGCAGCACCAGCAGCGCGGCCGGGATCCCGTACGGGCTGCGCCACATGAGGGCCATCATCAGTCCGGCGAGCCCGTGCACGCAGTGCGGTGCCAGGGACCGGGCCACCGGCGCGCGCCACGCGGTCCGCGCCGGGCGCCGCTCGGCCAGGGCCAGGATGCCCGCGTCGAGGGCGGTCAGGACGAGGCAGAAGACGACGGCCCCCGCCGCCGCGGGCAGCAGCACGTAGGGGAAGTCGGCGGTCCGCCCCGGCGGACCGGAGCCGGACCCGGCCGGCGCGCCGGGGCCGCCCAGCAGTCCGTACGCCTGCCCCGCGGCCCAGGCGGCGAGCGCCTGCTGCGCCGCGTGCCAGACCCGGCGCACCCGGGCGGGGCGCTGGTCGACGGCCTGGGCGAACCCGCCGGGCAGCGCGACGAGCGCGGCGGCGGAGGGCGGCAGCAGGTAGACCGCGGCGAGCAGCACGGGGAAGAAGGAGCCGATGCCCTCGGGCACCCGGCTGCCCACGAAGGGGCAGACCTTGACGAGCTCGCAGCCGGCGTAGAGGAGCACGAGCAACCCGACGGCCGGCCAGGGGGTGCGGGGGTCCGCGAACGCGGGGGCGGTGCAGGCGCCGGCCGCGAGGACGGCGCACAGGATGGAGGCGCGCGCCCCTGCCGGAAGTACCCGCATGGCGCCCTCCTCCCCTGTGCCGTGCACATCAGTGCCGATCCAACCAGCACCGATTGGGGAGAATAAGTGGGGCCCCTTGCGAAGTGGGCCACATTTTCGTATTGCGCCGTACGGGCGCCCCCGGATTAGCACCTTCGAGTGAACGAGGGGCCCTTCCAGGGGCGATGGTGCGTCCGCCTGTCAGCCGCCGGCGGGATCGGCGGTGACGTCGTGGTCGGGGACGGCCTGACCGGACCGGATGAGCTCGATCCGCCCCATCACCTTCGACCGCAGGTCGCTGGGCACGTCGTCCGACCCGCAGCAGCGCTTCACCAGTTTCTTCACGGCCTGCTCCAGGCCGTACTTCTCCAGACAGGGATTGCACTCGCCGAAATGTGTTTCGAACTTCGTGCAGTCACTGTCCGGCATCTCGTGGTCCAGGAACTCGTAGAGGTGGTCAAGTACCTCCGAGCACTCCGTCTCGTGCGGCTCTCCGCAGCTCATGAGCCCGAGCCTTTCAGGTCGTTCGACTCTCCCGCGCCGGCGGGGACCAGCCCGCGCTCACGGGCGTAGTCCTCCAGCATTCCGCGGAGTTGACGGCGGCCACGGTGCAGTCGGGACATGACCGTACCGATGGGTGTACCCATGATGTCCGCGATCTCCTTGTACGCAAAGCCCTCTACGTCGGCAAGATAGACCGCGATGCGGAACTCCTCCGGAATGGCCTGAAGCGCTTCCTTCACATCGGAATCGGGCAGGTGATCGAGCGCCTGGGACTCCGCGGAACGCAGTCCCGTCGACATGTGCGACTCGGCGCGCGCCAGCTGCCAGTCCTCGATCTCCTCCGCGGCGCTGCGCTGCGGCTCACGCTGCTTCTTGCGGTAGGAGTTGATGAAGGTATTGGTCAGAATGCGGTACAGCCACGCCTTCAGATTGGTGCCCTCGCGGAACTGGTGGAAGGACGCGTACGCCTTCGCATACGTTTCCTGGACCAGGTCCTCGGCGTCGGCCGGATTGCGCGTCATGCGCAGGGCGGCCGAGTACATCTGGTCGAGGTAGCCGAGGGCGTCCCTCTCGAAGCGCGCATTGCGCTCCGGGGTCGTTTCCTCCGCGTGGCCTTCGTCGGTCCCAGCGACAGGACCCACCTCCTCCGACTGCGTGACGGCTCCGAAAGCGGACCCGCTCGAATCGGAGAATAGTCGACCATCCCGGCCTTCCGCCGCCCGAAGCGGGCTGCGCTTGGGCGCGGGCAGGACCGTCCTCCCCCAGCTGCCGCTGGACGGGGCCCCCAGGCCGGCGACCTGCGGACGCTCCTGGCTGATGACCTGGGTCATGCGCTCCCTCTCCTCCGACGGGTTCCGTGCTTTCTGACATCCGGCACAACAGAACGGCCGGGCTGCGCATTCCCGTGCGGCACCGGCGGTGCGGAGTCCGTCAGGTCGCCCGCACGGCCCGTCTCACCGCCCGAGCCCGCCGAGCCATCCGGCGACCGCCTCCGTGATCACCCGCAGAGCCTCGTCCTGCGTCAGGTCCGCCTTCCTGGGCACCGCGAAACCGTGATCGCCGTGGGGGACCTCCACCAGCTCGTACGCCGCCTGCCCGCGCGGCGCCGGGAACTCCTCCGGGCGCCCGAAGGGGTCCCGCCCGCCCTGCACGACCAGCGTGGGCACCCCGGCGCCGAGCAGCTCCTCGGCGCGGGACTTCTCGGGCCGCCCCGGCGGGTGCAGCGGGAACGCCAGGGCCAGGGCCCCGGCCGCGCCCAGCTCGGCGGCGGTCCGGCAGGCCACCCGCGCCCCGGCGCTGCGCCCGCCCGCGACGACCGGCAGGCCCGGCGCCACCAGGGCGGGCCACAGTCCCCGCCAGCCCTCGTCGAGCACCTTGGGCGTGGCGGCGACCTTCTTCCCGGCGACCCGCCAGGGCTGCTCGACGAGGGCCACGGTGGTGCCCAGTGCGGGCAGGGCGCGGGCCAGCGCCTGCAGGTCGCGTGCCTCGGTCCCGCCGCCCGCGCCGTGGCCGAGGGCGAGCACGAGGGAGGCCTTCGGGGCGGTGTGCCAGGTGATGCGGGCCTGGCCCGCCGGGGTGTCGACGCTCTCGGTGCGGGTGGTCATGGGGCCCATCCTGCCCCGGCCCGCTCCTCAGAAGAGCGTGCCCTCCTCCGGCGCGGCGAGCTCCGTCAGCAGCTCGGGGCCGTTGTTGCGCACGCTGCTCACGGCGGTGGACACCGGGTACGCGCGCATCAGCCCGCCCGGGGGCGGCGCCAGCAGGTCCCGCAGGGAGCCCTCGGTGTCCGTGTCCGCGGGGTCCAGCCAGCGGTCCCACCGGTCCGGGGTGAGCATCAGCGGCATCCGCGGGTGGATCTCGGACAGGGAGCGCGGCCCCTCGGCGGGGGCGGTGCCCAGCGGGCCGGTCTCGGCCTCCGTGGTGATCACCGAGCAGGTCACCCGCCAGGCGAGCGGGTGCCGGTCGGGCAGGGCCGGGTCGCGCCAGAACTCGTATATCCCCGCCATGGCGAAGACGGTGCCGTCG
This sequence comes from Streptomyces sp. NPDC006326, assembly GCF_040612915.1. Lineage (NCBI taxonomy): Bacteria > Bacillati > Actinomycetota > Actinomycetes > Kitasatosporales > Streptomycetaceae > Streptomyces > Streptomyces sp. NPDC006326. The sequence goes on along the minus strand of NZ_JBEXRC010000024.1, from coordinate 52,875 downwards.
GCGGGCAGCACGAAGTAGGGCTGCTTGCGCGCCCGTTTCCTCTTCCCCTCGACCTCCAGCTGCCGTTCGTCGTGGGCGGTGACCCACTCGTAGTAGCCGTCGGCGGGGATGATGCAGCGGCGCTGCGCGAAGGCCCGGCGGAAGGACGGCTTCTCGGCCAGCGTCTCGGACCGGGCGTTGATCATGCGGGCGGCGCCGTCGGGGTTCTGGGCCCAGGAGGGGACGAGCCCCCACTTCAGGACGCGCAGCTGCCGAACCGGACGGGGGTCGGCGGCGTCTTTCAGGGGACGGTCGAGGACGACGTGGACCTCCTTCGTCGGCGCCACGTTCCAGTCGGGGGCCAGGGTCTCCTCGGGCTCCCACTTCTCGATGCCGAAGAGCTCGACCAGGTCCTCGGGCCTGCGACTCGCTGCATACCGTCCGCACATGGCTGCCACACTGCCATGCGACCCGCCCACCACCGCAAGGAGTCCGCCACCCCATGGACAGCACCTCGACCGCCGCCGGTCTGTGGGACCGGCTCACCGGCATACAGACCTCGCCCCCCGTGTGGGTGGTGATCGCGACCGGGGTGCTCGCGCTGTGCGCCGTGGCGCCCCGCCCGCTGTGGCGGCTGTCCCGCAACGCCGTGACCATCGCGCACGAGGGCGGCCACGGGCTGCTGGCCCTGCTGACGCGGCGCAAACTCGACGGGATCCGGCTGCACTCGGACACCAGCGGGGTCACCCTCAGCCGGGGCCGGCCGACCGGGATCGGGATGGTCCTGACCGCCGCCGCCGGGTACACGGCGCCCCCGCTGCTGGGCCTGGCCGGGGCCGCGCTGCTGTCGGCGCACCGGATCACGCTGCTGCTGTGGGCGGCGACGGCCCTGCTGGCGGCGATGCTGGTGATGATCCGGAACGCGTACGGCGTCCTGACGGTGTTCCTGACCGGCGGGACCTTCGTGCTGGTGTCCTGGCAGACCACTGCCGAGGTGCAGGCCCTGTTCGCCTACGCGGTGGTGTGGTTCCTGCTGCTGGGCGGCGTACGGCCGGTCTTCGAGCTGGGCGCCGTGCGCCGGCACGGCGGCGCCCCCGACTCCGACGCCGACCAGCTCGGCCGGCTCACCCACGTCCATCCGGTGGCCTGGCTGCTCCTCTTCCACGCCGTCGCGCTGTGCTCGCTGATCGGCGGCGGGCGCTGGCTTCTCGGCCTCTGAGACGGGACCCCGCCCAGGCCGCGATCAAGATCTGGAGCCCTGGTGAGCCACTAAAGTGGTCGGCATGACCGAGACCCCCGCTCTCCCCGCCCTCTGGCCCGCGCCGCTCGCCGACGGAACCGTCCAGGCCACCGTCTCCGTGCCCGGGTCGAAGTCGGTCACCAACCGCGCCCTGGTGCTCGCGGCGCTGGCCGCCGAACCCGGCTGGGTGCGCCGCCCGCTGCGCTCGCGCGACTCCCGGCTGATGGCCGACGCGCTGCGCGCGATGGGCGTCGGCATCGAGGAGACCGTGGCCTCCAGCTCCGGCTCGGGCGGCCAGGCCGGCGGCGAGGCGTGGCGGGTGATCCCGGCGGCCCTGCACGGCCCGGCCACCGTCGACGTCGGCAACGCGGGCACGGTCATGCGCTTCCTGCCGCCGGTCGCCACCCTGGCCGCGGGGGACATCCGCTTCGACGGCGACCCGCGCTCCTACGAGCGTCCGCTCGGGCAGGTCATCAACGCCCTGCGCGCGCTCGGCGCCCGGATCGACGACGACGGCCGGGGCGCCCTGCCCATGACCGTCCAGGGCGGCGGGGCCCTGGAGGGCGGCACGATCGAGATCGACGCGTCGAACTCCTCGCAGTTCGTCTCGGCGCTGCTGCTGTCGGCTCCCCGGTTCAACCAGGGCGTCGAGGTCCGCCACGTCGGCACCCGACTGCCCTCGATGCCGCACATCCGGATGACGGTGGAGATGCTGCGGGCCGCGGGCGCCCAGGTCGACACCCCGGAGGCCGGCGGCGAGCCGAACGTGTGGCGGGTGGCGCCGAGCGCCCTGCTCGGCCGCGACATGGTCGTGGAGCCGGACCTGTCGAACGCCCAGCCGTTCCTGGCGGCGGCCCTGATCACCGGCGGCACGGTGACCATCCCGGACTGGCCGCGGCGCACCACGCAGCCCGGCGACGAGCTGCGCCGGATCTTCACGGAGATGGGCGGCTCCTGCGAGCTGACCGACGCCGGGCTGGTCTTCACCGGCAGCGGCAAGATCCACGGCATCGACGTGGACCTGGGCGAGGTCGGCGAGCTGACCCCCGGCATCGCCGCCGTGGCGGCGCTCGCCGACTCCCCCTCGACCCTGCGCGGGGTGGCGCACCTGCGGCTGCACGAGACGGACCGGCTGGCGGCCCTGACCGCGGAGATCAACGGTCTCGGCGGCGAGGTCACCGAGACCGCGGACGGCCTGCACATCCGCCCGCGCCCGCTGCACGGCGGGGTGTTCCACACGTACGACGACCACCGGATGGCCACCGCGGGCGCGGTGATCGGCCTGGCCGTGGAGGGCATGCAGATCGAGAACGTGGCGACGACCGCGAAGACCCTGCCGGACTTCCCGAGGATGTGGACCGAGATGCTCGGCCGGGCGCCGCGGGGCGCGGGAGCGTAGGGCCGGTCATGCGCAGGTACGGCAAGCACACCGACGAGGACGACATCCGCTCCCGCCCCAACCCCAAGGGCAACCGGCCGCGTACGAGCATCCGGCCGAAGCATGAGGACGCGGCCGAGGGCTTCGTCCTGACCGTGGACCGCGGCCGGCTCACCTGTCTGGTCGAAGACCGCACGATCATCGCGATGAAGGCCCGCGAGCTGGGCCGCAAGGCGGCGGTGGTCGGCGACCGGGTGTGGATCGTGGGCGACCTGTCCGGCAAGAAGGACACGCTCGCGCGGATCGTGCGGATCGAGGAGCGCAAGTCGGTCCTGCGGCGCACCGCCGACGACGACGACCCGTACGAGCGCGTGGTCGTGGCCAATGCGGACCAGCTGGCGATCGTCACGGCGCTGGCCGACCCGGAGCCGCGGCCCCGCATGATCGACCGCTGTCTGGTGGCCGCGTACGACGCCGGGCTGGAACCGCTGCTGGTGCTGACCAAGTCCGACCTGACCTCCGCGGACAAGATCCTGGAGATCTACTCGACGCTCGGCCTCGCCTATGTGGTCACCAACCGCGAGGAGCTGGCCAACGGTGACGCGGCGGACCGGGTGCGGGAGCGGCTGACCGGCCGGATCACCGCCTTCGTCGGCCATTCGGGCGTCGGCAAGACCACCCTGGTGAACGCGCTCGTCGCCGAAGGCCGCCAGCGGGCCACCGGCCACGTCAACGCGGTGACCGGCCGCGGCCGGCACACCACCACCTCGGCGCTCGCGCTGCCGCTGCCCTCGGGTGACGGCTGGGTCATCGACACCCCCGGGGTGCGTTCGTTCGGCCTGCACCACGTGGACCCGTCCCGGGTGATCCTGGCCTTCCCGGACCTCGTCCCGGGCACGGAGGGCTGCCCGCGCGCGTGCAGCCACGACGAGCAGGACTGCGCGCTCGACCAGTGGGTCGAGGACGGCCACGCGGACCCGGCCCGGCTGTATTCGCTGCGGCGGCTGCTGGAGACGCGGGAGCGCCGCGAAGGGGACTGACCGCCCGACGGGGTTTGGCCGCGTCGGCCGGGGGTCAAGTCTGTCGTGATGCACTCGATGCACGAGCGCCCGAAGTGATGCGACGTCACGTGACACGGGGAGGCATGCGCCATGGCGTGGCTGCTGGTCGTGGTGGCCGGGTTCCTGGAGACGGGTTTCGCGGTCTGCCTCAAGCTGTCCCACGGCTTCACCCGCCTGTGGCCGACCATCGCCTTCGCCGCCTTCGCGCTCGGCAGCTTCGGCCTGCTCACGCTCGCCCTGAAGAAGCTCGACGTGGGTCCCGCGTACGCGGTGTGGACGGGCATCGGCGCCGCAGGGACGGCCGTCTACGGCATGGTCTTCCTCGGCGACCTGGTCTCCACCCTCAAGCTCGTCTCGATCTCGCTGGTCATCCTCGGGGTCATCGGCCTCCAGCTGTCGGGCTCGGCTCACTGAGCAGCCGCAGCAGGCGCATCAGCTCCCCGAGCCCCGGTTCCTGCCCGGGGGCTATCACGTAGGACAGCGCGAGGCGCACGGCGAGCTCGAAGCGCTGCGCCCCCTCCCCCGGCCGCAGCGTCGCCGAGGCCCGCTCGCGGACGGCCCGGGCCAGTTCCCCGGGCCCGGGCGCCGGGACTCCCGGCCGCGCCCCCTGGCCCGGTGGCACCGGGAGGTTCCCGTCCCAGCACCCCGTCAGCAGGGCCCGTACGAGGGGACGCGCGCGGGCCGCCCGTACGGTCCACTCCGCGACCGAGGCGAGGCGCTCACCGCCGGCCGCCGGGGAGCGCAGGACCCGGTCCACCCCGTCGAGGTACCAGTCGGCCTCCCGCCGCACCAGGGCCCGCCCGAGGCCCGCCTTGCCGCCGAACTCGTTGTAGAGGGTCTGGCGGGACACCCCGGCGGCGGCGGCCACGTCGACCATCCGCACGGACGGCCAGGGGCGTGCCGCGAGCGCCGCTCCCGCCGCTTCCAGCAAGGACTCCCGGGCTGCCGGCATCCGCGCCTCCCCCGCTCGACTTCCCGCTCCGCTTTCCCGCCGGGCCTCACGCCAGAGTTGACGGGTCGACAGATCCTGTCAAGGGCGCCCGCCGGTCGCTCCGTGGACGCCGTTCGCCGGGCCCCGGGAGTCTCGGTACTGTTCGGCCATGCCCGAGTATGACGATGACCTGCGCCTCGCCCTTGAGCTCGCCGACGCGGCGGACGCCGCCACGATGCAGCGCTTCCGCGCCCTTGACCTGAAGGTCGAGACCAAGCCGGACATGACCCCGGTGAGCGAGGCCGACCAGGCCGCGGAGGAGATCGTCCGGGCCGGGATCGAGGCCGCGCGGCCCGCCGACGCCATCCTGGGCGAGGAGTACGGGCTCAAGGGCGGCGGTCCGCGCCGCTGGGTGGTGGACCCGATCGACGGTACGAAGAACTACGTCCGCGGCGTCCCCGTCTGGGCGACGCTGATCTCCCTGATGCAGGAGGATCCCGACGGCGTGTTCCGGCCGGTGGTCGGGGTCGTGTCGGCGCCGGCGCTCGGCCGCCGCTGGTGGGCGGCGCGCGGCGCGGGCGCGTACGCCGGCGGTGCGCTGGGCGCCACCACCCCGATCGGCGTGTCGAAGGTGGCTTCCCTGGGCGACGCCTCGTTCGCGTACTCCTCGCTGAGCGGCTGGGAGGACCAGGGGCGGCTCGGCGGGTTCCTGGAGCTGACCCGGCAGTGCTGGCGCACCCGCGGCTACGGCGATTTCTGGCCGTACATGATGGTCGCGGAGGGCTCGCTCGACCTGTGCGCCGAGCCGGAGCTGAACCTGTGGGACATGGCGGCCATCGCGGTCGTCGTCCAGGAGGCCGGAGGCCGCTTCACCAGCCTCGACGGGGTGGAGGGCGTACACGGAGGGAACGCGGCGGCCTCGAACGGACGGCTGCACGAGGAGATGCTCGGCTACCTGCGCCCCCGCGCCTGAGCCGTGCGGGGCCTGCGCCCGGACGACCCGGTGCGCCCTCTTGATGACCCTCCGTGTTCGTGGGAATCTGGGACTCCTCCGCTTGTGCGCTTGTGAAGGCTTTCTCCAGCGGAGGGACTCTCCTCAGGAGGTGGCTCTCTTCATGCTCGTCCGTGACGCCATGAGCACCGTGATCCTCACCCTCGGACCCGCCCACACCCTCCGGCAGGCGGCCTGCCTGATGTCCGGCCGACGCGTCGGCGCGGCCGTCGTCCTCGACCCCGACCACAGCGGCGTCGGCATCCTCACCGAACGCGACATCCTCAACTCGATCGGCGCCGGCCACGATCCCGACCGGGAGACCGTCGGCACGCACACCACCAACAACGTGGTCTTCTGCACCCCGCAGGCCACCGTCCAGGAAGCCGCCGAGGCGATGGCCCACGGCGGTTTCCGGCATCTGATCGTGCTGGAGAACGGCGGCCCCGTGGGCATCGTGTCCGTCCGTGACGTCATCCGCTGCTGGGCGCCCGCCCGGCGCACCGTCCCTGCGTGAACGCCGGAGGGCCGGACCCCGCGGGGTCCGGCCCTCCGGCTCTCGGCGAGCGGGTCAGCCGCGAAGGGCCTGGACCGCGGCCTCCAGCCGCTTGCCGAAGTCGCCGTCCGCCTGGCGGAAGTTGTTGATCGCACGCTCGGCGATGTCGTCACGGGAGACCTTGGCGATGAAGCCGGAGAGGTTCTCGATCAGACGGGACTTCTCGTCCTCGGACATCAGGCGGTAGAGGTTGCCCGCCTGGACGAAGTCGTTGTCCTCGCGGTGGACCGGCGCGGCGTGGTTGCCCGTGCCGCCGGTCAGCGAGAGGGACTGCCACAGCGGGCGGTCGATCTGGTGCGGACCGCCGAAGCTGTTCGGTTCGTAGTTCTTCGCACCCTTGTGACGGCCGTCGTAGAGGAAGCCGTCACGGGAGTTGGTGCGGGCCTCGGTGGCGTGCGGGCGGTTCACCGGCAGGTGGTCGGCGTTGATGCCGACGCGGTAGCGGTGGGCGTCGCCGTACGCGAAGAGGCGGCCCTGGAGCATCTTGTCCGGGGAGGGACCGATGCCGGGGACGAAGTGCGCCGGAGAGAAGATCGACTGCTCGACCTCGGCGAAGACGTTCTCCGGGTTGCGGTTGAGCTCCAGCTTGCCGATCTCGATCGGCGGGTAGTCCTCGTGCGGCCACACCTTGGTGAGGTCGAACGGGTTGAAGCGGTACTCGGCCGCCTCGGCCGCCGGCATGATCTGCACCTGCACGGTCCAGCTCGGGAAGTCGCCGCGCTCGATGGCCTCGCGCAGGTCGCGCTGGTGCGAGTCGGGGTCCTCGCCGGCGAGCCGGTTGGCCTCGGCCTGGGTGAGGTTCTTGATGCCCTGGTCGGTCTTGAAGTGGTACTTGACCCAGAAGACCTCGCCGGCCTCGTTGTTCCACTGGTAGGTGTGGGAGCCGTAGCCGTTCATGTGGCGGTAGGACGCGGGTATGCCGCGGTCGCCGAACAGCCAGGTCACCTGGTGGGTGGACTCGGGCGACAGACCCCAGAAGTCCCAGACGTTGTCCGCCTCGGTCGAGCCGGTGTACGGGTCGCGCTTCTGGGTGTGGATGAAGTCGGGGAACTTGATGGCGTCCTTGATGAAGAACACCGGGGTGTTGTTGCCGACGAGGTCGTAGTTGCCCTCTTCGGTGTAGAACTTCAGCGCCCAGCCGCGGGGGTCGCGCACCGCGTCGGCCGCGCCGAGGTTGCCCGCGACGGTGGAGAAGCGCAGGAAGGTCTCGGTCTGCTTGCCGACCTCGGACAGGAACTTCGCCCGGGTCCACTGCGACACGTCACGGGTGAGGGTGAAGGTGCCATAGGCGCCGGCGCCGCGGGCGTGCACCACGCGCTCCGGGATGCGCTCGCGGTTGAAGTGGGCGAGCTTCTCCAGCAGGAGCTGGTCCTGGACCAGGACGGGGCCGCCGACGCCCGCGGTCTCGCTGTTCTGGTTGTCGGCGACCGGAGCCCCGGCCTCCGTGGTGAGCGGTCCCTGCGTCACGTGCGCCTCCTGCGTCATTCCTGCATGTCCTGTCATGTCCTGGCCCTCGGCCTGTGCCGTACTCGATCCTACGATGGACTTTGTCTAAGTCAAGTAAGGATCCAAGTCCGCACCGGTTCGGGAGTTACACCGAATCCCCTCGCTGTTAGGCTGGTGTCCATGAGTGACCTGCTGGAACGACTTCGCGGACGCGGATGGCGCATGACCGCACAGCGGCGTGTCGTGGCCGAGGTGCTCGACGGTGACCACGTTCACCTGACGGCGGACGAGGTGCACGCGCGCGCGGTGGAGAAGCTGCCCGAGATCTCCCGTGCGACCGTCTACAACACCCTGGGCGAGCTGGTGTCCCTCGGCGAGGTGCTGGAGGTCTCGACCGACCGCCGGGCCAAGCGGTACGACCCGAACGCCCACCAGCCCCACCAGCACCTGGTCTGTGCGCAGTGCGGCGCGATCCGGGACGTCCACCCGGCGGGCAACCCGCTGTCCGACCTGCCGGACGCCGAGCGCTTCGGTTTCGTGGTGTCGGCGGTCGAGGTGACCTACCGGGGCCTGTGCCCGAAGTGCGCGGGCGCGTGAGCGAGGCGGTGCGCCGCTGAGGAAGCGAGCAGGGCCGGGGGCCGAAGCCCCCGGCCCTTTGCATGTCGCGCCGACGTGCCGGACGGGCTGCGGGTTGCGGGGTCACGGGTGGCGGGTCGCGACGGGTGGCGGGTCGCGGGTCGCGGGTCGGGAAACGCCGAAGGCCCGGATCCAGAGGATCCGGGCCTTCGGTCTTCAGTAGCGGGGACAGGATTTGAACCTGCGACCTCTGGGTTATGAGCCCAGCGAGCTACCGAGCTGCTCCACCCCGCGTCGGTGAACCCAACGTTACGTGACACCCCGCGACAGATGCAAATCGGTTAACGGCCGCGGGCCGGCCGGGGGCTCGGCCCCCGGCCGGAGGTCACGCGGACAGCTCCTCGGCCAGCGCGTCGCGCAGCCGCGCCGCCCGCTCCGAGACCTCCGCCGGCCCCAGCTCCATGGCGCGCACGCACCACTTCTGCCCCTCCGCCAGATCCCCGTGCCGGGCGGCGAGCAGCCCGAGCCGCAGCGCCGCCCGGCCGTGCCCGGCCACCGCCGCCCGGGTCCACCACAGCGCCGCCTCCGGCTCGTTCCCCTCGCGGGCGAGCAGCAGCCCGAGGTTGAAGGCACCGTTGCGGGAACCGGCCTCCGCCGCCTCCCGGTACCACCGGGCCGCCGCGGCGAGCTCGCCCCGCGCGGCGGCCAGCATTCCGACCCGCACCTGCGCACGGCGGTGCCCGAGCTCCGCGGCCCGCTCGTACCACTCCTCGCTCTCGGTCTTCGGGGCTCCGCCCACCGGCTCGCCCAGGGCCACCGGCTCCGGCGGCGGAGCCAGCGATTCGAGCAGCGCGGCCAGCCGGAACGCGGCCTCGGCGCTGCCGCCGCCCGCCGCGCACCGCAGGTGCCGCTCGGCCGCCCGCTCCTCGCCGTCCCGTACCAGCGCGATGCCGACCTGGAGCGCGGCGTCGGTGTGCCCGGCGGCCGCGGCCCGCTCGTACCACTTCAGGGCGGTGCGGTCCTCGTCCCGGCTCGCGAACAGGATGCCGAGGTTGAAGGCGGCGTCCACGCTGCCGGCCTCGGCCGCCTTCGAGAACCAGGGCTCCGCCCCGGCCGCGTCGCCGACCTGGAGCAGCATGATGGCCAGGGCGTTGGCCGCCTCCCGGTGCCCGGCGTAGGCCGCCCGCCGGTACCACTGCTCGGCCTGCGCGGTCCGGTCCTGTGCGGCGCACAGCAAAGCAAGGTTGTACGCCCCGTTCTGGTCGCCCGCGTCCATGGCGGTCCGGTACCACTTCTCCGCGGTCTCGGTCTCCCCCCGGGCGGCGTGCAGTGCACCCAGCGCGTTCGCGGCGTTGCCGTCGCCGTCCTGCGCGGCGCGGTTCCACCACGCGACGGCGCTCTCCTCGTCACCGGCGTCGCGCAGCAGGAAGCCGAGGGCGCACGCGGCCCGGGCCTCGCCCTGTTTGGCTGAGGTCAGGTACCAGCGCGCGGCCTCCTTGAGCTCGCCGCGCGCCTCCAGGAGGGCGCCCAGGTGCAGCGCGGCCCGCCGGTGGCCGCGCGCGGCGGCCTGGCGGTACCACTGCTCGGCCTCGGCGGGGTCGCCCTTGCGCAGGTGCCGGGCCAGCCGGTAGGCGGCCTCGCGGTGGCCCTGTTCGGCGGCCTGGCGGTACCACCGCTCGACGCCCTTGTCCCCGCGGTGCTCCAGCAGCTCGGCCAGCCCGTACGCGCCCAGGGCGTGGCCGGACTCCGCCGCCTGGCGCAGCCAGTACTCGGCGGCGGGCTCGTCCCCGCGTTCGCGGAAGTGGCGGCCCAGGGCGTGCGCGGCCGGCGCGGAGCCCGCCACGGCGGCGACCCGCCACCAGCCGGCGGCCTCGTCCGGGTAACCCCGCTGGAGCAGCAGCACCCCGAGGTTGTTGGCGGCGGCACGGTCCCCTTCCGCGGTGGCCCCCCTCAGGTACGGCTCCGCGCCGTCCAGGTCTCCGCGGCGCAGCAGCAGCGCCCCGAGCACGCTCATCGCGCCCGGGTCGCCCCGGTCCGCCGCGACCCGGTGCCGCGCCTCCAGCTCGGCGTCGCTCGCCGGGTCGGTCTCGGCGAACATTTCCTCCGCGAAATCCGCATCGGTCAGTGCGGTCTGCGCGTTAACGACCGGAGCCTCCTCCGTGGCCTCTGTGCCCGATGCGGCTGCCGTCCTCACAAACCGCCCTGCCTCCAGCAGAGTTGACCTGTCCCCCATAAATCCCATCGTCGCATCACCTGCTACCCGCGTACACCTGGTATGTCGCAGCCTGTGAGGTCACTACAGCGTTTTGTCGACATGCCCACAGAGAGATAAGTCAAACACGCTCCGCCCCCAACTCACCCGCCCCAGCTACCTCATGCTCCCCACGCACCCGTCCCGGGCATGACGAAGGCCCGGATCCCATGGATCCGGGCCTTCGTCTTCAGTAGCGGGGACAGGATTTGAACCTGCGACCTCTGGGTTATGAGCCCAGCGAGCTACCGAGCTGCTCCACCCCGCGTCGGTGACACCACAGTATCACGACGCGGGGCCGAGCCATTACGCCGGGCACTCAGCCCCCGGGCTTGGGGGCCGTGATCTTTGCCTCCGCGTCGATCGCCCGCTTCAGCGCCGCCTTGATCTCGTCCTGCGCCTTGCCGAACGCCGCCCAGTCGCCGGCCTGGCGGGCCTTCTCGGCGTCCTCGACGGCCTTCTGGGCATCCGCGAGCGCGGCCTTCACCGTCGGGTCCTGGGCCGTCGGCGGCGTGGTCGTCCCGTCGCCCGGCGGGGTCACGGGGGTCACCGGCACGGTCGGCGCCTCCGCCCCGAACACCACGTTCAGCGCCTTCTCCAGCGTGTCCTCGAACGCGGTCTGGCCGCCGTAGGTCACCAGCACCTTGCGCAGCAGCGGGTACTTGAGCCCGGAACTGCGCACGTACACCGGCTCCACGTACAGCATTCCGCCGTCGAGCGGCACGGCGAGCAGGTTGCCGTACTCGACCTCGGAGTCACCGCCGCGCAGCAGCCGGATCGACTCGGCGATCTTCGGCTCGGACTGGAACTTGCTCTGCACCTGGCCGGGGCCGTCGACCGGCTTGCTGGTCGGCAGCTTCAGGATGCTGATCTTGCCGTAGTCCGGTGTACCGGGATCGGCGTTGACCGCCATGAAGGCGCTCAGGTTGGGCCGCTCGTTGGGCGTGAAGGTCGTCGTGAGGGAGAAGACCTGGTCCTTCTCCTTCTGGTCCGGCATCTTCATCGACAGGTAGTACGGCGGAACGGCCGTACCGGCCTTGGTCGTCGGGTCGTCGGGGACGGCCCAGGCCTCGCTGCCGCTGAGGAAGGTCTGCGGGTCCGTGACGTGGTACCGGGTCAGCAGCTCGCGCTGGACCTTGAAGAGGTCCTGCGGGTAGCGCAGGTGCTCCATGAGCGACTTGGGGATCTCGCCCTTGGTCTTGACCGTCCCGGGGAACGCCTTCATCCAGGTCTTCAGGACCGGGTCCTGGGTGTCCCACTGGTAGAGGCTGACCGTGCCGTCGTACGCGTCGACGGTGGCCTTCACCGAGTTGCGGATGTAGTTGACCTGGTTCTCCTGCGCCACCACCGCACGCTGGCTGTTGGTCAGCGAGTCCGCGGTGCTCTGGCCCAGCGTGGTGCGCGAGGCGTAGGGGTATCCGTTCGTCGTCGTGTAGGCGTCGACGATCCACTTGATCCGGCCGTCGATGACCGCCGGGTACGGGGCGCCGTCGATGGTCAGCCACGGGGCGACCGCCTCGACGCGCTCCTTGGGCGTGCGGTGGTAGAGGATCCGCGAGCCGTCGCCGATGGCACCGGAGTACAGGATCTGGGGCTCGCTGAAGGCCAGGGCGTACGCGGCCCGGTTGACCGGGTTGTCCAGGTTGACGCCGGAGTCGCCCTGGTAGCTCGTCTCCTTCTCGCCCTTGTCGTCCGAGTAGTCGAGCTCCTTCTGCGGGCCGCCCACGATCGAGTACTGCTTCGTCTGCTCGCCGTAGTAGATGCGCTGCTCGAAGTCGGTGCCGAACATGCCCTTGGAGGGCAGGTCGGACTGCGTGAAGTCGGGGGCGCCCTGGTCGCCGACGGTGGTGCCCTTGGCCGCGACCACGCCGTATCCGTGCGTGTACTTGAAGTGGTCGTTGATCCAGTTGTTCTTCGGGATGCCGCCGATGTTCAGCTCGCGCAGCCCGATCACGGTGTCCTGGGCCTTGTACCGGTCCACGGCGAGCGTGGACGGGAAGGCGTAGTACCCCTTGACCTGCTGGAGCTGCTGGAAGGCCGGGGAGACGATGTTCGGGTCGAGGAGGCGGACGCTGGCCGTGGTGTCGGCGGCCTGCCGCAGCTTGGACTTGTCCTGCGTCTGCGGCACGCCCGGGTAGTCCTTCACCTCGGACCGGTCGATCCCGTACGCGTCGCGGGTCGCCTTGATGTTCTTCTCGACGTACGGCGATTCCTTGGCCTGCTCATTGGGCTGGACCTGGAACTTCTGGACGATCGCCGGATACAGCCCGCCGATCAGGATCGCCGAGAGCACCATCAGGCCGAAGCCGATCACCGGCAGCTGCCAGGTGCGGCGCCACAGGGTCGCGAAGAAGAGCACGGCGCAGATGGCGGCGATGGCGACGAGGATCGTCTTGGCCGGCAGGTACGCGTTGGCGTCGACGTAGCGCAGGCCGGTCCAGTTGTCGGCGGCCTTGAAGTCGCTGGACTTCACCGCGAGCCCGTACCGGTCCAGCCAGTACGCGATCGCCTTGAGCGTGACGAACAGGCCGAGCAGCACCGACAGGTGCCCGGTCGCGGCGGCGGTGGCCCGGGCGCCCGGGCTGGTGACGCGCAGGCCGCCGTACAGGTAGTGGACGACGACCGCGGCGATCACCGACAGCACGACCGCCGCGAAGCCGAAGCCGAGGAGGAAGCGGTACCAGGGCAGGTCGAAGGTGTAGAAGGACACGTCGAGGTGGAACTGGGGGTCCTTCGTACCGAAGGGCACCCCGTTCACGTACATCAGCCAGGTCTTCCACTGGCCCGCCGCCGAGGCGCCCGCGATCATGCCGACGAGCGCGGCGATCCCGAGGAGCAGCCACCGCTTGTACGGGGCGATGCTCATCCGGTAGCGGTCGAGGCTCTGCTGCTCCATCGACATCGCGCTGAGCGGCGGCCGCAGCCGGTGGGCCAGCCAGATGTTCAGCCCGACGGCACCGGCCATCAGCAGGCCGAAGACGGCGAAGAGGCCGATCTTGGTCCACAGGGTGGTGGTGAAGACGGTGGAGTACTTGACGGAGCGGAACCAGAGCCAGTCGGTCCAGAAGCCCGCGAACATGACGAACGCCATGCCCAGGACGGCCAGCACGCCCAAGGTCATCAGAAGAGTCCGGGACCGCCGGGAGGGGCGGCCGACTCTCATCCGTGGCCCGGAGGGGCCTCCGCCGCGGTCCGGCATCTGGAAAGCCAAGGTGCGCACCTCGAAAGTCGCTGATTCTGCTGACTGGTCATTTCAAAAGCTGGGCCCCCGATCGTAGGGCCCACTCATGCAACTTACTGAGGCTTTGGTCAGTTCCCGTTATCGGGTGGGAACGAGGCAGGATGTTGTCCATGTCCAACGTTTCCCCTTCCTCCGGCACGCCGATGGCGGCCAGCCCCCTCACCCGCGCCTGCCTTGAGATCGACGAGTACGCGGCCGGCCTGGGCTGGGACCAGCCCGCGCGGCTGTTCGCCCTCGTCGACACGGCCAAGCTCAAGAAGCAGGAGCCGCGTCTGGCGAGCCAGCTCGGCCTCGACCAGGACGACGCCGGCAAGTCCTCCCTCACCCCCATCGAGCAGGAAGAGCTGCCCGCCGGGACCCCCCTCGACAAGTTCCTGGGCACCATCGCCTGGCCCGACGCCGTCGTCGGCTGCGCCCTGACCGTGGAGCGCCTGATGCTGCCGCCGTCCGCGGAGGCCTCCGTACCGGAGGGGCTCGGCGACAAGCAGCTGGCGAAGTGGGTCGCCGGGCACCCGGAGCGCCAGGAGGTGCGCCTGACCGTGGCCGTGCTGCGCGACGGGTCGCGCGAGTCGGCCGTACGCCTGCGGGAGAAGGACTCCTCGACCGAGGTGCTCACCGGCGGGGGTCTGGTGCCCGGGCTGGCGGAGGCGCTGGCCGCGACGTTCGCGTAGCGCGCCGGCGAGCCCCCGGGGGGCTCCGGGGAGGGGCGGGCTCCTGCGGGGCGGTCAGGGCGTGCCGCACTGCGGCAGCCCGGCCGTGTCCCCCTTGCCGATCTTCTCCAGCGCCTGGGTGGCGTCGCCGATGGTGGAGACCTTGACCAGGGTCAGGCCGTCGGGGACGTTCTTGGACGCCGAGGCGCAGTTCTCGGCGGGGGTCAGGAAGTACTCGGCGCCGGCGTTGCGGGCGCCGATGGTCTTCATCTGGATGCCGCCGATGGGGCCGACCTTGCCCGTGTCGTCGATGGTGCCGGTGCCCGCGACGAACTTCCCGCCGGTCAGGTCGCCCGGGGTGAGCTTGTCGACGATGCCGAGCGAGAACATCAGGCCCGCGCTGGGGCCGCCGACGTCGGCGAGCTTGATGTCGATGCCGAACGGGAAGGTGTGGTCGGTGCCCGCCCGGATGCCGACGATGGCGTGGCCGTCGCCCTGCGCCTTGGCGGTGTTGATGGTGACCTTGGCCGTGCCGGCGGGCTCGCGGTGCGCCTTCTCGGCCTCGGCCGCTTCGGCGGCGGGCACGATGGTGAACTCGACCGGCTCGCCGGGCTTGTGCTTGGTGACGAGCCTGGCCACGTCGTCGGGGGCGGTGACCGCGGTGCCGTCGACGGCGCGGATCACGTCTCCGGCGTGCAGCCGGCTCTCGGCGGGGCTGCCCTTGACCACGGAGGAGACCACCACGCGGGTGCTGACTCCCGGGATGCCCAGCTGCTTGAGGGCCGCCACCTTGGCGCTCTCCTGCGACTGGCTGAACTCCTCGGCGTTCTCCTGGGTGGACTGCTCTTCCGTCTTGCCGTCCGGGTAGAGGTTCTCGTGCGGGACGACGATGTTGTCGTCCGACAGCCAGCCGTAGACCGCTTCCAGCAGGTTCATGTCGTAGTCCGCGCCCGTGACCCGGACGGTCGTCATGTTGAGGTGGCCGCTGGCCGGATACGTCTTGCGGTCCGCGATGCTGATGACGGGCGCGCCGTGCGAGTCGCCGAGCGTGTTCACGGTGGGGCCCGGGCTCATCTCCGAGTACGGGACCTTGATGAACACCCCTGCGCAGAGCAGCGCGAACAGCATGAGCGTGGAGGCGAGCATCGTCGCAGTGCGGCGTGGCATGGATCGACAGTACGGGACGCGTCAGACGGCGTCGGAACCGGAGTGTGCCTCTGCCTTCACCCTGCTCTGCTCGGCCTTCCCCATGGCTTCACGGAATCTCGCGTAGCCCGCGAGCTCGGATATGTCCCCCTGGGTGCGGTCGCGGGCCGCCCAGCTGCCCCATATCGCCGCTCCGATCGCGGCGAACAGCGGAATCAGCAACCACGCCAGTGACGCCATGGACGTGCCTCCCTACCCCGAAGTGCGTGTCGTTGGTGGCTTCAACGCTCGTGCCCGTGGGGGGGTTACGCAAATCGAGGGCGTGTTGCGCGGCCGAACGGGTGGGAGAGTACACGGCCTGGCCGACCGGGTTTCAACGACCCCCGGGCTGGGCATGCACCGTCCTCCGCCGACCGCGCCCCGGGCGCTTCAGCAGGCGCCGACCCACTCCTCGGTGCCGTCCGAGAAGGTCTGGTGCTTCCAGATCGGGACCTCGTGCTTGAGGTCGTCGATCAGCATGCGGCAGGCCTCGAAGGCCTCGCCGCGGTGCGGACAGGAGACGGCGACGACGACCGCCAGGTCACCGACCGACAGGTCCCCGATGCGGTGGACGGCGGCCAGGGCGCGGACCGGGTACTTCGCCACCACGCGCTCGGCGATGCGGCGCATCTCGGCCTCGGCCGTCGGGTGGCAGGAGTAGCCGAGCGAGTCGACGTCCGCCCCGCCGTCGTGGTTGCGCACCGTGCCGACGAAGAGCGTCGTGCCGCCCGTCGCGTCGTCACCGACGGCCTGGAAGACCTCGTCGATCGACAGCGGGGTCTCGCGGATCTGGAGCAGCCGGATCGGGTCCGGAGCGGCCTGCTCGCCGGGGTGGTCGAAGTGCGGTGCCATGCCTTCCATCGTGCCCTAGCCTCCAAGGTCGCGAAATAGCCGATTCACCCGTGCCGCGCCCCCGCCCTTGGGAGCCTCCTACAGGACCGCGCCCGTCCCCGGCGCCGCAGCGGTCAGATCCCGCGCCTGCGGCGGGCCCGGCGGACCACCGCGGCGGCGCCCAGCAGCGCGACCGTGGCACCCGCCGCTCCCGCGGCCGTGGCGTCCTTGCGGCCGAGCCTGCGGCCCGCGACGGTGTGCCGGCCCGCGACCTCCTGCAGGAGCTCGGCCAGCACCTCCTCGTTGGTCCAGCGCGGCCGCCAGCCCGCCGCGTGCAGGCCGCTGACGCTGACCACCCAGGGGTGCATGGTGTACGCGAGGTCGCCCGCCGGGGACGGCGTCAGGCCGATGCGGTGCAGCCGGGCCGCCGCACCGAGCGCGACCGCGGACGGCAGCTCCATCCGGCGGATGCCGCTGAGCTCCTCGACCTCCTCCTGCTCCAGCCAGCCCTCGCAGCCCACCGCGAGCTCCCCCTCGACCTTCTCCAGGGCCGCGTACTCCAGGGCGCTGACCAGGTCCTCGACATGGCAGAACTGCCAGGTCGGCCGGGATCTGGCCACCACCAGCAGGCGCGGGGACTCGAAGTAGCGGGTCAGCGCCGTGTCCGTGCCGCCGACCAGCACGGCCGGGCGGATCACGGTCACGTTCAGCCCCGGGTGCGCCCGCGGGGCCCGGCGGCCGAGCCGCTCGATCTCCAGCAGGTCCCCGACGCCGGTCGCCTCGGCCGTGGCCCGCAGCTCGGAGTCCTCGGAGAGCGGGATGTCGTTGTCCGGCAGGGCCCCGTAGACCATCGCCGAGGTGCAGAGCACGACCCGGTGCACCCCGGCCGCCGCGGCCGCCGTCAGGACGGTCTGGGTGCCGCGCACGTTGTACGCGGTACGGGCCGCCGGGTCCGTCTCCAGGTCCAGGTCGAGCGCGAGGTGGACCACCACGTCGGCGCCGCGCAGCTTCTCGGCGATCGCGGGGTCCCGTACGTCCAGGACGTGCCACTGCGCGGCCGCGCAGTCGCCGCGCCGCTCGTCGATGGCGACGACCTGCTTGACCTCGTCGGAGTCGGCCAGGCGGTTCACCAGCGCCGCCCCGACGCCGGACGCGGCGCCCGTGACGGCGATCACGGGGCTGGGGCGCCGGGGGGCCGGCTGGTTTCGCGGCTGGCGAACGCCCTGGGCGTCGTCACCGTGCTCAGGGCGGTCTTCGCCGTCGTGCGGCGGGCGAAGCTGCGGATCTGGGGAACTCACGGGGCGTCTCCAGCGGTTGTCTTCAGTAGGGACGCGCCGTGACGCGTGCCCACCAGTTGGCGTCCATCCTGCCGCAGCCCGGGAGTGGGTGGAGCACCGAGCCCGGAAGCGGGTCCGGTGTCTACGCTGGGTGGTGTTGTCGGACCATCGCCCGTCGGCTCCCGCCGGCGGCCCTACGAGCCGAGGAAACCCGTGAGCGACACCCCATTCGGATTCGGCCTTCCGCCGGAGGAGCCGGAGAACGGCGACGAGGGCAAGAAGAAGGGCGGCCAGGGCGGCCCGAATCCGTTCGGGTTCCCCGGCATGGGACTGCCGGGCGGCGCCGGCGGCCCGGGCGGTGCGGACAACCCCTTCGCCGCGATGTTCGGCGCGATGAACCCGAACGACCTGGGAGCGGCCTTCCAGCAGCTCGGCCAGATGCTCAGCTACGAGGGCGGTCCCGTGAACTGGGACATGGCCAAGGACATCGCCCGCCAGACCGTCGCCCAGGGCACGGCGGACGGCGTCAAGGACACCAGCGTCGGCCTCGCCGAGAAGTCCGCGGTGCAGGAGGCCGTGCGCCTCGCCGACCACTGGCTGGACGGGGTGACCTCGCTGCCCTCGGGCGCCACCACGGCCGTCGCGTGGAGCCGCGCCGAGTGGGTCGAGGCGACCCTGCCGGTGTGGAAGGAGCTCGTGGACCCGGTCGCCGAGCGCGTCGGCGCGGCCATGGGCAGTGTGCTGCCCGAGGAGATGCAGGCCATGGCGGGCCCGCTGCTCGGCATGATGCGCTCGATGGGCGGGGCCATGTTCGGCCAGCAGATCGGGCAGGCCGTGGGCGTGCTCGCGGGCGAGGTCGTCGGCTCGACCGACATCGGCCTGCCGCTGGGCCCGGCCGGCAAGGCGGCGCTGCTCCCGCTGAACATCGAGGGCTTCGGCAAGGACCTGGGCGTCCCCTCCGAGGAGGTGCGTCTCTACCTGGCGCTGCGCGAGGCGGCCCACGCCCGGCTGTTCGCGCACGTGCCGTGGCTGCGCTCGCACCTGCTCGGCACCGTCGAGGGGTACGCGCGCGGCATCAAGGTCGACACCTCGAAGCTGGAGGACGTGGTCGGCCAGATCGACCCGACCAACCCGGAGCAGCTCCAGGAGGCGCTCCAGGGCGGCATGTTCCAGCCGCAGGACACCCCGGAGCAGAAGGCGGCCCTGGCCCGCCTGGAGACGGCCCTGGCGCTGGTCGAGGGCTGGGTGGACGCCGTCGTGCACGAGGCGGCCAAGCCCCGGCTGACCTCGGCGGACGCCATGCGCGAAACCATGCGCCGGCGGCGTGCCTCGGGCGGGCCGGCGGAGCAGACCTTCGCGACCCTGATCGGCCTGGAGCTGCGCCCGCGCCGGCTGCGGGACGCCTCGCGGCTGTGGGCCTCCCTCACCGATGCGCGCGGTGTGGAAGGCCGCGACGGGCTGTGGGAGCACCCGGACATGCTGCCGACGGCCTCCGACCTCGACGACCCGGACGGCTTCGTGCACCGCGAGCAGCTGGACTTCTCGGAGATCGACAAGATGCTCGGTGAAGCCGCGCAGAAGCGGGAGCAGGGCGAGGGCAAGGGCCCGGAGCAGGCTGACGGCGAGGGCGAAGACCAGAAGTGAGCCTGCACGAAGACGCGGTCCGCGTCCTGGAGGGGTACGCGCGCCAGCCCGAGCTGCGCGAGCTGTACCTGGAGCACCTGCGCACGCATCCCGACGGCGTGTACAAGCCCTGCGAAGCCGGGCACATCACCGGCAGTGCGCTGGTGGTCGACCCGGAGCGGGGGCGGGTGCTGCTGACCCTGCACAGGAAGCTCGGCATGTGGCTGCAGATGGGCGGCCACTGCGAGCCCGGTGACCCGACGCTGGCCTCGGCGGCGCTGCGGGAGGCCGTCGAGGAGTCCGGGATCGGCTCGGGGCTGAGCCTGCTGCCGGGCGGCCCGGTGCGGCTGGACCGGCATCCGATCCCGGAGCCGTGCAACTGGCACCTGGACGTGCAGTACGCGGCCCTGGCTCCGGCCGGGGCCCTGGCCGAGATCAGCGAGGAGTCCCTCGACCTGCGCTGGTTCCCGTACGAGGAGGTGGCGTCGGTGGCCGACGCCTCGGTCGTACGGCTGGTGGAGGCGACGCGGGCACGGCTCTGACGCCCCGGGGGCGAACGGTGTGAGGGGCGGTCCCGCGGATGCGGGCCGCCCCTCACGGCATGGCGCCCGGTGGGGCGCCGGCGGTGCGTGGTGCTCAGTTCCAGGCGTTGTTCTGGTTCTGGGCGTGGGCGCCGTGCTGGCCCATGCCGAACTGGGCGGCGACGCCCTGTCCCAACTGGGCGTTCTGCGGCGGCAGCACCTCGCTGGGCTGCACCAGCGCGAAGCCGGTGCCGAGGAAGCTGAGCTCCCAGCCCTCGCCCGTATTGCCGCGCCGCCGCCAGACGCCGCTGGAGTGCGTCTGGGCCTGCATCTGCACGCGCAGCGAGGTGGACCAGGCGACGATCGCGTCGGCGTCGGCGTTGACGTACTTGTCGGGCGTGACCTGCATCATCAGCGGCTGCCCGGAGGTCATCAGGGCGACCTTGCCGCGGCCGCTGATGTTGAGCTGGTACTTGCCGGAGCCGGAGATCCCGTACTGGCTGTCCACCGCGATGACCTCGGTGTGCAGCGTGGAGTCCAGGGCCAGCACGTAGCTGCTGTCGACGGTGAGGCCGTCGTGGTCCACGTCCACCACGTGCACGTACTGGGCGAGGTTGGCCAGGTAGACCGTGCCCTGCCCGGAGCAGCGCATCAGGTCCAGGCCCTCGCCGGTGCGGCTGCGGGCGGTGCGCTGGGTGGTGTTCTGGTACTCCCCGTCGAAGTCGATGATCCCCTGGTAGGCGACCATCGCGCCCTTGCGGGCCAGGACGTCGTCGGAGCCGCTCAGCGTGACCCGCAGCAGCTGCGGGTTCTGCACCGTGTACCGCTCCTGGGACTGCGCCTCGGCGTGGGCGAAAAGTGCGCTCTGCATGATGTGTCCGCTCCCCCTCAGCCCCGGGTCCGGAGCCGGTCGGTGCTGTCCTCGCTGGGCTGTACGACGACGATGCCCTGGCCGGAGAAGGCCATCTGGTAGGCCTCCCCGCTGCCCCGGCCGATCATCGACGAGGCCTTGAAGCTGCGCTTCCCCTTGACCTTGAGGTTCGGCGACCAGGCGACGAGCGCGTCCGGGTCGACGTACGTCTCGTCCTCGCCGCGGCCGCAGTCGACCACGATCGGGGTGCCGCGGGAGGTGATCGCCACCCAGCCGGTGCCGGCGATCTGTACGTTGAACAGGCCCTGCCCAGCGAACTTGGCCATGCCCTTGACCCGCTCGACGCCCCACTGGAGGTGGGCGTCGAAGGCGAGCAGGTTGGTGCCGTTGACCGACAGCGCGTCGTTGTTGAGGTTGATGACGACGACGTCCGCGCCGTAGTCGGCGAGGTAGAGCAGGCCGTCGCCGGTGCACTTCATCAGTGGTGCGCCCTCGCCGGTGAGCCACTGCGAGGCCATCTGGCGCAGGGCCGGCGGGTTGGGCTCGTACTGGACGAAGCCCTCGTAGGCGACCATCGATCCGGTGCGGGCGAAGAGGTCCTGGCCGCTCTGCATGGCGACCTTGAGCATGGCCCGGCCGTGGTTCTCCATGCGGGCCGTGACGGGGGTGGGGGCGTAGCCCGCGAGCTGCTGGTTCATTGCGTTCATGACGGGCTCCCTCAGACCTCGTACGGCTGGACGACGATGAAGTTGCCGGGGGCGCCGCGGAACTGGAGGTTCACGGTCTCCCCGCTGTGGCCGGGGTAGGTGTTGCGCCGCAGCCGGACCTGGCTGGAGACGATCACCTGCGAGGCGGCGGACCACGCGACGATGGCGTTGCTGTCGGCGAAGGTGGTCGGGGTGACGGGCAGGACGACGGGCACGCCGTGCGTCTTGACGATCACCGTGCCGGTGCCCTGGAAGAGCATGGTGAACAGCGCGCCGCCCGGGATGCCGTGGCCCTCGATCCGGCGGACCTCGTGCTGGAGGGACTCGTCGAAGGCGAGGACGGATTCGGCGGAGACGCAGATCCCGTCGCCCTGGAGCTCGATGGCGTGCAGGTGGGCGCCGTTCTCGGCGAGGAAGACCTGGCCGCGGCCGCTGCAGCGCATCAGCTGCATCTCCTGGCCGGTGGCGTTGCCGACGATGCGGCCGGCGAAGCCCGCGCCCTTGTAGCTGAAGTCGACCTTGCCCTGGTAGAGGACCATGCTGCCCTGGCGGGCGAGGACCGGCTGGCCGCCCATCGACAGGTCGACGCGCATGAGCTGCTGGTTCTGCGGGGTCCAGCGGGCGCCGGTGGGGGCTTCCTTGTACGGCTGGAGAGCGGCGGCGAGGCCGGCGCCGGCGGCGTGCGGGGCGCCGGCGTGCGGCGGGACCTGGCCGTACCCGGGCTGCTGGCCGTACGGGGGCGGCTGCTGGCCGGGGACCTGGCCGTAGGGCGCGGGGGCCGGGGCGGGCGGCGGCACCTGACCGTAGCCGGGCTGCTGACCGTAACCCGGCTGCTGGCCCTGGCCGGGCAGCTGGCCGTACGAGGGCGGCCCGGGCTGCTGCGGCGGCTGGGGCGGCTGGCCGTACGCGGGGGCGGGCGCGCCCAGCGGCGCGACCATGGTGGGCGCCGAGTGCACCGGCGCGGGGGGAGTCGGGGGCTGCTGGTACTGCGGTGCCGGCGGCTGGGGGGCGGGGGCCTGCGGGGCCGGGGGCTGCGGGGCGGGGGCCTGGACCGGGGCGCCGAAGGACGGCGCCGGGGCGGCGCCCTGCGGCGGCGGGGCGAATCCGGGCGCGGCGCCGCCCTGGGCCGGAGGCTGCGCCTGCGCCGGCTGCTCCTCCTCGGCGACCTCTCCGCCGAAGTTCTCCAGCAGCGCGGCGAGGCCGCCGTCGAAGCCCTGGCCCACGGCGGCGAAGCGCCACACGTCCTTCAGGTAGAAGTCGCCGATCATCAGCGCCCGCTCGGTGCTGAACTCCGCACCGGTGAAGGAGTAGCGGACGACTTCCTCGCCGCCCGCCACGATGCGGATGTAGCCGGGGCCGATCTGCGACATCTGTCCGGGGCCGTCGATGGAGGCGGCGAAGCTCAGCTTGTGGATGTTCGCCGGGATGCGGTCCAGCGTCACCCGGAAGGACTCGGTGTCACCGGCCTGGGCGCCGAGCTGCTGGATGGACTCCTCGGGCGACTTCGGCTGGTTGTAGAAGACGAAGTAGCGGTCGTCCGACAGCTGCTCATGGGCGTCGAGACCGAAGCAGCTGATGTCGATGGCGAGTCCGGGCCCGGCGATCTGGACGCCTACGTACAGGTCCGTGCCTGCCGTCAGATCGCTGATCCTGGCCTTGTGACCGCGTTGGAATTCCCTGGCCATACGTAACGACCGTCCCCCATCCCGACAGTGAATTGCGTGGCGCTCAGGCTAGCCGCAACCGCGGACATCCGGCCAAGCCGGTACCGATCCGGTACATCCCGTCCGGCGGCCGCCCGGGGTGCGGCGGCGGTCATTCGCCTCGGGCGGCGGGGACCGTCGGAAGGCGTTCGGCGGCGACGATCCCCTCAAGGTAGCCGCGGGCCCGCTCGGTGCGCGGGTAGGCCTCCAGCAACTCCCAGAACCGCGGGCCGTGTCCGGGCACGAGGAGATGGGCCAGCTCGTGCAGCAGCACGTAGTCGACCACGTACTCCGGCATCCCCTGGAGGCGGTGCGAGAGCCGGATGCTGCCCTCGGCGGGGGTGCAGGAGCCCCAGCGGGTGTTCTGGTTGGTGACCCAGCGCACGGAGCGGGGGCGGGCGCGGGAGCCGAAGTACTGCTCGGACAAACGCTCGGCGCGCGCGGTGAGTTCCGCGTCTCCCAGGGTGCGCCTGTTCTCCTGGGCCGCCAGCTTGTCGAGCATCACGCCCACCCAGCGCCGCTCCTCCGCCTCCGACATGCGGGCGGGGATGAGGACGACCGTACGGTCACCCTCGCGGTAGGCGGACACGGTCCTGCGGCGGCGCGCGCTCCGGCGGACTTCGACGGCGCGCTGGGGTGGGTCGGCGGACACGCCCAAGACCGTACCTGCTCGCCGCGGCCGAAGTACCCCCGCTCCACGCTTCGAACATGATCGATTCCGTGGCGGCGCAGGAATCACACCGTTTCTCCATCTCATATGCCTAATAGGGCTTGCCTGTGGACAAATGCGGACGGGGAATGCGGAGGGCGGGCACTCTGCGAAGGAGCGGAAATCCAGAGCGGGATTCTGACGAGGGGGACGGCCATGTATCCGAAGGTGAAGCCGGCGCTGGCGAGGGCCTGGCGGGATCTGCAGACGGTGCAGTTCGGGGTGACGCCCGCGCATGCGGTGGTGCTGGGCCCGGTGGACACGGCGACCGGATCGCTGATCGAGCGGATCGACGGGACACGGGGCATGGAGCTGCTGCGGGCCGAGGCGGCGGGAATGGGGCTGCCGGAGGGCCAGGCGGACGGGCTGGTCCGGCGCCTGGCATCGGCCGGGCTCCTCGACGATGCCACGGCGGGCGGCCCCCGGGCCCAGGGCCTGCGCCGGCGCCCGAAGGAGCTGGAGCGGCTGGGACCTGATCTGGGCTCGCTCTCCCTGGTCCACCGTGAACCGGGAGGCGACCTGCGGGGGGCTGCGGCGCGCCGGGTGATACGGGTCCAGGTGCGCGGGAGCGGCCGGGTGGGCGCGGTGATCGCCGCGGTCCTGGCGGGAGCAGGCGTGGGCCGGGTCGAAGTGCTCGACGGCGGCCGGGTCGAGCCGGGGGACGTGGCCCCGGGCGGGCTCGGTCCGGGCAGCGTGGGCCGGCTGCGGGCCGAGGCCGCGGCAGGGCTGGTGCGGGCGTCGGCCCCGGGGCGCGCGCCGCGGGCCGAGGAGCGCGAGGGCCCTGAGCCCGGGCTGGCCCTGGTGGTGGTCGCGCCCCGGGACGGGCTGCACGCCTGGGCCCCCGATCCGGGCACGGCCGCCGACTGGATCGCCACCGGGACACCCCATCTGTATGCCGGGGTGCTGGAGGGCACGGGCGTGGTGGGACCGCTGGTGCTGCCGGGTGCCACGGCCTGCGCCGGCTGTATGGAGCGGGACCGGGTCGCACAGGATCCGGCCTGGCCCCGGATGCTGGTCCAGTGGCGCTCGGCGCACCGCCGCCGCGCCACCGGAGCCTGCGATCTGGGCCTGTCCACGGCGGTGGCGGGCCTGGCCGCGGCCCATGCCCTGTCCTTCCTCGACGGCGAACTCCCGGCCTCCACCGCCGCCCGCTGGGAGGCGGCCCTCCCGGGCCTGCACTGGGAGCGCACCGAGGTCCGCCCCGACCCGGAGTGCCCGTGTGGCGCGGCGGTTCCTGCGGAAGAGGGGGTGCCGTCGTGAGGAGGTCGGAGCACATTGCTCGACCCGCTGTCCGGCCATGCTGTCCCATGGGGGTGCACGCTGTCCGCAGACGGCCCGGTTCCCGCCATCGACCGGCGGCCGACTCGGCCAGGGCCGCGCCGGAAGGCCATGACAGGATGCAAGGGGCCGAGGGTGCCGCGCTGAACCGCCTCTTGGGGCGCAGCTGTCTGGGATTTGGAGGGGCGTATGTCTGATCTTCCCCGGAAGGCGGTCACCCGTACCGTCAAGCTGGCCGCGCTGCCGCTCGGCATCGCAGGCCGGGTCACCTGGGGGCTGGGGAAGCGGATCGGGGGCAAGTCGGCGGAGATCGTGGCGCGCGAGCTCCAACAGCGCACCGCCGAGCAGCTGTTCCGCACGCTCGGGGAGCTGAAGGGCGGTGCCATGAAGTTCGGGCAGGCCCTGTCGGTCTTCGAGTCGGCCCTGCCCGAGGAGGTCGCCGGACCGTACCGGGCGGCGCTGACCAAGCTGCAGGAGGCGGCGCCGCCGCTTCCCGCGGCGACGGTGCACCAGGTGCTGGCGGACCGGCTGGGCGCGGACTGGCGTGATCTGTTCGAGGAGTTCGAGGACAAGCCGGCCGCGGCGGCCTCGATCGGGCAGGTGCACCGGGCGGTCTGGCACGACGGCCGGCAGGTCGCGGTCAAGGTCCAGTACCCGGGTGCCGGAGAGGCGCTCCTGTCCGACTTGAAGCAACTGGGCCGGTTCGCGGGACTTCTGGGACCGCTGATCCCCGGTATGGACATGAAGCCCCTGATCAAGGAGTTGCGCGACCGGGTCTCGGAGGAGCTGGACTACGAGCTGGAAGCGGAGGCCCAGCGGACGCATGCCGATGCGTTCGAGGGCGACGCGGACGTGGTCGTACCGGATGTCGTGCACCAGGGCGACCAGGTCCTGGTGACCGAGTGGATGGAAGGCACCCCGCTGTCGGAGGTGATAGCCGACGGGAGCCAGGAGGAGCGCGACCGCGCCGGACAGCTGCTGGCCCGGTTCCTCTTCTCCGGGCCCGCGCGCACCGGGCTGCTGCACGCCGACCCGCACCCCGGCAACTTCCGTCTCATACAGGGGCCGGACGGGCGGACGCGGCTGGGCGTGCTGGACTTCGGCACGGTCGACCGGCTGCCCGGCGGCTGGCCCAAGCCCATCGGCACCTCGCTGCGGATGACGCTGGAGGGTGATGCCCAGGGGATCTACGGACACCTGTGCGCGGAGGGGTTCGTACGCGAGTCCATCGAGCTCGATCCGGATGCGGTGCTGGACTACCTGAAGCCCATCATCGAGCCCGCGGAGGCCGAGGAGTTCACCTTCTCCCGGCCCTGGCTGCGCGGCCAGGCGGCCCGGATTGCGGATCCCCGCTCCCCCGCGCACCAGTTGGGACGGCAGATCAACCTGCCGCCCTCGTACCTGCTGATCCACCGGGTGACACTGAGCACCATCGGGGTGCTGTGCCAGCTGGGCGCGACGGTGCGGCTGCGGGACGAACTGGACGCCTGGCTCCCGGGCTTCTCCTCCGAAGACCCGGAGCAGGGCCGGAACTGATCCCGGCTGCCGGCGCCGCGCGGGCGGCGGGGCGGGTCACCACCAGGAGGAGTCGAGGCGGCCCTCGATCGCCCGGAGGTTGGCCCGCGCGCAGTCGACGCAGAAGAACTGTCTGATCCCGTTCTCCACGGAGCAGGTCCAGGTGGGCGGGGCGCCGTCGGGGGCCTTCTTGCCGCAGCTCGCGCAGACGACGGGCTCGGCCTGGGGTCCCGACGGGGCAGGGTGGGGAGTCGGCTGGTCCACCTCCAGACGATACCTCCGAGCACGGCGCGGAGCCTTCCGCAACGCACCGGGGGGACCGGTCCCTTCGGACCGGTCCCCCCGGTGGGCTGTTCTGGGCTCTCAGTGCATGACGGCCATGGCCAGCGCACGGCGGGCGCGCAGCGAGACGCGCTCGGCTCGCCGCTGCATGCGGCGGGCGGCGACCAGGCGCAGGGCGCGACGCTCGGCGTCGGCCTCACGCATCCGGTCGTCCATATGGGCACGGGCCAGGGCTTCTGGGATGAGTTGCATTTCGCGGGTCCTGTTCTGACGCGAGGTGATCGCGCCGGTGGTGATGAAGTCTGCGGTGGCGGAGCCGTTCGGCTGCTCGCTCGTGGTGAGGGCGGTCATGGGGGCCTGCTTCAGGGGGTCGTGCGTCAGGGGGCGGTCGATGGTTCCGATGGCGGTCATGCAGCGACAACCGGGTTCTTGCGCGGGCGGCCACGGGGACGCTTGCGGGCTACGACCACGCCCTGGACGAAGAGCTCGCCACCCCAGACACCCCAGGGCTCGCGGCGCTCGATCGCCCCGGCGAGGCAGGCCTCGACCAGCGGGCAGGTCCGGCAGAGCGACTTCGCGTACTCGACGTCGGCCGGGGACTCGGCGAAGAAGACCTCGGGGTCGTAGGTACGGCAGGCAACGGGTACGCCGAGGTTCTCGATGGCGTCGTCGAGCGCGGTGAGCGCGGTGAGGGGAGTCAAGGTGGAGTCCTCCGGGACTGCGGGCGGGGAGATCGTCTGGGTCTGCGGTACGGACGGGGCGTGCGCTTCGAGTTGCACGGTGTTTTCTTCCTCGTCTTGTTCGTCTAGTCGGTCCGGCCTGGTTCGGCCGGGGGCGGCTGGTACCTGGTCTTGCCAGTCCCGAGGCTCCTTCGTGCTGTCGCCCCCGTTCGGGGACAAACAGAAGGGCCGCGGATCCCGGGTGGGGTTCCGCGGCCCTGAAGGCGCCGGCCTGATCATCGGATCAGGCTGGATCACTCCAGGGTTCGAGCCCACGGAAGGCCCACATCAGGTGGTGCTGCTGCTTCGTCTGCGTCATGAATCCGGCGCCGGCGGCACCGGCTGCGGCCTCGAAGCCATAGGCGCCATGCGCCTGGGCTTCCGCTACTGCCACCGGTGCCTGGGTCGGTCGCTCATTCCGCTCACGCACGGGAAGCGTGGCCAGGAGGGCACGGCTGTCAGCGGAAATCGCGGACAGACCGGTACCCAGGAGCGAAGCGGAGGAGCCGAGCAGGCAGGAGGCGGCAACCGAGCGATCGGTCATTTTGGTGCTGGTGATGAAGCTGGTCACTGGTCTCGCCTCCTCTCGGCGTCTCGGGGAGCTGGCCCGGGGGCCCGTCCCATGCGTATTCGGATAAGTACAGCACGGATCCAGGGCTTCGGAGAAGCCACCGTTTCCGTTGCTAAGAACCTATGGGGATCTGCTGGGCATGTGCAAACTATTTTTCCGACGAGTTTCTACGCGTCGTCAGCATCCGCGTCCCCAGGGTCCCGACCTGCACAGATGGCCAACACCTCGGCTCCGTACCGGTCGAGCTTGCGGCCGCCCACTCCCGAGATCATCGAGAGCTCTCCCGCCTCGGCCGGCGCGGCCTCGGCGATGGCCATGAGCGTCTTGTCCGTGAAGACGCAGTACGGGGGCAGTCCCTGCTCCTTCGACCGGTCCGCCCGCCACTCCCGCAGCCGCTCGTAGAGCCCCTCGTCCATGTCCGACGGGCAGTCCTCGCAGCGCATCAGCTTCAGCTCGCCGGCTTCGGTCAGGGTCTTGCCGCAGACCCGGCACCGTACCGGCCCGCGGCGGGCCCGCTTGCGGGCCGGCTGCTCGCCCGCGGCGCCCACCCGGCTTCCCGGGACCGCGGAGCCCGGCCGCAGCCCGTTCAGGAAGCGGCTGGCCCGCCGGGAGGCCCGGCCGCCCGGGGAGCGGGAGAGCGCCCAGGACAGGGTCAGGTGATGGCGGGCCCGCGTGACGCCGACATACAGGAGCCGGCGCTCCTCCTCGACCTGCTCGTCGGTCTTGGCGTAGGTGATCGGCATCATGCCGTCGGTGAGGCCGACCAGGAACACGGCGTCCCACTCCAGGCCCTTCGCCGCATGCAGCGAGGCCAGGGTGACGCCCTGGACGGTCGGCGCGTGCTGGGCGGCCCTGCGCTCGTCCAGCTCGACCACCAGGTCCGCCAGGGTGGCCCCCGGGCGGGCCCGGGAGAAGTCCTCGGCGAGGCGGACCAGCGCCGCCAGGGATTCCCACTGGTCGCGCACCGCGCCCGAGCCGGCGGGCGGCTCGGCCGGCCAGCCGGTGGAGCTGAGCACGGCCCGCACCTGGGAGCCGAGCTCGACGACGTCGTCCAGCAGCGGGTCGTTCCCGCCGGAGCGGGCGGCGCCGCGCAGGGCGAGGATCGCCTTCTGCACCTCGTTCCGCTCGAAGAAGCGCTCCGCGCCGCGCAGCTGGTACGGGACGCCGGCGTCGGCGAGGGCCTGCTCGTAGACCTCGGACTGGGCGTTGATGCGGTAGAGCACGGCGATCTCGCCGGCCGGGACGCCGGCCGCGATCAGGTCCCGGATCCGCGCGGCGACGCCCTCGGCCTCGGCTGGCTCGTCCGCGTACTCGGCGTAGACCGGGTCGGGGCCGGGCTCGCGCTGGGAGACCAGCTCCAGGCGGTGCTCGGCGGCGCGGCCCCTGGCCTGGCGCAGCAGCCCGTTGGCGAGGTGGACGACCTGGGGGGTGGAGCGGTAGTCGCGGACCAGCTTGACGACGGTCGCCTGCGGATAGCGGGTGCGGAAGTTCAGCAGGTGGTCGGGGGTGGCCCCGGTGAAGGAGTAGATGGTCTGGCTGGCGTCCCCGACGACGCAGAGGCTGTCGCGCTCGCCGAGCCACAGCTCCAGCAGCCGCTGCTGGAGCGGGCTGACGTCCTGGTACTCGTCGACGACGAAGTGCTGGTACTGGGCGCGGATCTGCTCGGCGATGTCGTGGCGGTCCTGCAGGATGCCGACGGTGAGCAGCAGCACGTCCTCGAAGTCGATCATGCCGCGGTCGCGCTTGAGCTGCTCGTACGTCCCGTAGATCTGGGCGATCTCCGCCATGTCCCGGGGGGCCTCGCGGCCCGCTTTGACCGCGGCCGCCGGATAGTCGGCGGGCACGGTCTGGGTGACCTTCGCCCACTCGATCTCGCCGGTGACGTCGCGCAGCTCGCCGCGGTCGAGCCGGATGCGGCAGCGGGCGCCCGCCTCGGCGACGAGCTGGACCTTGCGCTCGACGAGCCGTGGCACCTCGCCGCCGATCGCCTTGGGCCAGAAGTACTGGAGCTGGCGCAGGGCGGCGGAGTGGAAGGTGCGCGCCTGGACCCCGCCCGCGCCGAGGGAGCGCAGGCGGCCGCGCATCTCGCCGGCGGCCCGGTTGGTGAAGGTGACGGCAAGCACACTGGCCGGCATGAGCCGCCCGGAGCGGACCCCGTAGGCGATGCGGTGGGTGATCGCCCGGGTCTTGCCCGTCCCGGCGCCCGCCAGGACGCACACCGGCCCGCGCAGGGTCGTCGCGACCTCGCGCTGCTCCGGGTCCAGGCCCAGGAGCACCGCGTCGGCCGAGTCGGCGTCGGCCGGGACGGAAGGGAAGTGCGTTGCTGCTGTCACCCCGCCATGCTGCCAGGTCCTCCGGGGCGGAAGGGAAATTCGTCCACAGGCCGACCGTATTCGTCGTACTTGACGGAACCGGCGCCCCGCGGGTGCGGGAATGGCACCGCGCTCCCGTACGTTCGAGTACTCGGACCACCCAGACCACAGAGGAGCGAGCATGCAGGACACGGGTTCCGTGACGATGTACAGCACGACCTGGTGCGGCTACTGCCGCCGGCTGAAGACCCAGCTGGACCGGGAAGGCATCGCGTACAACGAGATCAACATCGAGCTGGACCCCGAGTCCGCCGCTTTCGTCGAGAAGGCGAACAACGGCAACCAGACGGTTCCCACCGTGCTCGTCGTCTCCCCGGCCGGCAGCGAGTCGGTCATGACGAACCCGAGCCTCGCCCAGGTCAAGCAGGCCCTCGCCGTCTGATCCGGCTGCGCGCCCGGCGCGCCCGGAGCCCAGAAAGGCCCCCGCCACGGCGGGGGCCTTCTGCTGTGACCGGGATGACAGGGGCGGCCCTACGCGAGCGGCTTCGGCAGCGGCTCGCCGTACCAGCGTTCCACCAGGCGGGCCGCGATGGAGATGCCCGACGGGGGGATCACCGCGCCCGACTCGAACGCCGCGCGCAGCTCCTCGCGGGAGAACCAGCGGGCCTCCTCGATCTCCTCGCCGTCGACGGTGATCTCGGAGCTGATGGCGCGGGCCGTGAAGCCCAGCATCAGGCTGTACGGGAACGGCCACGGCTGGCTCGCCACGTACTCGACCTCGCCGACCTTGACGCCGGCCTCCTCCCACACCTCCCGGACCACCGACTGCTCGATCGATTCGCCCGGCTCCACGAACCCGGCCAGCGTCGAGAAGCGGCCCTCCGGCCAGTGCACCTGGCGGCCCAGCAGGGCCCGGTCGTGCTCGTCGGTCACCAGCATGATCACGGCCGGGTCGGTGCGCGGGTAGTGCTCGGCGCCGCAGCCCGGGCAGCGGCGGATGTGCCCGGCGGCCGCGACGACCGTGCGCTCGCCGCAGCGGGAGCAGAAACGGTGCATCCGCTGCCAGTTCTCCAGGGCCACCGCGTGGACCATCAGCCCGGCATCGCGCGGGGACAGCAGCAGGCCCGCCTCGCGCAGGCCGGCCGGGCGGGCCGACTGGTCCATCCGGCCCGGCAGCGAGTCCTTCTGCAGCGCGAAGTACCGTACGCCGTCCTCGTCGGTGCCCAGGAAGTAGCGGTGCGTCTCGGTGAGCGGGGCCTCGAAGGCCGGGGTCATGACGATCCCGGTCCCCCCGTCGGGGGTGTCGTCGATCAGGACCTGGCCGCCGGAGACGACGAAGACGCGGGTCGTCGGGTGGCTCCAGGCGGCGGCGAGCCAGGCCTCGTCGAGGCGGTGGTGTGCGGCGCGGTCGATTCCGCTGGCCGCGGCGAGCGAGAGAGGGCGCTCGGTGTGCGTGCTCACAGGTACTTCCAACTCCCCCGGTGGTGGGACAGACAGGCAGGCTCGGTGAAACGTGGACGTGGACTGGGGACGGCGCGCGTGCCGCGGTGAGGCTGCGCGGTGGTCTCGGCGGGCTGGGGCGGCTCGGGCGGGCTCGGGCGGGCTCAGGGCTTCCCCCGGCCCCCGAGGTCACCCCACAGGTACGCGGCCGTCTCGACCCCCTTGAGGAGGAGGTCCAGCTCGACCTTCTCGTTCGGCGCGTGCCAGCCGTCGGACGGCACGGAGATGCCGAGGAACAGGACGGGCGCGTCCAGGACGTCCTGGAGGTCCGCCGCCGGCCCCGAGCCGCCCTCGCGGGTGAAGCGGACCTTCTCGCCGAAGGCGCGGCCCATGGCCCGGACGACCGACTGCAGCGCCGGGTGGTCCAGCGGCGTCAGGCAGGGCCGGGTGGGGGCGCCGAACACGATGGAGTGCCGGATCCCCTCCGGGATCCGGGCGGCGACCCAGTCCCGGACGGCCGCCTCGACCTCGTACGGGTCCTGCCCGGACACCAGGCGGAACGAGAGCTTCAGGTGCGCGGAGGCCGGCACGATGGTCTTGCCGCCGGGCCCCTGGTAGCCGCCGCCGATGCCGTTGACCTCCGCGGTCGGCCGGGCCCAGACCCGCTCCAGCGTGGAGTAGCCCTTCTCGCCCGCGGCGGCGTGGGACTTGGCCGTGCGCAGCCACTCGGACTCGTCGAACGGCAGCTCGGCGATCAGCGCCCGCTCCTCGTCGGTGAGCTCGGCGACGTTGTCGTAGAAGCCGGGGATGGTGACGCGCTCGTCGGCGTCGTGCAGCGCCGCCACCAGGCGGGCGGCCACGGTGGCCGGGTTGGGCACGGCCCCGCCGAAGGCGCCGGAGTGGATGTCCTGGTCGGGTCCGTGCAGGTCGATCTCGCAGTCGGCGACGCCGCGCATGCCGGTGCAGACGGTGGGGGTGGTCTCGGACCACATGCCGGTGTCGGAGACGATCACGACGTCGGCCGCCAGGCGCGCAGCCTCCTGCTCGACCAGGGCCCGGAAGTGCGGGGAGCCCGACTCCTCCTCGCCCTCGATGAGCAGCTTGAGGTGCACGGCGGGAGCGGTGGCACCGGTGGCGGCCAGGTGGGCCCGTACGCCGAGGGTGTGGAAGAACACCTGGCCCTTGTCGTCGGCGGCTCCGCGCGCGTACATCCGGCCGTCCCGCACGACCGGCTCGAACGGGTCGGTGTGCCAGCCGTCGGCCAGGGCGGCGGGCTGCACGTCGTGGTGCCCGTAGACGAGGACGGTGGGCGCGTCCGGGTTCTCGCTGGGCCACTCCGCGAAGACGGCGGGCGCGCCGGGCGTCTGCCAGGTCTCGGCGACGGGGAAACCGGTCTCCTTGAGCTTGGCGGCGAGCCACTCGGCGCTGCGCCGTACGTCGTCCGCGTGCTCCGGCTGCGCCGAGACGGAGGGAATGCGCAGCCACTCGGCGAGGTCGTCGAGGAAGGCGGCGCGGTGCGTGTCGATGTACGTGCGGACGACGCTGTCCGCCGGGATGTCGCTCATGCCCACGAGCCTATCCGTCCGCCTGAGCGTCACTGTCCGTGGCCGATCGGCCTTGGAGGATCCGCTCAAGACGGTCGCGGCCGGGGAGGTCCCGCGGCCGGATCACGCGGCCGCTGCGGACGTGCAGGAAGGCGGCGGCGACCCGGTCGAGGAGGGTGCCGGTGGCTTCCGCCCAGGCCAGCCGGTAGACGGCGAGCTGGAGGGGATCGGCCTGGGTGGAGCGGCCCGTCTTCCAGTCGACGATCTCGTACGCGTACGGGGCGTCGGGGTCCGGGTCGTGGTAGACGGCGTCGATCCGGCCGCGGACCACCCGGCCCGCGAGAGTCAGCTGGACCGGGACCTCCATGCGGTGCGGCGTGCGCTCGGCGTAGGGGCTGCGCTCGAAGGCCGCCTTGAGGGCGTCGAGGTCGGCCTCGTCGGCGATCTCCTGGTCCGAGCCGGGCAGCTCGGTCTCCGGTTCGAGCAGGTCGAGGAAGGGCAGGGGCAGCTCGTCGAAGCGGGACTCCACCCACGCGTGGAAGCGGGTGCCCTGGCGGGCGGCGGGCTGCGGCGGCCTGGGCATCGGGCGGGCGAGGTCGCGGGCGAAGGCCTGCTCGTCCGCGGCGAGGCGCAGCAGCTGGCTGGCGGAGAGCGCGGCCGGGAGCTCCACGTCCCGGACGGTGGCGCGGGCACGGCGGAGCTCACCTTCGAGGGCGTCGAGGTCCCGGTCCCAGGAGGCGATGGTCCGGGCCTCCTCGGGGGTCACCTCCGGACCGCTGCGGGGCCCGGCCGGCGGCCGGAGGTCCTGGCCGGCGGCGCCGGCCTGCGGGGCGTCCCGGAGGCCCGCCTCAGGCCAGAGCTCGTCGTCCTGCGGGGCCGCGGCCGGGGCGCTCGGCTCTCCCGGTCCGCCCCCTGCCGAAACGGGTGCTGGGCCCCGGGCGCCGCCGGGGGCCGTGGCATCGGTCCACGGCTCCGGCTCCGTCCAGGGCTCCGGCTCCGGCTCCGTCCAAGGCTCCGGTGCCGGGGGCTCCGACCCATAGCCCGGGTCCTCGCAGTACGGGGGCCAGAGGTACGGGTCGTCGGCGGCCGGCGCAGCCGGGGCCGGGGCCTCGCCGCAGGCGCCGCCCGCCGGTGCCTCCTCCGGCGCCCAGAGGCCGTCCTCGGCGGAAGCCGCGGGCGCATGGGCGCCGTACGGCTCGTCGGTGGCGGGCGGAGCCGCGAGGGCGCCCTCCACCGGGCCCCAGAGGTCGTCCCCGGCGGAAGCCGCGGGCGGCCGGGCCGTGAGGTACGACTCGACCAGGGCCGCCGCCGAGCGGCGCAGGACGAGGGACTCCGGGTCCAGCGGGAGCGGCCAGGACTGGTCGCGCGTCGAGGCCGTCGCCAGGGCCGGGTTCTCCTCCTCCGGGGCCGGCTCCGGCGCCCACGCCTCGATCTCGCCGTGCCCCGCCGCGCAGTGCTCGTACAGCGCCGACAGGAACGACGACGGGCCGCGCGGCTTCTTCTGCGTGGGCCCCCACCAGTGCCCCGAGGCGAGCAGCAGGGAGCGGGGGCGGGTGAAGGTGACGTAGCCGAGGCGGAGTTCCTCGGTCTCCTTGTGCCCCTTCAGGGCCGCCTTGAAGGCCTTCAGCCCCGCCGAGGTCCACGCCGGGTCCCCGGGCAGGGTGGCGGCGTCCCCGCGCAGGGCGTACGGCAGGACCTTGGCGTACGAGGTCCAGGCCTCCGGCGGGTTCTCCTTCGGGAACGCGCCCGCGCACAGCTCCGGGACCACGACCACGTCCCACTCCAGCCCCTTGGACTTGTGCGCGGTGAGCACCTTCACGGTGTTCTCGCCGCCGGGCAGCGCGTGGTCGAGGCCCTTCTCGTACTGGGCCGCCGTGCGCAGGAAGGCCAGGAACGCCAGCAGGGACGCCTCGCCGTCCAGGGAGGCGAAGCCCGCCGCCACGTCCAGGAAGCCGGACAGCGTCTCGCGCCGCCGCGCGGCCAGGGCGTGCGGGGACGCGGACAGTTCCACGTCGAGGCCCGTCACGGCCAGCACCCGGTGGAGTACGTCCATCAACGGGTCGGCGAGCGAACGCCGCAGGTCGCGCAGCTCCTGGGCCAGGTGCGCGAAGCGGACCCGGGCGGCGGCCGAGAACGGCAGGTCGTCCGGCTGCGAGGACGTGCCGGAGCCGTCCAGGAACGTCTCCAGGGCGTCCGCCAGCGAGACGACCTCGGCCGGGTCGACCCCCTCCACCGCCGCCGCGAGGCGCTCGTCCGGGTCCTGCGCCCCGTCCGGCGACCGGCCGATCAGCAGCCGCGCGCGCCGCCCGAGCAGGGCCAGGTCGCGGGCACCGATCCGCCACCGCGGTCCGATGAGGAGGCGGACCAGGGAGGCATTGGCCCCCGGGTCCTGGAGCACCTCGCACACCGCGACCAGGTCCGCGACCTCCGGGAGGTGCAGGAGCCCGGAGAGGCCGACGACCTCGACCGGAACGTCCCGGGCCACCAGCACCGCCTGGATCTGCGCGAAGTCGGCGGCGGACCGGCACAGCACCGCGATCTCCCGCGGCTCGGTGCCCGTGCGGACCAGATGCGCAACGGAGTCCCCGAGCCATTCCAGCTCCTCGGCGTGGGTGCGCAGCAGCGCGCAGCGCACGGAGCCGGCCCGCTCCTCCCCCGGCGCCGGCCGCAGCGCCTCGACGCCCTCGTGCATGGCCCGCAGCGGGGCCGCGAGCCCGTTGGCCAGGTCGAGGAGGCGGCCGCCGCTGCGCCGGTTCTCGCTGAGCGAGAACCGCGTGGCCGGGCTGCCGTCCGCGTGCGGGAAGTGCGCGGGGAAGTCGTCCAGGTTGGCCACGGAGGCGCCGCGCCAGCCGTAGATCGCCTGACAGGGGTCGCCGACGGCGGTCACGGCGTGCCCGCTGCCCCCGCCGAACAGCCCGGACAGCAGCAGCCGCTGGGCCACGGAGGTGTCCTGGTACTCGTCGAGGAGGACCACCCGGAACTCCTCGCGCAGCAGTGCCCCCACCTCGGGCCGGGTGGTCGCGAGCTCGGCGGAGAGCGCTATCTGGTCGCTGAAGTCGAACAGGTCGCGGGAGCGCTTGGCGGCGCGGTAGCGCTCGGTGAGCTCCAGCAGCTCCAGGCGGCCGCGCGCCGCCTCGGGGACCTTGCGCAGGTCGTCGTTGGTGAGCCGGGTGCCGGACAGCACGTCCAGCAGTCGCGTGTCGTGGGCCCGCAGCCGCTCCGGGGTCACCAGGTGCTCGGAGAGCTCCGCGTCGAGCGCGAGCAGGTCGCCGACCAGGTCGGGGACGGACCTGGTCAGCGCCGGGTACGGGCCGGGCGCCTCGCGCAGCACCCGCGCGGCGAGCTGGAAGCGGGTGGCGTCCGCGAGCAGGCGGGCGCTGGGCTCCAGGCCGATGCGCAGCCCGTGGTCCTTGAGGAGCTGCCCGGCGAACGCGTGGTACGTGGAGATCCGCGGCTCGCCGCCGACGGCATCGGCCCCGGTAAGGAGGGGGGCGGGATCGGGGTCGCTGATGCCGGCCGCCGCGAGGGCCTTGCGGACGCGTTCGGCGAGCTCGCCGGCGGCCTTGTTGGTGAAGGTGAGGCCGAGGACCTGCTCGGGCGCGACCGCCCCGGTGCCGACCAGCCAGACCACGCGGGCGGCCATCACGGTGGTCTTGCCCGAGCCGGCGCCGGCCACGATGACCTGCGGGGCGGCCGGGGCGGTGATGCAGGCGAGCTGCTCGGGCGTGAAGGGGATGCCGAGGAGCTCCTTCAGCTGCTCGGGGTCGGTGAGCACGGCCGGGGCCGACGGAGCGGAGGGAGCGCAGGGAGCGGAGGAGGCGGGGGACGGACGCGCGGACACCAGAAGAGGCTAGCCCGACCCGCCGACAGTCCCGCTCACTCGACCGTCTGGCGGCCCTCCGGCCGGGCGCTGCAGGAGCTGCGGAAGGAGCAGTGGTCGCAGTGCTTGCCGACGGCGGGGGCGAAGCGCTCGTCGAGCACCCGGCCCGCGGCGGTGGCGAGCAGGTCACCGACCCACTCGCCGTCCAGCGGCTCCTGCGCCTGCACCTTGGGGACGGCGTCGCCGCCCTCGCGGACGGCGGCCCCCTGGCGCAGGTGGACGAGCTCGGCGCCCCCCGGCTGCGGCCGCATGCCGTCGAAGACCTCGTCGACGGCGCCTTCGCGCACCGCGAGCTGGTAGACGGCGAGCTGCGGGTGCCGGGCGACCTCGGCCTTGGTGGGCGCGGCCTTGCCGGTCTTGAAGTCCACGACGTACGCACGCCCCTGCGGGTCCGATTCGACCCGGTCCATGGAGCCCCGGATGCGAACGGCGTACTCGCCCGCTTCGAGCGTAACGTCGAACGCGTGCTCCGTGGCCACGGCCGCCCGGCCCCCGCGGTCGGTGGTGTGCCAGCGCAGGAAGCGCTCCAGGGCCGCGCGGGCGGTGTCCTTCTCCTGGCGGGACTTCCAGGGGGCGTCGAAGGCGAGGGCGTCCCAGACCGAGTCGAGGCGTTCCATCAGGACGGCCAGGTCGGCGGGGGTGCGGCCGGAGGCGACCTCGTCGGCGAGGACGTGGACGACGTTGCCGAAGCCCTGCGCGGCGGTGGAGGGCGCGTCGGCCTTGACCTCGCGGCCCAGGAACCACTGGAGGGAGCAGGTGTTGGCGAGCTGGTCCAGGGCGCTGCCGGACAGGGCGACGGGCCGGTCCCGGTCGCGCAGCGGAACGCTGCTGCGGGTGGGCTCGTACAGCCCCCACCAGCGCTGCGGATGCGCGGCGGGGACGAGCGGGCGGTCCTCCTCGTCGGTGAGCGCGGCGAGACGGGCCAGCCTCCGGGCAGCCGCGTCGCGCAGGGCGGGCGAGGCCTCGGGGTCGACGGTGGTGGCGCGCAGCTCGGCGACGAGCGCCGGGACGGCGAGGGGGCGGCGCGGCCGGCCGGCGACGTCCTTGGGGGTGACGCCCAGTTCGGTGAGGAAGCGCGAGGGCTGGTCGCCGTCCTCGGCGGGGGCCTTGACGGCGGTGACGACGAGGCGTTCGCGGGCGCGGGTGGCGGCGACGTAGAAGAGGCGGCGCTCCTCGGCGAGGAGCGCGCCGGGGGTGAGGGGCTCGGCGAGGCCGTCGCGGCCGATCCGGTCGGCTTCGAGGAGGGAACCGCGGCGGCGCAGGTCGGGCCAGAGGCCTTCCTGCACACCGGCCACGACGACGAGCCCCCACTCCAGGCCCTTGGAGCGGTGGGCGGTCATCAGCCGGACCGCTTCGGTGCGGGTGGCCTTGCGGGTGAGGGTGTCGGCGGCGATGTCCTCGGCTTCGAGCTGTTCGAGGAAGTTCAGCGCGCCACGGCCGCCGGTGCGCTCCTCGGCGCGGGCGGCGGTGTCGAAGAGGGCGCAGACGGCGTCGAGATCGCGGTCGGCGTTGCGGCCGGCGGGCCCGCCGCGGCGGGCGCTGCGCTCCAGCCGCTGCGGCCAGGGGGTGCCGTCCCAGAGGGTCCACAGCACCTCTTCGGCGGTGCCGCCGCCCTGGAGCAGCTCGCGGGCCTTGCGCAGGAGCAGGCCGAGGCGCTGCGCTCCGCGGGCGTACGAGGGGTCGTGCGCGACGAGCCGTTCCGGCTCGGCGAGGGCGCGGGCCAGCAGCACGTCGGACGGTGCGGGCACCTTGGTCCCGGCGGCCCGCTCCTCGTCGCGCAGCGCCCGCCCGAGCCGGCGCAGGTCGGCGGAGTCCATCCCGCCGAGGGGCGAACCGAGCAGGGTGATGGCGGCCTCCACCCCGACCCAGCCTTCATCGGCGGCACCTCCGGCGGCCCCGGTGTCCTGCGGTTCGGCGTCCTGCGGTTCGGCGTCCTGCCGTTCGGCGTCCTGCGGCCCGGCGGGGGCGGCCTCGTCGGCGCCCTGCCGCTGGCCGGGGACGGCGGCGGTGCCCGGACCGGCCGGTAGGGTGGACAGGGCCAGCGTCCGCAGGGCCGTCAGCAGGGGGGACACCGCAGGCTCGTGGCGCAGCGGGACGTCCGTGCCGTCCGTCTCGGCCGGAACCCCCGCCGAGACCAGCGCACGCCGCATCGCCGGCAGGGTGCGCCCGCCCGAGCGGACCAGGACGGCCATGTCCTGCCAGGGCACGCCCTCCTCCAGGTGCGCCCTGCGCAGGATGTCCGCGATGTTGTCGAGCTCGGCGCCGGCCGTCGGGTACGTGTACACCTCGACCCGGCCGCCCTCCCGGGTGGCCCGCAGCTCCCGGTGCGCCCGTACGGCGGCCGCGGGCAGCCGCGGAACCGGCATCCGCGCGGTCAGCAGGCGGGTCGCGGCCAGCAGGTTCGCGGCCGAGCGGCGGCCGACCGTCAGGGCGCGGACGGCCGCGCCGGGGAAGACGCCCTCGAAGTCGAGGATGTTGTTCAGGTCGGCGCCGCGGAAGGCGTAGATCGACTGGTCCGGATCGCCGAAGGCGACCAGCGTGCCGGCCGGCCCGTTGAGCGCCCGCAGCAGCCGCAGCTGCGAGGCGTCGGTGTCCTGGTACTCGTCGACGTAGATCACGTCGTACGCACCGGACAGCGACGGCGTGCGCTCGGCCAGCAGGACCGCACGGTGCAGGAGCTCCGCGTAGTCCAGCGTGCCCTGCATGTCCAGGACGTCCAGGTACTCGGCGAGGAACGCGGCCGCCGCCTTCCAGTCCGGACGCCCCAGCCGGGACGCGAACGCGTCGAGCGCCTCCGGGCCGAGGCCCAGCTCGCGGGCGCGGGCGAGCACCGCGCGGACCTCGTCCGCGAAGCCGCGGGTGGTCAGCGCGGCCCGGAGGTCGTCCGGCCAGCGGATGGACCGGATCTGGCGCTGGCCCTCCAGGAGGGTGCGGACCATCACGTCCTGCTCGGGACCGGACAGCAGCCGCAGCGGATCCGCGAACAGGTCGGTGTCCTGGTGGGCGCGCACCAGCCCGTAGCAGAAGGAGTGGAAGGTGGTGGCCTGCGGGGCCCGCGCCCCGCCGAGGCGCAGCGCGGCCCGGTCGCGCAACTCCACGGCCGCCTTGCGGCTGAAGGTGAGGATCAGGATCCGGGCCGGGTCCGTACCGGCCTCGACGCGGGCCGCGGCCGCCTCCACCAGCGTGGTCGTCTTCCCGGTGCCCGGCCCGGCCAGGACCAGGAGCGGCCCGCGGGCGTGGTCAACCACCGCCTGCTGCGCTGCGTCCAGCACAGGGGGATCCACCCGTTCCGGCCCGGTGCGCACGAGGCGGTACGCGTCAGGGGTCCGCGTACGCCGCCGCTCGGAGCGGTCGGAGGAAGAGGTGATCACGTGGGGTGCCGGTCCTGGTGGGTCTGCCGTTGCCGCGGCCGCTGCCGCGTCTGCCGAAGAGGCAACGCTACGGCAACCGGCGGGCCCCGCGCAGTTCCCCGAGGTGCGGCGCCGGATCCGGGCGGGGGGCTCCCCGCTGTGCGGAGCGGGGAGGCGTGCGGGCAGGCGTCCGGGCCGGCGTACCGGGCGTGCGGGGAGGCGTGCGGTCCCCCGTACGGGCCTTCGTACGGGGCCTCGGCCACCCGTTCGCGCTCCGGATGGACGAAGCTGTCAGATGTGAGCCCCGTCCCGCTCCTCGCGTACGTCCCGGCCGTCCCAGCGCGCCCGGGGCATGTCGAGCCGGGCCTCGCCGTCGGCGGTCAGGCGCAGCGGCGTGGCCTCGGCCCGGTAGTGCTCAAGGGCGCGGTGCTCGCTGCCCGGGAGGGGGCGGCCGTCCGCCCGCACCACCCGCCACCAGGGCACGGCTCCCCCGTACAGGGCCATGACGCGGCCGACCTGGCGCGGGCCGCCCTCGCCGAGCCACTCGGCGACGTCCCCGTACGTCATCACCCGGCCGGGCGGAATCCGCTCGGTCGCTTCCAGCACCCGCTCCGCGTACGCGGGCAGCTCTTCGCTCATTCCGCCCATGGTGCCGCACGTCACCGACAGGCTCGCGGAGGGTTTCCCTCCGCACCGGCGCGCACCCTGATGCCTCCCTTGCCCGCCGGTCCGTGCCACCATCTTCCGGGCGGTGACTGGTGATACGTGATCAAGAAGAGACGGAAGTGACGACGAAGGAGCAGGGTGTGAGCCCTCCGGACGGCGCGGCAGAGGACGACGGCACGCGCCCGCAGCCGCGCCCCGAACCGCGCCCCGAACCGCGCCCGGGCTCCGGTCCCGGCGGGCGGAGCAGGGCCGCGTCGCAGCCCGGGACCGGGCCGGAGAAGCCCGCCGCATCCGGCGCCGGGGCCGCGTCCGGCGCCGGGGCCGCAGGCGGGTCCGGTTCCGGGGACCGGTCCGCCGGGGCCGGGTCCGGGGAGGAGCACGGCCTGGGCTCCGATCCCGCCGACCAGGTCGAGGGCGACGAACCGCTGCTCGCCGCCCGGGTGCACCGGCCCTCCGACCTCGTCCGCCTCCTCGTCGGCATCCTCGGCATCGCCGTCGTCCTCGCCATCGCCGCCTTCGCCCACGGCACCACCGCAGGCCTCGAAGCCGACATCTCCCAGGGCACCGGTGCGGCGCCCGATCTGCTGATCAAGGTCGCCGGGCTGGTCTCCAGCATCGCCGTACTGCTCGTCCCCGTCGCCTTCGCCATCGAACGGCTGATCAAGCGCGACGGACTGCGCATCGCCGACGGCGTCCTCGCCGCCGTCCTCGCCCACGGCGTCACCCTCGCCACCGACCTGTGGGTCTCGCAGGCCGCCCCCGCGACCATCCAGGACGCCCTGACCCGCGCCACCGGGGCGGGCGGCACCCTCACCGACCCGGTGCACGGCTACCTCGCGCCCGTGATCGCGTACATGACGGCCGTCGGCATGACGCGGCGGCCGCGCTGGCGGGTCGCGCTGTGGGTGGTGCTGCTGCTCGACGCGTTCGCGATGCTGGTGAGCGGCTACACGACCCCGTTCTCGATCATCCTGACGGTGCTGATCGGCTGGAGCGTCGCCTACGGGACGCTGTACGCCGTCGGCTCGCCGAACGTGCGGCCCACCGGACAGCACCTGCTGGCCGGTCTGCGGCGGGTCGGGTTCCAGCCGGTCAGCGCGATGCGCGCCGAGGTCCCCGAGGGCGCCGACATCCCCGACGTGAGCGACCGCGGCCGCCGCTACCACGTCACTCTGGAGGACGGACCGCCGCTCGACGTGACCGTCGTCGACCGCGAGCAGCAGGCCCACGGCTTCTTCTACCGGGTATGGCGCCGCCTCACCCTGCGCGGCATCACCACCCGGCGCAGCCTCCAGTCGCTGCGCCAGGCGCTGGAGCAGGAGGCGCTGCTCGCGTACGCCGCCATCGCGGCCGGGGCCAACGCGCCGAAGCTGATCGCCACCTCCGAGCTCGGTCCGGACGCCGTCATGCTCGTGTACGAACACCTCGACGCCCGGCCGCTGCACGCCCTCGCCGACGAGGAGATCACCGACGAGCTGACCCGCAACGCGTGGGAGCAGGTACGGGCCCTGCAGTCGCGCCGGATCGCACACCGCCGGCTGGAGGGTGACGCCCTGCTGGTGGATCGTTCCGGCAAGGTCATCCTCACCGACCTGCGCGGCGGCGAGATCGCGGCCGGCGACCTGGTGCTCCGGATGGACATCGCGCAGCTGCTGACCACGCTGGGCCTGCGGGTCGGCGCGGAGCGGGCGGTGGCCTCGGCGGTGTCGGTGCTCGGCCCCGACACGGTGGCGGACTGCCTGCCGCTGCTCCAGCCGATCGCGCTGAGCCGTTCCACCCGGTCGACGCTGCGCAGGCTGGCCCGGGAGCGGGCCGACCGGCAGCGCGAGGCCGTACTGGAGTCCTCGCGGGCGGCGAAGGCGGCCCGCGAGGAGGCCTCCGGGGCGCAGACCCGGGCGGGAACGACCTCCGCGGCCGACCGGAAGGCCGAGAAGAAGGCGCTGGACGACGCGCTGGACGGGGCCCGGGAGGAGGACCTGCTGAGCCAGATCCGCCGGCAGGTGCTGCTGATCCGCCCGCAGGCTCCGGTGGAGCCGGCCCGGCTGGAGCGGATCCGGCCGCGGACCCTGGTGTCGTTCATCGCCGGCGCCTTCGGCGCGTACTTCCTGCTCACGCAGCTGGCCCACGTGGACTTCGGGACGATCATCGGCGAAGCGGAGTGGGGCTGGGTGGGGGCCGCACTGGCCTTCTCGGCGCTCACCTACTTCGCGGCGGCGATGAGCCTGCTGGGCTTCGTACCGGAACGGGTGTCCTTCCTGCGCACCGTGGTCGCCCAGGTGGCCGGGTCCTTCGTGAAGCTCGTCGCCCCGGCGGCGGTCGGCGGCGTCGCGCTGAACACGCGCTTCCTCCAGCGCGCCGGGGTCCGGCCGGGGCTGGCGGTGGCGAGCGTGGGCGCCTCGCAGCTGTTCGGCCTGGCGAGCCACGTCCTGCTGCTGCTGGCCTTCGGCTACCTCACGGGCACCGAGAAGACCCCCGAGATGACCCCGTCCAGGACGGTCATCGCGGGCCTGCTCACGGTCGCGGTCCTGGTCCTGGTGGTGACCGCGGTCCCCTTCCTCCGCAAATTCGTCGTCACCCGCGTCCGGGCGCTGTTCGCGGGCGTGGTGCCGCGCATGCTGGACGTCCTCCAGCGCCCGCAGAAGCTGATGAC
The DNA here is from genome assembly GCF_040612915.1 of Streptomyces sp. NPDC006326. Lineage (NCBI taxonomy): Bacteria > Bacillati > Actinomycetota > Actinomycetes > Kitasatosporales > Streptomycetaceae > Streptomyces > Streptomyces sp. NPDC006326. Next base: position 8,941 of record NZ_JBEXRC010000024.1, on the reverse strand, counting down.
GGGCATCGGCGGCATGCTGCTGCTGACCGGCTGCTTCGTGATGTGCCTCGACGCCTCGATCCGGGCCTTCGGCGGCGGCGAGGCCCTGAGCTACGCGAGCATCGCGGTGGTCTTCCTGGCGGGCAACGCCCTGGGCTCGGCGGCCCCCACCCCGGGCGGCATCGGCGCGGTGGAGACGACGCTGACCCTCGGCCTGATCGCGGCGGGCCTGGACAAGGAGGTCGCCATCTCGGCGGTCCTGCTGTTCCGCCTGATGACCTTCTGGCTGCCGGTCCTCCCGGGCTGGATCTCGTTCAACTTCCTCACCCGCAAGGAAGCCATCTAGGAGCCACCCGGCAGGGAGCCATGGGGGATGTGGGCGTGGGTTTCGACGAGGACTGGGGCCGGGCGCGCGGCACTTGGGTGGCCGAGGTCTTGACGGCGGAGGGCTTCCGGGACGAGTGGCTTCGCCGCGGAGCGAAATCCGCGGTGCCCCTGGCCTCACCGAAGCGGTTCCACCCCACGACAGCGCGGCGGATCTTCACGGCGGCCCGAAGGGCAGGATGCGGACACCTGCTGCTCGCCCCCGTCCGGGAGGGTGCGTTCGCCGCCCGCGTCGTCCCCCTGCCGGCGGGGCCCAGGCCTGTGGACTGGCCGGACCAGGGCCGGCCGGATCATGACTTCCTCGTCGCCCTCCCGGACCTTTCAGGAGTCGTACTCGCCACCGGTGCCGGCTACGCGCTGATCGCCGGGGACGGGGAATTCCTCCGTCACGGTGTCCCGGAAGGAGTCGGTCAGGCCGTCGTCAATTTCCGCCGGTACACGCAGCGCATATCCGTGGACGTTCCCGCCGGAATGCGGATCTGGGACGATTCGCCGACGAGCCACAGGGCATTCGTCAGGCCCGACGCGATTCCCGCGGACTCGGCCGTGGGGGAGCAGATCGCCCTGATGCGCGCCCTGTCGGCCAGCGCCATCCGCCCTGCACCGTTCGCTGCTGCGTGGCTGAGCGCACGCAGGAAGTCGTCCCGGCGGGGGGAGCGTCTCGGTGAACCGCTCTCCCGCATCCTGGACCAGGTCCTCTACACCGTGGACGACCATCCGATCGACCCTGGCCTCCGGGAACCGGGTGATGCGACGGATGCGGAGCTGACGGCCGCAGTGGTGGAGGCACTGGCTGCAATCGACCGCCTTGCAGGCCCCTGAAATACGTCGGTCCGCAGGCGCCCTCGACGGCTTTGGTCTCCTCGTGCACAGGCACTCAAGGCGGCAGCGTGGCCTGCGTATGCGGCTGCATGGAGGCTGCGCCTCACCGGCCGGCCCGACCCGGATGGGTCAGCGCGGGGGCGGGGGTGGGTGGGGGAACGCAGGATGGGGGTATGTCGCGAAACCTGCTGCGGATCTCCGCCCTCGCCGTGCTCGCCACCCTGCTGGCCGGGGCCAGTGGGTGTTCCGGCAGCGGGGAGGAGAAGACCCCCGAGGCCGGCGGGACCAAGGGGGCCGCGCCGCTCAAGTGGGGGGAGTGCGGGGCTCCCACCGTTGCCCAGGGCGGCGGGCAGGCGCCGCCCAAGGACTGGCAGTGCGCCACCCTGTACGTGCCCCTCGACTACGCGAAGCCCGAGGGGGAGACGATCCCCATCGCGCTGATCAGGGCCCCCGCCCGGGACAAGGGCAAGCGGATCGGTTCGCTGGTGTTCAACTTCGGCGGGCCCGGCGGGTCCGGGATCAGTACGCTGCCCGGCGCCGCCAAGGAGTACGAGGCCCTGCGCGCCCGCTACGACCTGGTCAGCTTCGATCCCCGCGGGGTGGGCCGCAGTGCGCCCGTCGAGTGCGAGGACGACAAGCAGCTCGACGCCTACTACGCCCAGGACTCGACGCCCGACACCCCTGAGGAAGAGGCCGACTTCGTCGACAACATCAAGAAGTACCAGCAGGCCTGCAAGACGAAGTCCGGGAAGGTGCTGCCGTACGTCGGGACCGAGAACGCCGCCCGCGACCTGGACCGGATCCGCCAGGCCCTCGGCGACGAGAAGCTGTACTACTTCGGGATCTCCTACGGCACCGAGCTCGGCGGGGTCTACGCGCACCTGTTCCCGAAGAACATCGGCCGGGCCGTCTTCGACGCCGTCGTCGACCCCACCAAGACCGCGGAAGAGGGCTCACTCGGCCAGGCCAAGGGCTTCCAGCTGGCCCTCGGCAACTTCGCGCAGGACTGCGTGGACCGGGGCGAGGCCTGCCGGATCCAGGGCAGCACCGCCGAGGAGATCGAGGCGAACATCCTCAAGCTCCAGAAGGACCTGGCCGCGAAGCCCATCCCCGGCCTCGGCGGCCGGATGCTCACCGATTCCGCCGCCACCAACGGCATCGCCCAGGCGCTGTACTCGCAGGAGCTGTGGCCGCTGCTGGAGCAGGGCGTGGACGAGGCGGAGGGCGGCCAGGGGCAGTTGCTGATGGCGCTGTCCGACGCCCTCAACGGGCGGGACCAGCAAGGGCACTACAGCAACATCGGCGCCGCCAACGCCGCCATCAACTGCGCCGACTCCAAGGACCGGTTCACCCTGGAGCAGACCCGGTCGAAGCTGCCGGACTTCCGCGCCGCCTCCCCCGTCTTCGGGGACTTCCTCGGCTGGGCGCTGATGAGCTGCACCGGCTGGCCGGTCCCCGGCGCCTGGGAGACTCCGGACGTCTCCGCCCCGGGCGCCGCCCCGATCCTGGTGATCGGCAACACCGGTGACCCGGCGACCCCGTACGAGGGCGCCCGCAAGATGGTCGAGCGGCTCGGGTCCGGTGTGGGCGTGGAGCTCACGTACAAGGGCGAGGGGCACGGGGCGTACAACAGCGGCGACAAGTGCGTCCAGCAGGCCGTGAACTCCTACCTGTTGGACGGGAAGGTGCCCGGAGCGAACACCGTGTGCACCCCGTCCGACTCGTCCGCCTCGGCTGCCGCGTCCCCGCCCGGACACGAACAGGAGTGAGGGGCCGTACCGCGTGCGCGGTACGGCCCCTCGGTGTCCGGGACTAGTAGACCGGCTTCTCCGGCTCGATCTGGTGGACCCACCCGATCACGCCGCCGCCGACGTGGACCGCGTCCGCGAAGCCCGCGGACTTCAGGACCGCGAGGACTTCCGCACTGCGGACACCCGTCTTGCAATGCAAGACGATCCGCTTGTCCTGCGGGAGGTCCTGGAGCGCGGTGCCCATCAGGAACTCGCCCTTGGGGATCAGCTTCGCGCCGGGGATCGAGACGATCTCGTACTCGTTCTTCTCGCGGACGTCGATGATCTCGATGTTCTCGCCCTCGTCGATCCACTCCTTGAGCTGCTTGGGAGTGATCGTCGAACCGGCCGCGGCCTCCTGGGCCTCCTCCGACACGACGCCGCAGAAGGCCTCGTAGTCGATGAGCTCGGTGACGGTCGCGTTCGGACCGCAGACCGCGCAGTCGGGGTCCTTGCGGACCTTGACCTGGCGGTACTGCATCTCCAGGGCGTCGTAGATCATCAGGCGGCCGACCAGCGGCTCACCGACACCCGTGAGGACCTTGATGGCCTCGGTGACCTGGATGGACCCGATGGACGCGCACAGCACGCCGAGGACGCCGCCCTCGGCGCAGCTCGGGACCATGCCCGGCGGCGGGGGCTCCGGGTACAGGCAGCGGTAGCACGGTCCGTGCTCGGACCAGAAGACCGAGGCCTGGCCGTCGAAGCGGTAGATCGAGCCCCATACGTACGGCTTGTTCAGCAGCACGCAGGCGTCGTTGACCAGGTAGCGCGTGGCGAAGTTGTCCGTGCCGTCGACGATGAGGTCGTACTGGCTGAAGATCTCCATCACGTTGTCGGCTTCGAGCCGCTCCTCGTGAAGGACCACGTTGACGTACGGGTTGATGCCCAGCACGCTGTCGCGCGCGGACTCTGCCTTCGACCGGCCGATGTCCGCCTGGCTGTGGATGATCTGGCGCTGCAGGTTCGACTCGTCGACCTCGTCGAACTCCACGATGCCCAGCGTGCCGACGCCGGCCGCGGCGAGGTACATGAGGGCGGGAGAGCCGAGGCCGCCCGCGCCCACGGCCAGCACCTTGGCGTTCTTCAGGCGCTTCTGGCCGTCCATCCCGACGTCCGGGATGATCAGGTGGCGGGAGTACCGACGAACCTCGTCAACGGTGAGCTCAGCAGCTGGCTCGACCAGGGGTGGCAGCGACACGGGGACTCCGTAGATGGGTATGTCTGAACGGTGGTTCTTTCCGTAACACTGCCACGCCCTTCTTCATTCCGAGACACCCGGTCCGATGCGTGAGACGATTTCGTCCCAGTACGCGGGCATGGAGGCCCACGGGTCCCGCTCCCCCGTCCCGCGCCGGTCGGTGAACCAGATCGTGCCCGCGCCCTGCCAGCGGGCGATCCGCACGGCCTCCTCCAGGTGCGTGCGCGGCACCCCGTGGACCAGGTGGCAGAACCGCTCCGCCGGGTACTCGGCGGTCCACTCCGCCACCTGCGACCAGCGGTAGTCCGTCCATGCGCCGGAGAAGGTGACCAGCTGGTCGGCGGCCTCCGCGTAGCCCTCGTACGGGTGCGTGCCGTGTCCCAGCACGATCCGCAGCGCCTCTCCCCCGTCGCCGAGCCCGCGCAGCGTGTCGGCGACCCGGCGTACGGCGGGCAGGTCGGCCCGGTCCGCGGGGGCGTCGGCGAGGTAGAACCCGTCCACCCGGTACCAGTCCAGGTAGCGGTGGGCGTCGGAGACGAGCTCCCCGAAGGAACGGGACCCGCCCCGCATCGCCAGGTGGCCGAGTACGGGGCCGCCGGCGTCCCGGAGCTTCGCCGCGGCCTCCGTGCAGTGCGGGTCGGGCCGGGCGCCCGGCCCGTCGGTGACGTTGAGCACGGTCCAGTGCAACGGGGTCCCGGGGCGGGTCAGCTCGGCCCATTCGACCGGGGCCAACAGCGGGTGCGCGTAGCCCGGCACGCCCAGGCCGAGACGGCCCGCCCCGGTCGCGGCGGCGGCCGCGGCCTGCGTCGTCAGATGCGGCACGCCGCCTCCATCCAGATGTCCGCGAGGGACTCCTCCAGGTTGATCCGGGGCCGCCAGCCGAGCCGGTCCCGGGCGGTGCGCACGTCGGCCTGCTGCCAGGCGCCGCAGCCGTCGGGGTACGGGTACGCCGCGGGCACCGTCGCGGCCGCGGCGATCTGCTCGGGCGTGGCCTCGGAACGCGGGGCCCCGATGGAGGCCAGGCCGGCCGCCCGGCCCGAGTGCCCGTGGCCGGGCCCGTGCCCGTGCTGCTGCGCTCCGCCGTGCGGTACGTCCAGCTCGTGCAGGGCCCCGCCGTACCCGGCGACCCTGGCCAGCACGGCCGCTGCGTCGCGGAGCCGGACCGCGCGGCCGGTGCCGATGTTGACGACGCCCTGGGCGGCGGAGAGCGAGGCGGCGTGCACGGCCCGCGCCACGTCCCGTACGTCCACGAAATCGCGCTGGACCCCGAGGCCGCTGAGCTTGAGCTCACCGTCCCCGTTCTGCATGGCGCGCCGCATGGCCTCGGCGAGCCGGCCGAGCGGGGATCCGGCGGGGGTGCCCGGGCCGACGGGCGAGAAGATCCGCAGGACGACCGCGTCGAGCCCGGAGCCGAGCACCAGCTCGGTCGCGGCGAGCTTGCTCACGCCGTACGGTCCGCCGGGTCTGGGCACGGCGTCCTCGGCCGTGGAGGATCCGGGCTGGCTGGGCCCGTACTCGGCGGCGCAGCCCAGCTGGACGAGGCGGGCCCCGCAGCCGCTGCGCCGCAGCGATTCGCAGATCGTGGCGACGGCGACGGTGTTGTGTCGGGTCAGTTCCCGGGCGCCGCCCCGGGTGGCGCCGGCGCAGTTGATGACGACGCCCGGGTGCACGGCGTCGAGGAACCGGGTGAGCGCGCCGGGGCTGCCGGTGGCCAGGTCGAAGCGGACGTCGGCGTCGTCGCCGCGGCCGAGCGCGGTGAGCTGGACGGCGGGGTCGGCGAGCAGGCGGTCGGCGACGTAGCGGCCGAGGTATCCGTTGGCTCCGATCAGCAGCACCCTCATCGCGCGGCCCCTCGGTCGGTTGGCTGGCCGGTCATCCTGTGTCTCCTTCGTAGGTGGGCGGGTGGGGTGGGGGTCGGGGTCGGGTTCGGCGGTTCAGGGCCTTGCGTGGGCGGACGCGCGGGACAGCGCGACGACGGCGTGTACGAGGAGCCCGGCCGCGGCGGCGGACACCGCGAGCGGGACCGGGACCAGGGCGAGGGCGAGGGCTGCGGCCACGGGCCCGCGCGCGGCGCCGTGGCCGAGCAGCAGGCGGGTGAGGAACAGCAGGACGGCCGGCGGCACGGCGAGTGCGAGCGGTGTCCCGGCGAGGGCGGCCGCCCCGGCTGCGGCTGCGGCGAAGACGGCCACCGCGCCGAGCAGCAGCGGCCGGGTCCCCTCGGCGAAGTCCTCCAGGGCGCGGCTGCCGGCGAGCCTGCGCCGGGAGCGGGCGGCGAACAGGGCGCCGATCAGGTGGCCGGGGGCCACGGCCAGCGCGAGGGCGACCCCGAGGGCGGTGCCGTGGCGGTACACCGCCCAGCCGGCGACTGCCGCGGCGAGCAGGTGCGCGGCGTAGGGGAACCGGCCACCTGCGGGCCCGGCGGGCCGACCGGGCCGCACCAGGGCGGCGACGGTGGCGAGCACGGCGAGGGGACCCGCGAACGGCATCCCGGCGGCGGCGGCCCCGAGCGCGAGGGCCCCGGGCAGCAGGGCGTACCCGAAGCCGCGTAACGCACGGGCGTCGGCCGCCCGGCCGGCGGGCGGGGCGGCGGGCTCGTCCTCGCGCGGGGTCCGGGCGTACAGCTCCTCGGCGAGGGAGAAGACGTCGCGGTGGCGGAAGCGGGCGGCGGTCCGGTCGGTGATGCCCTGGGCCTCCAGCCCGGCGGCGATCTCCAGCGGGTCGACGGCCCGCTCGCACAGCGCACGGTGGCGGTGCAGCAGGGTCTTGACGGGGTCCCCGACGGCGCGGCGGCGGGGTGCTCCGGGGGCGGGGACGGCGGGAGCCGCCTCGTCGAGGGTCATACCGCCGCCTCCGAGGGGGCTGCCACACCGGGAGCCGGGGAGCCCGGACAGCCGTCCGGGGCCGGACACGTGTCCGAGGCCGGGTCCCCGGCCGCAACCGCAGCCGCAGTCGGAACCGGGCCCGGAGGCACCGCCGGGCCGGAAGGCACCGCCGCGCCCGGGGCCGCAGCCGTATCCTCCTGCGGCCCCCCGCCCGCGTCCGGCGCAGCCGCCCAGGTCGGGCTCGTCCAGTGGCCCGGGACCCGGGCCTCCGGGGGTTGTGCGAAGGGGATCCCGGCGTCGGGGCGCCCCGGCCCGCCGGCCAGCAGCTGCAGGTAGATCTCCCGGAAGGCGGCCACGTTCTGCTCGACGGTGAACAGCTCCAGGGCCCGCGCCCGGGCGGCGGCGCCGAGCCGCCCGGCCCGTTCGGGGTCGCCCAGCAGCGCGAGGCAGGCGTCGGCCAGGGCGCGCGGATTGCGCGGGGGGACGACGAGGCCGGTGCCGCCGATGACCTCGCACACCGCGCCGACGTCGGTGGACACGGTGGCCCGCCCGCAGAACATGGCCTCGGCCAGCGTCATGGGGAAGCCCTCGATCACCGAGGACAGGACGACCACGCGTCCCGCGCCGTACGCGTCGGCCGGCGTGGGGGCCTCGGGTCCGCCGATCTCCTCGAAGCTGACCGGGCTCTCCCCGACCGTGACCGCGTCGGCGGCCTCGTCGGGGAAGAGCTGCGCCGCCAGCGAGCGGCAGTCCGCGAGGTAGTCCGCCGCCGCGGCCGTGGCGAAGAGACGCAGCCGGGTCCCCGGCGCGGCCTTGCGGACCTCGGCGAACGCGTGGAGCAGGGCGATCAGGTCCTTGGCGGGCTCCATCCGGCCGACCCACACCAGGGTGTCCGGGTCTCCGCGCTCCGGCGCCTCCCCGACGGTGGCGAATCGGTCCGCCTCCATCCCCGGGTACACCGTCCGCACCCGCTCCCGCGGCGCCCCGCACCGCTCCTGCCAGCGCCGGGCGTGCGCGTTGCCGGGGGTGAGCAGGTCGGCGCGGGCGTAGATCTCGGCGGCGAGCCGCACGTGGAAGGCCGCGAGCAGGGCCCGCACGGCCGGCCGGGTGCCTTCGGAGTGCTCCAGATAGTGGGCCCGGAGCTGGACCCCGTACTCCGTGACCAGCAGCGGGACCCCGAAGAAGCGTTTGGCCAGCAGTCCGGGCAGCGCCGCCACCCCGCCCGCGGCCGCGTGGCACACGTCGACCTCGCGGAGGTCCTCGTACCAGTCGAGGGACAGCGGCCGCAGCAGCCGCTCCAGGGCGTCGACGAACTCCAGCAGGTCCGCCACCTGGGCGGGTCGTACGGAGCGGCGCGCGCCCGGGGCGCGGCAGGCGGCCTCCACCGCGCGCACCGCGGTCTCGGACCGCAGCGCCGCGTACAGGCCGCCCTGCTCGCGGGCGAGTTCGGCCAGCCCGTACAGTCCGGCGGCGAAGGCCGCGGGCTCGTCGGCGCAGATGCCCCGGACGAGCTCCTTGAAGCAGTCGGCGAAGCGCCGGCGTTCGCGCCGGGAGTAGCTCCGGCCGTCGTCGGCCGGGGCCCACAGGGGGGCGGTCCAGACCCGGGTGACGTGGTCGGGGAGCACGACCCGGCCGCGTTCCTCCTGCTCGGCGCTGCGGCTCAGCGCGTAGAGCTCGAACTCGTGCTGCGGCAGGCCGCGCACGAGCCGGTCGCACCAGATCCTGGCCTCTCCCGTCGCATACGGATAACCACCTTCGGTGAGCAGTCCGATCCGCACGAGTGGCACCCCCGTTCTCCCGTTCCAGGCGGTCGCCTCCGGTCCGGTGACCGCCGCGGGAGAACTCAAGCGGATGTGCCGGTGGCGCGACGGACGGTTGTCCAGGAACGCTTCCTGTCGGGGAAGTTCACGGGGTCAACGGCGTGTGGCGGGCCGGGACGGCCT
>NZ_JBEXRC010000023.1:0-119775 GCF_040612915.1 Streptomyces sp. NPDC006326 | reverse complement strand
CTCGGGCTCTACGCCTCGAACGAGAGCGACCAGTACCAGTGGAAGCGCTTCGACCCCAAGACCATCACCCTGGAGACCGAGTACAACAACCCGCCCGGTACTCCGTCGGACCTCGGCACCTCCCCTGCCACGTCGTGCACCGAAGGCGGTGTGATCGGCAACGCCCGCATCTCGCTGTACGCGAAGCTCGACGACGCGGACGGCGGCAACCTGCAGGCCGAGTTCCAGCTTTTCAAGGCCGGTCAGAGCGCCCCGCTCACCACGCAGAAGCTCCCGGCGCTCAAGGGACGCGTGGTGACCTGGTCGGTTCCCGACGAAAGCCTGGCGAGCGGGACCTACAGCTGGAAGGTCCGTGCCACGGACCAGGACGGCGCGTCCTCCGCCTGGTCTCCCACCTGCACGTTCGCGGTGGACCGGGTCAGGCCCAGCCTTCCGCCCGTGGTCAGTTCCGCCCAGTTCCCCGACGGTGCGGGCGGATGGCCGACCACGACCGGCAAGGCCCGCACGCCCGGCACCTTCACCTTCGGTGCCAACGGGGTCACGGACCTGAAGGAGATCTGGTACTACACCGATGACCAGCCGCGGCTGAAGTCGGTGGCTCCGGGGGGCAGCGTGACCATCGTCCCGCCCGGCGCGGGTCCGCACCACGTGTACGCCTACGGCGTCGACAAAGCGGGCAACCGCTCCGACACCTCCACTTACACCTACTACGCCACCCGTTCGAGCACCGTGGACGGCCCCGGCGACCTCAACGGCGACGGAATCCGCGACATCTGGACGCTCGACGCCAAGGACCAGCTCGTCACCTACACCGGCCAGGGCAACAGCACGTTCGTCCGGGCGCAGGCGAACGGCGGCGGCACGACCTTCAGCGGAGCCCAGATCGCCTACCAGGGCGACTGGGACGGCGACGGCGACAACGACCTCGTCGCCCTCCACTACGTCGCGAACGAGGGCAGGAAGCTGCTGTCGACCTACTCGAACACCGGCATGGGCTCGGTCGACAACCCCATCGTCCTCACGGTGGGCCGGGAGGAGAACAACCACTGGTACAACGCGGAGCAGATCATCGCTCCCGGCGACCTCGACGGGAACGGCCAGCCGGACCTGCTGGTCAAGCAGGGCAAGCAGCTCTGGGCGTACTACGCCGGCTTGTACAACAACCTCGACGAGGCGGATCCCGTACTCGTCGGCAACGGCGACTGGGACAGGTTCACCGTCATCGCGCCCGGCGACCTCAACGGTGACAAGGTGCCCGACCTCTGGCTGCGGGACAACGCCACGGGTGACCTCTTCCGCACCTACGGGAGCAAGGGCCCGGACGGCAACCTCGACCCCACCGCCTGGGGCAGCACGGCCGCACGCGTCAAGATCGGAACCGGCTTCGACGAAGCCACCTATCCGGGCATGAGCTCCGTCGGTGACATCACCGGCGACGGTCTGTCCGACCTGTGGGCGCGCAAGGGCGGCAAGGTCGTGGCCTGGCCAGGCAAGCAGCCCGACGCCGGCGGTCTGTCCTTCGGCGCCGAGTTCGTGCTCGCCGCCCAGCTCGGCGACGTACCGGTGGCCGCCAACGAGGTCGGCAACGGCAATGACCGCGTCCGCTGGGCCGACTTCGACGGCGACGGCAAGCTCGACTACAACGTGATCGGCGACGACGGTGCCGTCTCGGTCTGGGTGAACAACGGTGGTGACGGTGCCGGCGGCTGGAAGCTGCTCGGCCGGGTGTTCAAGGGCGCGACCACGGACCGCTCGCAGGTGCGGCTCGTCGACTTCGACGGCGACGGCAAGTCCGACTACGTGCTCATCAATGCCAATGGATCGCTGAACGTGCGCCTCAACAAGGGCGGCGGCGACAGCGGCTGGAAGGACCTCGGCCAGGTCTTCGCCGGTACGACGGCCGACCGCACGAAGGTCCGTTTCGTGGACTTCGACGGCGACGCTAAGGCCGACTACCTGACCTACGGCAGCGATGGCACCATATCCGTCCACCTGAACAAGGGTGGCGACGGGAACGGAGGCTGGCAGGCTCTGGGGGTGGTCGCTGCAGACCACCACAACCCGGACAGTGCCCGTGAGCGCTGGGCCGATTTCAACGGCGACGGCAAGGCCGACTACTACTACATCCAGGACAACGGATCAGTCGAAGTCGCGCTGAACCAGGGCGGTGATACAGGCGGCGGGTGGAAGTGGCTGGGCCAGGTCACCACCGGCTTCACCACCAACCGCCAGCTCGTCCAGTTCGGTGCGTTCACCGGCGATGCCAACGCCGACTACATCCTCGCCGGGCCGAACGACAGCGCTACCGTGCACGCCTGGAACGGTGGTGACAACACCAGCAGCAACGGCTGGATCTCCCTCGGTCTCGTCATGGCGGGAGCCGACGCCCACCCGGCGCCCTCATCGGCGTTCTTCCACTCCATCAAGTCCCCCACCGGCAGCTGGGCTCCCTTCAGCCCGCTGGACGGTGTGGGCGGAGCCGGCTACTTCCAGGGATCCGAGAACGCGATCACCTCGACGTCCGACGGGTCGGTCCAGGTGCTTGGTACGGGCATGGACGGGAAGCTGTACCACAGGGCCCGCTACTCCAACGGCTACTGGAGCAATTGGGCAGCCATCAATGGCGCGGCCGGCAGCTCCATGTGGGCTTCCCAGGACGAAGCCATCGCCGGCATGCCCAACGGTGACGCCCAGGTCATGTCCATCGGCGGCGACGGGCGCATCTACCACAACGCCCGCTACCGCAACGGCAGCTGGCAGGGCTGGAACCCCGTCTCGACCTGGAGCGCCCGAGCGGTTGCGGCGACCGGGATGCCGAGTGGTGACCTCCAGGTCGTCATCATCGGACTGGACGGCAAGCTCTACCACACCGCCCGGTACGCCGACGGCCGCTGGCAGCCCTGGAACGCCATCGAGGGCTATCAGGGCGCCACGGGCTTCGCCGCATCGTCGGTGGCCGTGGCCGGCATGCCGAACGGGGACGCGCAGTTCGTCGCCGTCGGCAACGACGGGCGCCAGTACCACACCATCCGCTTCGTCAACGGCAGCTGGCAGGGCTGGAGCCCCATCGGTGGTGTGGACAACGCCACCAGCGTGGGCATCACCGGCATGTCCAACGGTGATGCGCAGCTGATCGCCGTGGCACCCGACGGAATCGTGTACCAGAACGCCCGCTATGCCGGCCGCAGCTGGCAGGGCTGGGTTGCCCCCGGGTTCCTTGCGAACGATGCAGGGATCACCGGGACCGGCACCGGGGAAACCCACGTACTCGTCAGCCACCGCTGACCCTCCGCACCACCCGACCGGCCCGGACTGCTCGCAGTCCGGGCCGGTCGGCGTTCACGCGAGGCGTTCACGCGGAGGCGCTCGTGCGGCGGGTGCGGGTGAGGAAGGCTTCCACCCGGGCTCGGTCCGGGGACTCCGGGAGGGGGGTTCCCGGCAGGGCCGCCTCCGACTCCTCCGAGAGGCGGGCCATCCAGGCTTCCACCTCGGACCAGGTCAGTTCGCCGCGCTTGACCGCCAGGAGGCGGTCGCGGTGCCCGGTGGCGTCGATCGTCAGGCGGCCCGTGCGCAGCAGGTCCCGGCAGGACAGGAGCAGGCGCAGCAGGTGCATGGCGTGCTTCCAGCGCGGGGCGCCGTGCAGGCGGACGTCTGCCGCGAGTTTGGCGTGCTGGGACCGCGCGTACCGGGTGAAGGTGGTGTGGGCCCGGCGGGAGAGGAAGGCCCCCCGCAGGGACAGGAGTTCCTCACCCACCGGGGTCAGCCGTTCCACCAGCGGGGAGTGCAGGCACTCCAGGATGTTCGGGTTGGCGCGCAGGGCCAGTTCGCAGAAGCGTTCCAGCTCCCAGGAGAACTCCTCCTCGCGGGGGCCCTCCACATGCGTCGGCGGCTTCTCGAAGCGCCAGAACAGCGGGGTCGGGGCGAGGTAGACACCGCGCCGGTCGGTGTCGCTCGCCTCCGTCGCCAGGCCGAACGCCCGGGAGCCCATGACGCACGCGTAGACCGTGTGGTCACGTACCAGGGTCAGGTCGAGGGATGCATCGAGGGATTCCCCGGGCGTCGTCAGCTCGTTCATCCGGGGAGCGTAGGTGCGTTCCCCCGCGCTACGCGAGCGAGATATTGCCGTCCGCGGCCACCGTGATCTTCTTCTCCGCCAGGGGGCGGGTGGCCGGCCCGTGGGCCACCGCGCCGTCCGTCATCTCGAACTTGCTGCCGTGGCAGGGGCAGTCGATGGTGCCGTTCTCCACCTTCGACAGGATGCAGCCCTGGTGGGTGCAGACCGCACTGAAGCAGCGGAAGGAGCCGGCCGTCGGCTGGGTGACCACCAGCTTCTCCTCCTTCAGGACCGTACCGCCGCCCACCGGCACCGCCGAGGACTTCACCAGGGCCTTGCCCGCGCCCGTGGGCGGTGCGGCCGAGGGGGCCGCGGCCTCGGCGGACCGGGCCGGCGGGGAGGCGTTGCCGGGCTCGCTCTGCGCGGGCTTCTTCTCCTCCTTGCCGCAGGCGGTGAGCGTGCCGCCCGCCAGCGCGGCGGCGGCTCCTGCCGCCAGGAGCGTACGGCGGTCGGTCGGCGTGGTGTCGCTCATGGGCTGCTCCTCGTTCGGGGCCGGTCGGCGAGGAGCATCCTGGCGTTTCACGGGCCCCAGGTGAAGCAACGCCGCGCCGCCCGGCTCAGGAGTCGGAGACCCACGGGGCCAGTCGCGCCGGGCTGCCCGCCGCCCGGACGACCTCCCACACGCGCACCACGGCCGCACGGTCCAGCGGCCCGTGGACGTGCGGATAGCGGCCTCCGGTTTCACCCTCGCGGCGGACCTCCGAGGTCAGGGCCCGTTCGTCGAGTTCGACGGCCAGCAGGGTGCCCGGTACCTCCCGGTAGTGCGCGTCGGCGATCGCGAGCACCGTCGGGCGGTCCGCCGAACAGTGCACGAAGCCCTCCGAGTCGAGCGAGGACGGGGCGTAGGGGAGCTCGGGCGCGGCGCTCCAGTCGGCGAGCGGAACCAGGTGGAAGATCATGTCCCGTGTTGTACCCCGGCCGGTCCCCCCGGTCCCGGGTCGGGGGGCAGGTTGGGGTGGATCGGGTGACCCCCTTCCGTGCCACGCCGTGCCGCAGCCCCCTCGGGAGGCGGCCCCGCTGGACGGGGCGCCGGACCCCCGCACGGCCGGGGCTGGCTACCCTGACCGTGAGCTGCCGTTACGTCACGCACCCCTGGAGCGCCCCGTGAGAACCGCCGTCGTCATCGGAACCGGACTGATCGGCACCTCCGCGGCGCTCGCCCTGTCCGCGCGCGGAATCACCGTCCACCTCGCCGACCACGATCCGGCCCAGGCCCGTACGGCCGCATCGCTCGGCGCCGGGACGGACGAGGCGCCGCAGAGCCAGGTCGACCTCGCGGTCGTCGCCGTCCCGCCCGCCCACGTGGCCACGGCGCTGGCCGACGCGATCGGACGCGGACTGGCCCGGGCGTACGTGGACGTGGCCAGCGTCAAGGGCGGCCCCCGGCGGGAACTGGAGGCGCTGGGCGTGGACGTCACGGCGTACATCGGGACCCACCCGATGGCCGGCAAGGAGCAGTCCGGGCCGCTGGCGGCGTCGGCGGACCTGTTCGAGGGCCGGCCGTGGGTGCTGACACCGACCCGGGACACGGACCACGAGGTGCTGAACCTCGCCCTGGAGCTGGTGGCGCTGTGCAAGGCCGTACCGGTGGTGATGGACGCGGACGCGCACGACCGGGCGGTGGCGCTGGTCTCGCACACCCCGCAGCTGGTGTCGAGCATGGTCGCGGCGCGGCTGGAGGCCGCGGACGAGACGGCGGTCCGGCTGTGCGGGCAGGGGATCCGCGACGTGACGCGGATCGCGGCCTCCGACCCGCGGATGTGGGTGGAGATCCTGTCGGCCAATCCCGGGCCGGTGGCGGACGTCCTGGCCGGCATCGCCGCCGACCTGGAGGCCACCGTGGACGCGCTGCGGCGGCTCCAGTCGGCCGACGTGGAGAAGCGCCGCGGGGGCGCGGAGGGCATCGAGGACGTACTGCGGCGCGGGAACGCCGGACGGGTACGGGTGCCGGGCAAGCACGGGGCGGCGCCCATGGCGTACGAGACGGTGGCGGTGCTCATCAGCGACCAGCCGGGCGAGCTGGCGCGGATCTTCGCGGACGCGGGGCGGGCCGGGGTCAACATCGAGGACGTCCGGATCGAGCACGCGACCGGACAGCAGGCGGGCCTCGTGCAGCTGATGGTCGAGCCCCGGGCGGTGGCCGCCCTGACGGCCGAGCTCCGCGAGCGCGGCTGGGCGCTGCGCCGGCAGTAGAGCCGGGCCTGCCGGGCCTGCCGGGCCTGCCGGAGGCCGGGGCGGGACCGTTTGGGCGGCGGGTACGTCCGGGCCCGGTAACCTTGGGCAGGGGCGCTTTGGCGCGCCCGGACACGTACGCGCAACCAGGAAGGTGCCCGCACCGTGGAAACCGCAGCTCCGTCCGCCGTGATCGTCGCCATCGACGGTCCCTCCGGCACGGGCAAGTCCAGCACCTCCAAGGCCGTGGCCGCCAAGCTCGGGCTGCGCTACCTGGACACCGGTGCCCAGTACCGGGCCATCACCTGGTGGATGATCACCAACGGCGTCGACACCGACGACCCGCACGCCGTCGCCGTGGCCGCCGGCAAGCCCGGCATCGTCTCCGGGACCGACCCGGCCGCACCGACGATCACCGTCGACGGACTGGACGCCTCCGGCCCGATCCGCACCCAGGAGGTCACCTCCAAGGTCAGCGCCGTCAGCGCCGTCCCCGAGGTACGCACCCGCATCACCGAGCTCCAGCGCAGCATCGCCGCCGAGGCCGACGGCGGCATCGTCGTCGAGGGCCGGGACATCGGCACCACCGTGCTGCCCGACGCCGACCTGAAGGTCTTCCTCACCGCCTCCCCCGAGGCCCGCGCCGCCCGCCGCAGCGGCGAGCTGCGCGGCAAGGAGGCCGCGGACCTCGCGACCACCCGGGAAGCCCTGATCAAGCGGGACGCGGCCGACTCCGGCCGCAAGACCTCCCCGCTCGCCAAGGCCGACGACGCCGTCGAGGTCGACACCACCGAGCTCACCCTCGACCAGGTCATCGAGTGCGTGGTCACCCTGGTGGAGGAGAAGCGGGCGGAGCGCTCGTGAGCGCAACGCCCTCCCCCAAGGGTGCGGCGGTCGGCCGGCGGATCGGCATCGGGCTCATGTACGGGCTGTGGAAGCCCCGGGTGCTCGGCGCCTGGCGCGTCCCCGCCTCGGGCCCCGTCATCCTCGCGGTGAACCACGCACACAACATCGACGGGCCCATGCTCATGGGGACCGCGCCCCGGCCGCTGCACTTCCTGATCAAGAAGGAAGCCTTCATAGGCCCGCTCGGTCCCTTCCTGGAGGGAATCGGGCAGGTCAAGGTGGACCGCTCCGGGGCCGACCGGACCGCCATCACCCGCGCGCTCGCGGTCCTGGAGAACGGCGGCGCCCTGGGGATCTTCCCCGAGGGCACCCGCGGCGAGGGCGACTTCGCCTCGCTGCGCGCCGGCCTCGCCTACTTCGCGGTCCGCAGCGGCGCCCCCGTCGTGCCGGTCGCCGTCCTCGGCAGCACCGAGCGCCGCGGACGGCTCGTACGGGGGCTGCCGCCCTTCAAGAGCCGGGTGGACGTCGTCTTCGGCTCCGCCTTCGACGCGGGCGACGGCACCGGCCGCCGCACCCGTACCGCCCTGGACGAGGCCACCGTACGCATCCAGAGCCGGCTGACGGCCCACCTGGCCGACGCCAAGCGCCTCACCGGGCGCTGAGCGAGACTTGACCCAGTAACCCAGTAGTGGAACCGCGCTGCGCGGGCACCACCGACCACCACGAACGACGAGGAACGGACTTCATGAACGACCAGCACGACCACGGAGCGCTTGGCGATGCCGAGTACGCGGAGTTCATGGAGCTCGCCGCGGAGGAAGGCTTCGACCTTGAGGACGTCGAGGGCGCGATCGCGGAGGCCGGCCACGGGCCGCTCCCCGTGCTCGCCGTCGTCGGCCGCCCCAACGTCGGCAAGTCGACCCTGGTGAACCGGATCATCGGCCGCCGCGAGGCGGTCGTCGAGGACAAGCCCGGCGTCACCCGCGACCGCGTCACCTACGAGGCCGAGTGGGCCGGCCGCCGCTTCAAGGTCGTCGACACCGGCGGCTGGGAGCAGGACGTCCTCGGCCTCGACGCCTCCGTCGCAGCCCAGGCCGAGTACGCCATCCAGACGGCCGACGCGGTCGTCTTCGTCGTCGACGCCAAGGTCGGCGCCACCGACACCGACGAGGCCGTCGTCAAGCTGCTGCGCAAGGCCGGCAAGCCCGTCGTCCTGTGCGCGAACAAGGTCGACGGCCAGAGCGGCGAGTCCGACGCGGCCGCCCTGTGGTCGCTGGGCCTCGGCATGCCGCACCCGGTCTCCTCCCTCCACGGCCGCGGTACGGGCGACATGCTCGACGCCGTCCTCGAAGCGCTGCCGGAGGCGCCCGAGCAGACCTTCGGCGGCACGCCCGTCGGCGGTCCGCGCCGGATCGCGCTCATCGGCCGCCCCAATGTCGGCAAGTCCTCGTTGCTCAACAAGGTCGCGAAGGAGGAGCGGGTCGTCGTCAACGAGCTGGCCGGCACCACCCGCGACCCGGTCGACGAGCTGATCGAGCTCGGCGGCGTCACCTGGAAGTTCATCGACACCGCCGGCATCCGCAAGAAGGTCCACCTCCAGACGGGCTCGGACTACTACGCCTCCCTGCGCACCGCCGCCGCCGTCGAGAAGGCGGAGGTCGCGGTCATCCTGATCGACACGACCGAGAAGATCAGCGTCCAGGACCAGCGCATCATCACCATGGCCGTCGAGGCCGGCCGCGCCATCGTGATCGCCTACAACAAGTGGGACGAGCTCGACGAGGAGCGCCGCTACTACCTTGAGCGCGAGATCGAGACCGAGATGCAGCAGGTCTCCTGGGCGCCCCGGGTGAACGTCTCGGCGAAGACCGGCCGTCACATGGAGAAGCTGGTCCCCGCCATCGAGACCGCTCTCGCCGGCTGGGAGACGCGCGTGCCCACCGGCCGGCTGAACGCCTTCCTCGGCGAGGTCGTCGCCGCCCATCCGCACCCGATCCGCGGCGGCAAGCAGCCCCGCATCCTGTTCGGCACCCAGGCGGGAAGCAAGCCGCCGCGGTTCGTCCTCTTCGCCTCCGGCTTCCTGGAGCACGGCTACCGGCGCTTCATCGAGCGCCGCCTGCGCGAGGAGTTCGGCTTCGACGGCACCCCGATCCACATCTCGGTACGGGTGCGCGAGAAGCGCGGCGCGCAGTACAAGAAGAAGTAGCGCGCGGGACGGCGGTGACGCCGTCGTGCGGCAGGGCGGTCCGGGGTCAGTAGCCCCGGCGCGGAGCGGGCGGCAGGGCCGCCGGGATGTGCTGCATCCCGGTCTGGTGCTGCCGCCCGTTCGTCGTGCTGCCCGCGTAGGCGTACGAGGGCTGAGGTACGGGCGCGTACGCGGGCTGCCAGGGCTCCGGCTGCCACGGGGAACTGCCCGAGCCGAGGGAGCCGGAGCCCCCGGAGCCGCTCCATCCGCTCCCGTACGCACCACTGCCGTGGGAGGGGGCGATGCCGGCTGCGCCGCCGTACGCGCCCCCGTAGGAGAACGCGGTGAAGCCGAGGTCCTCCTCGCCCGTGCGGTCGCCCGGCAGGGCCCGGAAGGCCCGCAGGTACTCCGAGTACAGCGTGTCGTAGATCGGGGTGTGCGAGACGGCGGCCGGAGCGGTGTCCCGGTCCCGTGCGGAGCGCATCGGGGAGACGGTGCTCGGATGGGCAGGGGCGCGGGAGGGGTCGTATGAATGCACGTATCAGCCAACGAACCCGGCGCCCCGCGGATGCGGGGCGGGCAGCAGAAAACGCAGATGGCCGGGGCGTGTCCCGGCGGCCGCCGGGGGAGCACGGGACGGGCCCCGCTCCCCGACGCACGCCGCCCCGCCCCCTCGTCAGGGGGCGGGGCGGCCGTCGGGGAGCGGGGCCCGGAGCAGCGGGGGTCAGGCTCCCGGGGTGCCTGCCAGCGGCATGGAGGCGGCCACCAGCTTGCCGGCCGCCGCGGCCTTGTCCAGGGCGTCGCGCAGCAGGTCCTCGCGGGGCTGCTGGCCGATGGAGCCCACCGGGGCGGCGTAGACGAGGACGCGCTGCGTCTTGTTCACGGCGGCCCGCCAGCCGTCGGTCACCGACAGCGCCTGGTGGGCCTGCCACCAGGCGACCTGGCCGCCGCCCTCGGTGCCGGGCTGCAGGACGGCGTGCAGCTGTCCCGCGGCGAGCAGGATCGACCAGCCGCCGAGCGGAGAGGGCAGCTCGGTGGTGTCGGTGACGGGGATGAACCCCTGCTCGATCAGGAGCGGCAGGAAGTCGTCGCCGGGGCCGGTGGTGCCCGGGCGGGCGATCGGCGCGGTCGGCTCGACCACGAGGGCCGGGTGGAGCTCGCCGCCGATCAGGACCAGACCGCTGGTGATGCCGAGCACGGCCTGGCCGCCGGGGACGTTCTGCGGGGCGCCGCCGGCGGGCGCCTCACCCGCGGCGGCCGGGCTGTCACCGGTGATGCTCCGGACGGCGCCCTGCAGCTGCTCCTCGGAGACGGAGACCACCTGCGAAGGAATGCAGCCGGCGTGTGCGAAGGCGAGGACGGCGGTCTCCTCGCCGACGAACAGCACCGTGCTGGTGCGGTCGGTCTCGGGGTCCCCCGGGGTGCGGCAGGAGGTGCAGTCGTAGCTGCGCGGTGCGTCGTCGCCGGTGAGCAGCCTCTCGGCTTCTTCGTCACCGATCTCGGCACGTACCTCATCACTGACGTCGAGCATGCGGGGCACGGGGTGGCTCCTCGGACTAGGCGAGCGGGGGCGGCCGGGCGGTTCCCGGCTCGCCGGGCTCAACGGCGCAGCGGCGGCCGGGGTCACGCCGTTTGAGGGAACGGAATCGAACCTGGCCCCCGGAGGAGTGAACGGTCCGACCGGTGCGTTGTTTTCGTTCCAACTGTTTTCCTCTTGTGCGCAGTTGGTGCCCGGTGCTGGCCGTTTGGAGGGGGCGGGGGGCCGGTGGAGGACGGCCAAGGGTGGGCCGACCGGGTGGGCCGCGCGGCGGGCCGCGTGGCAGGAGAGGGCGGGTGGCACGCGGCTGCGTAGCGTGACGCGATGCCCGACCTCCGGATCCGGCGGGCCGTCCCGGCGGCCGCCGCTGCCGCTGCCGCGCTGGCGCTCGTCCTCGTACTCCCGTCGGGCGCCGGCGCGGCTCCGCCGCCCCCGGCGCCCGGGCCCGCGGGGGCGGCGCATCCCGGCTCCCCGGGGCTCGTCGGGAGCGGGCCGGGGGACTGCGGCCCGGGCGGGGAGTGGCCCTGGGACTGCGTGGCCGACTGCGAGAGCAGCGGCCGCTGGGCGGTCAACACCGGCAACGGCTTCTACGGGGGCCTGCAGTTCCGGCAGCCGACGTGGGAGGCGCACGGGGGACTGCTCTTCGCGGCGCGGGCCGACCTTGCGACCCGGGAGCAGCAGATCCGGGTCGGGGAGGAGGTGCTGGGGCTCCAGGGGTGGGACGCGTGGCCGGTCTGCTCGAAGCGGTACGGGCTGGCGGGGCGGATGCACGTGGTCCGGGCCGGGGACACCCTGGACGGCATCGCCCGCCGCCGCCGGGTCCCGGGCGGCCGGCAGGCGCTGTACGAGGCGAACCGGGAGCTGATCGGCCCGGAGCCGCAGTCGCTCACGGTGGGCACCCTGCTCACCCTCCCCCCGGCCGCCTCCACCGACACCACCGACCCCGCCGTCGGCCCCGGCGGGCCCGGCTCCGGAGGGCCCGGCCCCGGCGTCTCCGGCTCCGGCGTCTCCGGCTCCGGCGTCTCCGGCCCGGCCGCCGGTCCCGGAGGCGGCCAAGCCGTCCGCCGAAGCCGGCGCGGCGCAGCCGCCGGGCGCGGCCGCCCCCGCGAGGCCCTTGAAGCCGGTGGGTCCGGTGCTCCGGTGGGTCTCCTGGTTCCGGTGAGAGCGGGGGCTGCGGCCGCGCAGCCAGTGGGGGCCGGGCCCGGTCGACGGGGCGGGGGGCGCTGGCAGACTGCTCGGCATGCTGGATACCTCCGCGCGGCTGCTGCGTCTCCTGTCCCTCCTGCAGGCCCACCGCGAATGGACCGGGGCCGACCTCGCGGAGCGGCTCGGCGTCACCCCGCGGACGGTGCGCCGGGACGTGGACCGACTGCGGGAGCTCGGCTATCCGGTGAACGCCAGCCCCGGCACCGGCGGCGGCTACCAGCTGGGCGCCGGGGCCGAGCTGCCGCCGCTGCTGCTCGACGACGACGAGGCCGTGGCCGTCGCGGTCGGCCTGCGGACGGCCGCGGGGAACGGAGTCGAGGGGATCGGCGAGGCTTCCGTACGGGCGCTCGCCAAACTGGAGCAGGTGCTTCCGGGCCGGCTGCGGCGGCGGGTGTCGGCGCTCAACGAGTTCACCGTGCCGATGCTGCGCGACCCGGCACCGGCCGGGGTCGACCCGTCCGTGCTGACCGAGCTCGCCGCCGTGTGCCGGGACGGCGAGCGGCTCCGCTTCGGGTACCGGGACCACGAGGGCCGGGTCAGCCGCCGGGTGGTGGAGCCGCATCGGCTGGTCTGCACCGAGCGGCGCTGGTACCTGGTGGCCTGGGACCTGGACCGGGAGGACTGGCGTACCTTCCGCGCCGACCGGATCGAGCCGAGACCCCCGCACGGGCCCCGCTTCCCCCCGCGCCCGGCGCCGGCCCAGGACCTCGCCGCGTACGTCTCGCGCGGCGTGGCGCAAACGGCCTACGCCGCCCGGGCCGTGCTGCGGCTGAAGGTCCCCGCACAGCAGGCGGCCCGGATCATCGGGCCGAGCGACGGCGCCGTCGAGCTGCTCGACGCGGAGAGCTGCCTGCTGCGCACCGGCGCAGTGAACCTGGACGTACTCGTCATTCACGTGATGCTGCTCGGGTGTGAGTTCGAGGTGGTGGAGCCGCCGGAGCTGACCGATCGGATCCGGGCCGCCCGGGACCTTCTCGGGCGCGCCGTGGAGAAGATGTAAGGAAACCGAGGGGGACTCACGGGGGGTGCGGACGATGGGCCACGGCAATCCCCGGGAGGAATTCCCGGGCTTCGGGACGGAATACGAAAACGGTATCTCCGTCGGGCGTGTCGCGGCCGGAAAAAGAATGCGGCGGGGCGGCTTCCGCCGTCCTTCCGGGCCGGCCGGCCGAAGTCGGGCCTGTCAAAGAACTGTCGACATTCCGTGACCCAAGCGTGACCCGGTACGGAGGAACGTCCGGGCGCGGCGCTGACGTTCCGGTGTTTTCGGGGCACGGACGGCCGAGGCGGGCCGGGTGGTGGCCCGGCCCGCCTCGGTGGGTGCGGTGTGCGGGGAGAGGCTGTGCGTACCGGCCCCGCGCGCTCCCGTACGGGAGCGGTTCAGCCCCCGGTCGCCGGACGGGCGGCCGTCCCGCGGGCGGCGGCCGCGGCCCGCTCCGTGTGGGCCGGTCGGCGGCTGCCGACCGGGGTGACCGGCGTCCGCTCGGACCGGATCAGGTGCGGCCGGACGGGCAGGTGTGCGGCCGGCCGGGGCGTCGGGGCGTGGCCGGCCAGGGCCGCCGTTGCCGGTGCGGACGCCGTGGCGGGCACCGCGAGGGGCTCCGGGTCCGCGCCGGCCCCGGCAGCCGCGGCGGCGGGCCGCAGCTGCCACTTGCCGCCCGCCGAGAGCAGCGGGGTGAGCAGGGCGGCGACCGGCGCGGGCACGGTGCCGGCCTCCAGCCGGCGGCGCTGGCGCTCGCGCATCTCGAACACCCACGCCTCCACCCCGGCGATGAGCGGCTCGAACCAGGGCAGCGCCAGCATGATCAGCAGACCCGCGGACCAGCCGAGCAGCACGTCGCTGACCCAGTGGGTGCCCAGGTAGACGGTGGTGGCGCCGACGCTCAGCGAGACGACCGCGGAGAAGACGGACAGCACCCGCCGGGTCCTCACCGTGGAGGCCAGGTACGCCAGGATGCCCCAGGTCACGACGGCGTTGGCGGTGTGGCCGGAAGGAAATATATCGCCGCCCGCGAAGAGCTCGGCGGAGCCGATGCGGGTGGCGTAGTGCGGGCCGAGCCGGCCGAGGCCGAGCTTGACGGAGCCCACCGTGATGTTGAGGAGGAGCAGCGACACGCCGAGGGTGATCAGCGGGCGCAGGGTGTGCTGCCGCCAGGAGCGCCAGCCGAGCCATGCGGCGACCATGACCGCGGTGGGCCCGCGCTGGCCCAGGACCACCAGGTAGTCGAGGAAGGCGTGCAGCTGCGGCCACTGCTCGTAGGGCCGGAAGAACATGACCTGCCAGTCCAGGCGGACAAGCCAGGACGTGGTCAGCACGGCCACCACGATCGCCAGGTAGAAGGCGAGGGTCGATCCCAGGAGCACGATGCGGTGCCGGCTCATCCGCGGCGTTTGCAGATGAGCCGGTCGCTCTGGTTCCCGGTCCAGCCGGGCGAAGACCCGCTCCAGACGGGTCAGGATTTGGTCGGTACGCACTCAATCGACGTTACCGCGCGTCGATGGGCGGCCCGGTCGAATCGCGGGGTTTGTGATGACCATGTGATGTGGAGTTGGTCTCACGCGGCGCTAATTCCCGGGATTTGAGCATGAATTGGAGCGGCGTGTTCCATTGGCCTGGCCATTGTTTCGCACACTCACCCGGGGTTTATCGCTCCGACCCAATTACTTTGCTCAAAGATGGATCGGAATGATCCATTCCGTGATGCGGCGCCCGGCGAAGCCGGTGGGGCCCGCCGGGACCTGCGACGGCCTACGGGGGCCCCGAGCCGTTCAGCCAGAACGCCCCGTACCCCGCCGAGGCCAGGGCCACCGCCCCCAGCAGCGCCGACGCCCGCCCCGTCCGCCACCGGGCCAGTCCCACCGCCGGCGGCAGCAGCAGCGTGAACGCGGGCAGCAGCAGCCGCGGCTTGGAGCCGAAGTACGCCGACGCGCACAGCGCCAGCGCCAGCACGATCCCCCCGTACACGAGCAGTGCGGCGGGCTGCCGCTGCCGTACGCACAGCCCGTACAGCCACAGCACCAGGGCGACGCCCGCGATCAGCCCGATCCCGGCGGCGACGCCGCCGGGGGAGCCCGAGCCGAGCTTCGCCCCGATGAACAGGGCGAAGGCCCGGCCGCCGTCGAAGCCGTTGCCCCAGCCCCCCTGCACGTCCAGGTAGCCCAGCAGGCCGCCACCGGTCCGCGCCCCGACCCACAGCACGTACGCCGCCGCGCCCAGCGGGGCCAGCAGGGCCCCCGCCGCCGCCCGCCACGACCGCTCACCGCGCCGCCGGGCCAGGGCGGCCGCCACCCAGACCGCCGCCACCACCGCCACGCCGACCGGGCGGGTCAGCCCCGCGCCCGCCGCGAGCAGGCCCGCCGTCAGCCACCGCCCGCGCAGCGCCGCGTACAGGGCCCAGGCGGCCAGGGCGGTGAACAGCGACTCGCTGTACGCCATGGACTGCACGACGGCGACGGGCAGCGCCGCCCACAGCGCCACGGCCCACACCCCGGCCCGGCGGCCGTGGACGAGCCCGGCCACCGCGAAGATCCCCCAGGCCGCGGCGAGCCCCGCCACGGCCGAGACCACCAGGCCCGCGGAGCCGTACGACAGCCCGGTCGGCGCCGCCACCAGCCGCTCCAGCCAGGGCAGCAGCGGGAAGAAGGCCAGGTTCGAGTGGACGTCCCCGTTCGGGAGGACCACCTCGTAGCCGTACCCCCGCGCGGCGATCCCGGCGTACCAGAGCGAGTCCCAGCGCGCCGAAAGAAGCGTGTGCGGGCTGCTGCCGACGGCCGCACCCCACCCCGCGAGCACCGCCAGCCCGAGCAGCCGGACGCCCGCGAAGACGGCGAGGGCGGGCGCGGCCCGGCGAAATCCAAGATCTTCCACAGGAATGATTATCGGTGGCGGCGCAGCGGACCACGGGGCCAGAACCACGGCCTCCGCTCCCGCGTGTACGCCGTCGGAGACGCGCGAACGGCGGAGGAGGGGTGGGCGAGTGGCGTACACCACAGTGCGGCCGCCGCCGCGATGAGAGCTTGACCACGTGCCGGGCAGGCGGACTCGCGTACGCTGGCTCTTCACTCGCGTGTCGATGCCGGACCCCGCAGGAAGCCGCACGGCGCACCATCACCGTGGCTCACAAGACGCTGGTCCGCCGAGTGCGAGCGATCATCTGGAGGTACATGCATGTCGGGGACGAACGCGTCCGGCCGCAGGACCGCCGGCAGCGACGCGGCCTCCCTCCGGCTGTCGGCGGCCCCGGACGGAGTCCGGGGGAGGCTGATCACGATGTCCGGCGGGGCCAACCGCTGGGTCGTCCTCGCGGTCCTCTGCGTCAGCCTGGTCCTCGTCGCGCTCGACGCGACGATCCTGCACGTCGCCGTCCCCTCCATCACCGAGGACCTGCGCCCCGGCCCGATCGAGCTCCTGTGGGTGGTCGACGCCTACCCGCTCGTCTGCGCCGCGCTGCTGATCCTCTTCGGCACCCTCGGCGACCGGGTCGGCCGCCGCCGGATACTCCTGCTCGGCTACGGACTGTTCGGCGCGGCCTCGGCCGTCGCCGCCCTCGCCGACAGCGCCCAGGTCCTCATCGCCGCCCGTGCGCTGCTCGGCATCGGCGGCGCCATGATCATGCCCGCCACCCTGTCGATCCTGCGCCAGGTCTTCCCC
Organism: Streptomyces sp. NPDC006326; assembly: GCF_040612915.1. Lineage (NCBI taxonomy): Bacteria > Bacillati > Actinomycetota > Actinomycetes > Kitasatosporales > Streptomycetaceae > Streptomyces > Streptomyces sp. NPDC006326. The sequence goes on along the minus strand of NZ_JBEXRC010000023.1, from coordinate 103,064 downwards.
GACCGGCGCGAGCGGGCCCTGGCCATCGGCATCTGGACCGCCGTCGCCGCCATCGGCGCGGCGAGCGGACCCGTGCTCGGCGGCTTCCTCGTCCAGCACTTCTGGTGGGGGTCGGTCTTCCTCATCAACATCCCGCTGATGGCGCTGATCCTCCCGGTGGGCCGCTGGCTGCTGCCGGAGTCCAAGGGCTCCTGCGACGGGCCGTGGGACGTGCTCGGCGCCCTGACGGCGGCCGGCGGCATCCTCGGTGTGGTCCTCGGGGTCAAGCGGCTCGGCGCGGAGCGCGTGCTCCTCGACCCGTACGCGCTGGTGCCGCTGGCGCTCGGCACGGCGCTGCTGGTCCTGTTCGTGCGGCGGCAGAAGCGGCGCACCCACCCCCTCATCGACATGCGGATGTTCGCCAGGGCGGCCTTCTCGACGTCCGTCGGGTGCATCGTGCTCGCCATGCTGGCCCTGGTCGGCCTGGAGCTGATCGCGGTCCAGTACCTCCAGCTGGTGCTGGACCTCAGCCCGCTGGAGACGGGCCTGCGGCTGCTGCCGCTGACCTTCGCCGCGATGGCCGCGGGCGCCACCGGTTCGTACACGCTGGCCCGGATCGGGCCGCGCACGATGGTCTCGCTCGGCTTCCTGCTGACGGCCTTCGCCGTGCTGCTGCTGACCTTCATGGGGCAGCAAGACCGGCCGGTGCTGCTCACGGTGGGCTTCGTCGTGCTCGGCTTCGGCCTCCAGACCACGCTGTTCGCGGCGTACGAGTCGATGCTGAGCGAGGCTCCGGCGGCCACCGCCGGCGGCGCGGCCTCCATAGGCGAGACCTCGTACCAGCTGGGCGCGGGCATGGGCATCGCGCTGCTCGGCAGTGTCATGAACGCCGCCTACGCCCCGGGGCTGCGGCACGTTCCCGGAGTGTCGCCCGCGGATGCGGCGGGTGCCGCGAACTCCCTGGGCGAGGCCTACCAGATCGCGCGGTCCCTCGGCGGCGCCGCGGGCGCGTCGCTGCATGCGGCGGCGCGGCACTCCTTCGTGCACGGCCTGCACGTCACGCTCGTGGTGAGTGCGGGGCTGCTGCTGGCGGGCGCGGTGATGGCGCTGAGGCTGCCGCGCGTCATGGAGTGCGCGGAGCCCGGCTCCGACTGCGAGCCGGTCCGGCTCCCGGCCCAGGCGGGCCCCGACGCGTCCCGGATCCCGGCCGCGGCGCAGCCGGAACGCAACCCGGCGCTCGGCAGCCGCGCCGGCTGACCTCCGCCCGGGCGACCCGGCAGGGGTGGACCAGGAGCTGCGCCACCGACAAACTTGCACCGCTAGGTTTACCGCTCAGGCCCGCCGGGAGGCCCCGTGTCCTTCGTACCCACCGATCCGCTCGGGCTCGACGAGCTCCTCAGCCCCGAGGACCTCGCCATCCGCGACACCGTCCGCACCTGGGCCGCCGACCGGATCCTGCCGCACATCGCCGACTGGTACGAGCGCGGCGAGCTCCCCGGGATCCGGGAGATCGCGCGCGAGCTCGGCACGCTCGGGGCGCTCGGGATGTCCCTCCAGGGCTACGGCTGCGCCGGCGCCACCGCCGTGCAGTACGGGCTCGCCTGCCTGGAGCTGGAGGCCGCCGATTCCGGCATCCGGTCCCTGGTCTCCGTACAGGGCTCGCTCGCCATGTACGCGATCTGGAAGTACGGCTCCGAGGAGCAGAAGCAGCGCTGGCTCCCGGGCATGGCTGCGGGCGAGCTGATCGGCTGCTTCGGCCTCACCGAGCCCGACATCGGCTCCGACCCCGCCGCCATGCGCACGTACGCCAAGCGCGACGGCGGCGACTGGGTCCTGAGCGGCCGCAAGATGTGGATCACCAACGGATCCGTGGCCTCGGTGGCCGTGGTCTGGGCGCAGACCGACGAGGGGATCCGCGGCTTCGCCGTCCCCACGGATTCCGCCGGTTTCTCGGCGCCGGAGATCAAGCACAAGTGGTCGCTGCGGGCCTCGGTGACCAGCGAGCTGGTGATGGACGACGTACGCCTGCCCGCGGACGCGGTGCTTCCGGGCGTCTGCGGGCTCAAGGGACCGCTGGGCTGTCTCAGCCACGCCCGGTACGGGATCGTCTGGGGGGCGATGGGCGCGGCGCGCGCCAGTTTCGAGTCCGCGCTCGACTACGCGAAGACGCGGGAGCAGTTCGGCAAGCCGATCGGCGGCTTCCAGCTCACCCAGGCGAAGCTCGCCGACATGGCGCTGGAGCTCCACAAGGGCATCCTGCTCGCCCACCACCTGGGCCGGCGGATGGACGCGGGCACCCTGCGGCCGGAGCAGATCAGTTTCGGCAAGCTCAACAACGTCCGCGAGGCGATCGAGATCTGCCGCACCGCGCGGACCGTCCTCGGCGCCAACGGGATCTCGCTCGAATACCCCGTCATGCGGCACGCCACCAACCTCGAATCGGTCCTCACCTACGAGGGCACCGTCGAGATGCACCAGTTGGTGCTGGGCAAGGCGCTCACCGGACTCGATGCCTTCCGGTAAGGGCCCTGCTCAGCTCTGGTTGAAGAAGTCGCGCGAGCGGCCGGCGGGCTCGCCGCTCACGATCTGGGTGTCGGCCGGGGTCAGCAGGAAGACCCTGGTCGCCACCCGCTCGATCGAGCCGCGCAGGCCGAAGGTCAGACCCGCGGCGAAGTCGACGACGCGCTTGGCGTCGGCGGGCTCCATCGACGACAGGTTCACGATCACCGGGACGCCCTCGCGGAACAGCTCGCCGATGCCGCGCGCGTCACGGAAGCCGTCCGGGGTGACCGTCGCGATCCGCCGGCCCTGCTCGACGGCCGACTCCGAGGCCACCCTGACCCGGGGGTCGGTGGCCCACTGGTCGCCCGGCCCCGCGACGGAACCCTGGGCGGTCTCCGCGTAGTCGTCGTCGTAGTACCGCTCGTCGTCGCTGTCCTCCACGAGACCCAACCAGGCACTCGCCTTGCGTACCGAACCCATGGTCGCCTCCTTTCACCGCGGTCAGTCGTCTTCTCTCCGCTGCCCCTATGGTCGTCCATGATGCTGACAACGCGCCAAGTGGATAGCCGCCGCGCAAGGGTTTCGTGACGGTACTGGTGCAGAACATCCGTTGCACGGTCAAGGATCCTGATGTCTACGGCTGCTGACTGAGTGAAAATACGACCGGTGCCGTCTTCCGGGTGAGCAGTGGAGGCGTACGGGTGAACGAGCGGGCTGGATACGATGCCCGTCCAGTACGCGCACGACACACGGGGGAGCCAGATTGTTCGGCATCGTCAGGCCTTGCACGCACCGGTTGGGGGAGCGGTTCAAGACGGAGTGGATGGCTCATCTGTGCGGGCTCTGCCTGGCACTTCGCGGGGACCACGGCCAGTTCGCGAGGATCGTCACCAACTACGACGGGCTGCTCGTCTCCGTTCTGACGGACGCTCAGTCCGGGCCGTCGCCGCGCTCCCGGCGCACCGCCGGGCCCTGCCCGCTGCGCGGGATGCGGACGGCTTCGGTGGCCAACGGGGAGGGGGCGCGGCTCGCGGCCGCCGTCTCGCTGGTCCTGGCCTCCGCGAAGGTACGGGACCACGTCGCCGACGGCGACGGGCTGTTGGGCCGTGCCCCGGTGGCCGCCGCCGCCCGGCGGGTGGCCCGCGGCTGGGACCGGGCCGGCTCCCGCACCGGGGCCTCGCTCGGCTTCGACACGGCGGTCCTCGTCGACGCGGTGGACCGGCAGGCGGGCATCGAGACGCTCGCCGGCCCCGGCACCCCGGTGCTCGTGGTGACCGAGCCCACGGAGACGGCGACGGCCGCGGCCTTCGCCCATACCGCGCAGCTGGCCGGACGTCCAGGCAACGCCGCCCCGCTCGCCGAGGCGGGCCGGTACTTCGGGCGGCTCGCGCACCTGCTCGACGCCGTGGAGGACCAGGCCGCCGACGCCGCGGCGGGTGCCTGGAACCCGCTGACGGCCACCGGGACCCCGCTCGCCGAGGCCCGGCGGCTGTGCGACGACGCCCTGCAGGGGATCCGGCTGGCGCTGCGGGAGGTCGAGTTCACCGACGCGGGGCTGGCCCACCGGCTGCTGGTGCACGAGCTGCGCACCTCGGTGGACCGGGCCTTCGGGGTCTCCGCTTGCGGGCACGCGGGGGCGAACGCCGCCGGGCAGGGCGGTTACGGTGCCCCGCCGCAGGGCTACGGCCCGGGGCAGGGCGGCCCGTACGGATCGGCCCCGTACGGATCGGGCCCGTACGGCTCGGCGCCCCACGGCTCGGGCCCGTACGGCGGGAATCCGTACGGCGGGAACCCGTACGGGGGCGGCGCGGGCGGGCCCGGCGGCCCCGGGATGCCGCCGCCCATGGGCCCGGGCGGCGGGCTGCCCCCGCAGAAGCCGCGCCGCGGGCTGCTCGCGGGCTGCGCGGTGGCCCTCGGGCTGTTCTGTACGTGCCAGCTGTGCTGCACGGAGCACGAGGGCCCGTGGTCCCGCAAGAAGCGGGACCCCTGGTGCGATGCGTGCGACTGCGGCGACCCCGGCTGCGGCAACTGCGACTGCGGGTGCGACGGCTGCTGCTGCTGTCCCTGCGACGGCTGCTGAGCTCCTGTCAGTCACCCGCACGTCCGGACGGCCTACTGAACGGTTCCGGTCCGGACCGTTGTGGAAGGGTTGAGCGGCATGAGCGATATGAGCGATTCCAGCGATGACGCAGACGATCCGAAGACCGCGTGGCAGGCCTGGCACGAGCATCGGGAGGCGGCCGTGTCCGCCCCGTACGGCCCGCTCTCCCTCACCGGCACCAACTGGCTCGCCGATCACCCGGAGGGGCGAATTCCGGCCGTTCGGGGGCGTTGGCGCGCCACCGCTGCCGGCGTGCGGCTGACCGCGCGCGCCGAGGACGGCCTCCGCCTGGACGGGGAGCCCTTCACGGGTGAGGTCGTGCTGTCCGAGGACGAGGGCCCCGCCGCGCGCTCACGGATCACCACCGCCGCCGGCGTACGGCTCGTGCTGATCCGGCGCGAGGGCGAATGGGCGGTGCGGGTCTTCGATCCGGGCTCCGCGGCCCGCCGCGCCTTCGCCGGCATCGAGGCCACCCCGTACGACCCCGACGTCGTGCTGCCGGGGCGCTTTCGCCCGTACGGCGAGAGCCGGACCGTCCAGGTGGAGAACGCCGACGGCCGAAAGCGCGGGTTCGGCCTCGGCGGTGAGCTCAGCTTCGCCCACCGGGGCACCGAGCACCGGCTCCGGGTCGCCGTCGACGCCGGGGACGGCAGCCTGTGGGCCGTCCTCGCCGATGCCACGGCGGGGCATTCCAGTTACCGTTTCCGGTTCCTGAAGCCGGGTGTTCCCGATCCCGGGGACGGTTCGCTCACCGTCGACCTGAACCGGGTGTTCCTGCCGCCCTGCGCCTTCGCGGACCACTTCACCTGCCCGTTCCCGCCGCCCGGGAACACCTTGCCGTTTCCGGTGGAAGCGGGCGAGCGGAGGCTGAAAGATGCCCTTGCCGCCCGTACCTGACGCCGGGACACTCCCGACAGCGCCATTCGGGGGCTTGTCAGGAGCACGACGAAATTCCAGTGCGCCCGCCGTACCCCCGGCTGCGCCTCACGGGCTCCGGCGCCCCCACGTCCGCCGGGCCCCCGATCCCTCCCGGGAGGACGAGAAGTGAGGATCAAGAGCGTTACCCGTACCAGGCTGCTCGCGGTGGCAGCCGGCCTGGCCGCCGTCGCCGGGCTCGCCGCCCCCACCGCCGCCAGCGCGGACAGCGGCTTCAGCGCGGCCCGGCTGGCCGCGGCCGGCGCCTCCGTCCAGCGTGCCGACGTCGCCGGCACCGCCTGGTACACCGACCCCGCCAGCGGAACCCTCGTGGTCACGGCCGACTCCACGGTCTCCGCCACCGACATCGCCAAGATCAAGCGCGAGGCCGGAGCGGACGCCGCGGCCCTGCGCATCGAGCGCATCCCCGGCAAGCTCAGGAAGCTGATCTCCGGCGGCGACGCCATCTACGCCTCCGGCTGGCGCTGCTCGCTCGGCTTCAACGTGCGCAGCGGGACCACCTACTACGTGCTGACCGCCGGCCACTGCACCGACGGCGCCGGCACCTGGTGGACCAACTCCTCGCACAGCACCACCATCGGAGCCACCGTGGGCTCCAGCTTCCCCACCAACGACTACGGCCTGATCCGCTACGACAACACCTCCCTCGCCCACGCGGGGACCGTGGGCAGCCAGGACATCACCAGCGCCGCCAATGCCACCGTCGGCATGTCCGTGACCCGGCGCGGCTCCACCACCGGCACCCACAGCGGCTCGGTGACCGGCCTGAACGCCACCGTCAACTACGGCGGCGGGGACATCGTGTACGGCATGATCCGCACCAACGTCTGCGCCGAGCCCGGCGACAGCGGCGGCCCGCTGTACTCCGGCACCCGCGCCATCGGCCTCACCTCCGGCGGCAGCGGCAACTGCACCTCGGGCGGAACCACCTTCTTCCAGCCCGTCGTCGAAGCCCTCAACGCCTACGGGGTGAGCGTCTACTGACGCCACCGGCCGGGCGGTGACCGCCCGGCCGCACGGCACGGTCCGGACTCCCGCCCGAACCGCCGGGCGGGAGTCCGGGCGTCCTCACAGGCCCGCCGCCTCCCGGCCCGGCTCCGGTTCCGGTTTCGGTTCCGGCCCCGGTCCCGGTTCTTCGAAGGGTCCCGGGCGGCCCCGGCGGAAGACCGCGCAGGCCAGGGTCACCGCCGAGCCGAGGGCGGCCCATGCGGCCAGCACCAGCATCGGGCCGGTCAGGCCGTTGCCCCGGAAGTACGTGATCGAGCGCGCGGCGTACGTCCCCGCACCCGGCGGCAGGGCCGGGCCGATGGCCTTCCAGAACGGCGGCAGCAGCGGGTAGGGGTAGGCCCCTCCCGCGCTCGGGTTGCCGAACACCACCACCAGCAGGATCGCCAGGCCGATGCCCACCACCCCCGCCAGCCCCTGGAAGGCCAGGGTGATCGCCCCGACGGCGAAGACGACCAGCGTCCCCAGGCCCCACAGGCCCATGATGCTGCCGGGCAGCGCGCCCAGGACCGGGCCCGCGATCACCGTGCCGAGCAGCCCGGCGGCGATCGCGTACAGCAGCAGCGCCCCCAGCCGGACGACGGCGCGGGCGGCGTTGGCGGGCCGGGCGCCGGCACTGACGGCGAGGATCGCGGCGCACAGGTAGCCGCCGACGCACCAGCCGACGACGAGGTAGAAGGAGCTCAGCCCGCGGGCGTCGCCCGCGTCGGCCGGTGCCACGTCGGTGACCTGGACGTCCCGGCCCCGGGCCTTCTCGGCGAGGCCGACGACCTGTTCGAGGGCCTGCGAGAGCGAGGCCCCGGAACCGCTCGCGACGAGCAGCCGGTCGGTCCGGCCGGACGGGTCGATGACCAGTGCCCCGTCCACGGTCCGGTCCCTGACCTGGGCGAGCGCCGTGGCCTCGTCCTTGACCGCGCGCGGGTCGAGCGGCTCACCTGGCAGGGCCCGCAGCTGCTGCACGGCCTGCCCGGCGGCCGGCGCGGCGGGGGCGGTCACGGCGAGCGCGACCCCGCTGGGCCTGGGGTGGTGGAAGGCCCCGATGTACGAGGTGATGAAGGCGAGCTGGAGCGCCAGTACCCCGAGGACCAGCAGGGCGGCCCGGAGGGTCACGGCGTCCTTGACCTCGGCGAGCCCGGCGTGGAAGCCGCCGGAGGGACCTGGGCTGGTGGTCTGGGTCATGTCTCACACGCTCGGCGGACCGGGGGTCCGACGCAGCAGGGGAGGACCGAATGGATGATCGAACAAACGTTTCGCACGAGTATTCGAATTGCTTTATGGTGGTGACAGGGGAGGTCGAAGGAGTCTTGGGCGAATCGAGCGAAGCAGGAGGCCGCGGGTGCCTGGGTTTACGCATCTGCACACCGTTTCGGGGTTCTCCATGCGCTACGGAGGCTCGCACCCGGAACGGCTGGCGGAGCGTGCCGCCGAGCGGGGCATGGACGCCCTGGCGCTGACCGACCGCGACAGCCTGGCCGGGACCGTGCGGTTCGCCAAGGCGTGCGCGGAGGCGGGGATCCGCCCCCTGTTCGGGGTGGACCTGGCGGTGGCGTCCCCGGCGGGCGCGGCCCGGCCGGACGGACCCGGCTCCTCCGCAGGGGGCTCCTCTGCCTTCGGCTCCTCCGGTTCAGGCTCCTCCGGCTCGGGCTCCGGTAACGGCTCGGGCTTCGGTCACGGCTCGGGCTCCGGTCACGGCTCCGGCGAGGCGTCCCACCGGCGGCGGACCCCCGTCAAGGGCGGCGCCTTCGTGGACGAGTCCGCGCCCCGGGCCGTCTTCCTGGCCCGCGACGGGGCCACCGGCTGGGCCGAGCTGTGCCGGATGGTCACCGCGGCCCACGCGGGGGCCGGGGCCGGCCGGGACGGCCTGCCCGTGCTGCCCTGGGCCGACCTGCGCGGTGAAGGGGTGTACGTCCTGCTCGGGCCCGGCTCCGAAGTCGGGCGGGCGCTGGCCGCCGGACGCCCCGACCGGGCGGCCCGGCTGCTCGCGCCCTGGCGGGAGGTCTACGGGAACTCCCTGCGCCTGGAGGCCGTCCACCACGGCCGCACCGGCACCGGCCCCGGCTCGCTGCGGCTGGCCGCCCGTACCCTCGGCTTCGCCGCCGAGCAGGGGATCCCGGCCGTGCTGACCAACGCCGTCCGGTACGCCGACCCCGGGCAGGGCCCGGTCGCCGACATCCTCGACGCGGCCCGCCGCCTGGTCCCCCTCGACCCGCGCAGACCCCTCGACAGCGGCGAACGCTGGCTCAAGGACCCGGCCGCCATGGCCGCGGCCGCCGACCGGATCGCCCAGGCCGCGGGGCTGCGCCCGGCCGATGCGCGCCGGCTGCTCGCCGAGACCCGGAACACCGCCGAGGCCTGCACGGTGGACGCCGAGGACGACCTCGGCATGGGCTCCGTGCACTTCCCCGAGGCGCACCTGGTCGGTGCGGCCCACCGCACCGCGCAGCGGGTCCTCGCCTCCCGCGCCACCGCCGCCATGGTGCTGCGCGGCTACGCCGGCGACGCCGCGTACTGGGAGCGGATGCAGCACGAGCTCGACATCATCGCCTACCACGGCTTCGCCTCGTACTTCCTGACGGTCGCCCAGGTCGTGGACGACGTACGGGAGATGGGCATCCGCGTGACCGCCCGCGGCTCCGGCGCCGGCTCCCTCGTCAACCACCTGCTCGGCATCGCCCACGCCGACCCCGTCGCGAACGGCCTGCTGATGGAGCGCTTCCTGTCCAAGCGCCGCCGCGTCCTGCCCGACATCGACGTCGACGTGGAGTCGGCCCGCCGGCTGGAGGTCTACCGGCGGATCATCGACCGGTTCGGCACCGAGCGGGTCGCCACCGTCTCCATGCCCGAGACCTACCGGGTCCGGCACGCCGTCCGCGACGTCGGCGCCGCCCTGTCCATGGACCCGGCCGTCGTCGACCGGCTCGCCAAGGCCTTCCCGCACATCCGGGCCCGCGACGCCCGTGCGGCCCTGGCGGAGCTGCCCGAGCTGCGCGGTGTGCGCGAGGAGGAGCACGGCCGGCTGTGGGAGCTGGTGGAGGCGCTGGACGGGCTGCCGCGCGGGATCGCCATGCACCCGTGCGGGGTGCTGCTCTCCGATGCCTCGCTGCTGGAGCGCACCCCTGTGGTGCCCACCAGCGGGGAGGGCTTCCCCATGTCGCAGTTCGACAAGGACGACGTGGAGGAGCTCGGGCTGCTCAAACTCGACGTGCTGGGCGTGCGGATGCAGTCCGCGATGGCGCACGCGGTCGCGGAGATCCGGCGGGGCACGGGGCAGGAGCTCGACCTCGACGACCCGGCGCAGGTGCCGCCGGGCGACCGGGCGGCGTACGAGCTCATCCGCTCGGCCGAGACGCTGGGCTGCTTCCAGATCGAGTCCCCGGGTCAGCGGGACCTGGTGGGGCGGCTGCAGCCGTCGACCTTCCACGACCTGGTCGTCGACATTTCGCTGTTCCGGCCGGGGCCGGTGGCCGCCGACATGGTGCGTCCGTTCATCGAGGCCCGGCACGGCCGGGTCCCGGTCCGCTTCCCGCACCCGGACCTGGAGCCCGCGCTGCGAGAGACGTACGGGGTGGTGGTCTTCCACGAGCAGATCATCGAGATCGTGCACGTCATGACCGGCTGCGGGCGCGACGAGGCGGACCGGGTGCGGCGCGGACTGTCCGACCCGGAGTCGCAGGCGCGGATCAAGGTGTGGTTCGCGGCGAAGGCCGCCGCCCGGGGTTATGCGGCGGAGGTGATCGGCCGGACCTGGGAGATCGTGGAGGCGTTCGGCTCGTACGGCTTCTGCAAGGCGCACGCGGTGGCCTTTGCCGTCCCCACCTACCAGTCGGCATGGCTCAAGGCGCACCACCCGGCGGCCTTCTACGCCGGACTGCTCACGCACGACCCCGGGATGTACCCGAAGCGGCTGCTGCTGGCGGACGCGCGGCGGCGGGGGGTGCCGGTGCTGCCGCTGGACGTGAACCGTTCGGCGGTCGCCCACCGCATCGAACTGGTGTCCGAGGATCCTGCGGTGTGGGGGCTCCGGCTCGCCCTGGCCGACGTCCACGGCATCAGCGAGGCGGAGGCGGCCCGGATCGAGCAGGGGCAGCCGTACGGATCGCTGCGCGACTTCTGGGACCGGGCCCGGCCGGGCCGGCCGGTGGCGGAGCGGCTCGCGCAGGTGGGCGCCCTGGACGCCTTCGGCGCCAACCGGCGGGACCTGCTGCTGCACGTCTCCGAGCTGCACGGCGCCCAGCGCGCGGCGGGCGTCCGCGGCACCCCCCAACTCCCGCTGGACGGAGGCCGGTCCACGGCCTCGGTCGGCCTGCCCGACCTGAACGAGGCGGAACGGCTCAGCGCCGAGCTGGGCGTCCTCGGCATGGACGCCTCGCGGCACCTGATGGCGGACCACCACGACTTCCTGGCGGAGCTGGGGGTGACCCCGGCCCGTCGGCTGCGCGAGGTCGAGCACGGCCGGACGGTGCTGGTCGCGGGGGCCAAGGCGGCCACCCAGACCCCGCCGGTCCGGTCGGGCAGGCGGGTCATCTTCACGACGCTGGACGACGGGACCGGCCTGGTCGACCTGGCCTTCTTCGACGACAGCCACGAGGCGTGCGCGCACACCGTCTTCCACTCGTTCCTGCTGCTGGTGCGAGGGGTCGTGCAGCGGCGCGGACCGCAGAGCCTGAGCGTGGTCGGCGCGGCGGCCTGGGACCTGGCGGAGCTGGTGGAACTGCGGGCGGCGGGCGGCCTGGACGCGGTCGCGGCGCGGCTGACGGAGCCGATGCCGGGATCGGGAACGGGGCCGGGATCGGAGCCGGGGCCTGCCTCCGGCGCACCGGAGGCCCGCGGGGACTCCGGCCGCCGCATCCACCTGCCCACCGGGTACGAGCTGAACCCATGGGCCGACCTCCAGCCGGCCGGTGACCGGGCCGCGACCGGCCGCAAGCTGTGGCACTCCAGTCCGGGGAGCGCGGGATGAACGCCCCCGCCGTCTCCACGGTGCTGTGCCTGCGGCTGCGACGCCCCGACGGGGAACCGCCCGACGCGCAGGCGTACGCGGGCGTGCTCACGCTGCTCGGCGGGTTCACACCCGTGGTGCAGGCCCTCCCGCCGGACACCGTCCTCGCCGATGTCCGCGGCGCCCTGCGCTACTTCGGCTGCGGTCCGGCCCGGCTGGCGGCCCTGATCCGGGTCCGCTGCCTCGCGCTGTACGGGGTGGACTGCGCCGTCGGCGCCGCCGGGAACCCCCTGCTGGCCCGGATGGCGGTCCGCGAGGCACGGCCCGGGCACACCCTGGTCATCCCGGACGAGCCCGCCGCCGTACGGGAGTTCCTGGCCGCCAAGCCCGTGGCCGCCCTGGACGGGGTCGGCCCCAAGGCCGCCCGGACGCTGTGCTCGTACGGCCTCGACTCGGTCGGCCGGGTGGCCGCCGCCCCGCCGGCCACCCTGCGCCGCATCCTCGGAGCCCGGGCCGGGCGCGAGGTGCACGAGCGCGCCCTCGGCATCGACCGGAGCCCGGTCCGGCCGGGCGCCGCGGCGCGCTCACTGGCCGCCGAACGGGCCTTCGGCCTCGACGAGCTGGATCCCGTACGGCACCGCCGTGCGCTGCTCTCGCTGACGGAGGAGCTCGGCGCCCGGCTCCGTACCCAGCAGCAGGTCTGCCGGGTCGTCTCCCTCACCGTCCGCTGCGCCGACCGCAGCACGCTCACCCGTACCAGGACCCTGGCAGAACCCACCGCGCACTCGGCAGCCCTGACCTCCGCGGCGTACCGGCTCTACGCGGGCCTCGGTCTCCAGCGGGCGCGGGTGCGCGCGCTGGCGCTGCGCCTGGAGGACCTCACCCCGGCCGAACGGGCCGCGCACCAGCTGAGTTTCGACCCGCAGGACGACAAGGCCCGACGGCTGGAGGCCGTCACGGACCGGGTACGGGCGCGCTTCGGCCCCCACGTCATCGCCAGAGGGACCCTCGCGGCATAGCGACACGGCAGTTTTTACCGACGCGTAACTTCCCTGTCTTGCTACTCGCCCGTAATTTGGCGGCAGCAGCACCCCCCTTGTGATCCGGATCACGGGACGAACCCCCACGCATCCCCCATGACCCGCAAGGAGATCACTCGATGCTGCCCTGGCGACGCCTGCTCCGCCCGCTGGCCGTCCTCACCCTCACCGCCGCCGCCCTCGTCGCCCCCACCGGCGCGGCGCAGGCCGCTACCGCACCCAGCAGCGGCTGGAACAACTGGTCCTGCAAACCCTCGACCGCCCATCCCCGCCCGGTCGTCCTCGTGCACGGCACCTTCGGGAACTCCGTCGACAACTGGCTCGGCCTCGCGCCCTACCTCGTCCACCGCGGGTACTGCGTCTACTCGCTCGACTACGGGCAGCTGCCCGGCGTGCCCTTCTTCAACGGGCTCGGCCCCATCGACAAGTCGGCCGGCCAGCTGAGCGTCTTCGTCGACAAGGTGCTGGCCTCCACCGGGGCCCCGGAGACCGACATCATCGGGCACTCGCAGGGCGGCATGATGCCGAACTACTACCTCAAGTTCCTCGGCGGCGCTTCCAAGGTCAACGCCCTGATCGGCCTCGCCCCCGACAACCACGGCACCACCCTGGCCGGGCTCACCCAGCTGCTCCCGTACTTCCCCGGCGCCGAGGACCTGATCAGTTCCGCGACCCCGGGCCTGGCCGACCAGATCGCCGGATCCCCCTTCGTCACCAAGCTGAACGCGGGCGGGGACACCGTCCCCGGGGTGCAGTACACGGTGATCGCGACGAAGTACGACGAGGTGGTCACGCCGTACCGGACCGCGTTCCTCCAGGGCACCGGCTCCAACGTGCGCAACGTCGTGCTCCAGGACCTGTGCCCCCTGGACCTCTCCGAGCACGTCGCCATCGGACTCACCGACCGCATCGCCTGGCACGAGGCGCTGAACGCGCTCGACCCCGCGCACGCCGAACGGACCACCTGCGCCTCGGTCTTCGAGTAGGCGCAGCCGGTCCGGAGGGCATCGGCGGCCGCTGATCAGCGGCCGTGGCGGCCTGGCGCCGTCGCGCGGCGCCGGGCCACCGCGAACAGCACGGCCGAACCGGCGGCCAGGACGCCGGCCCCGGTGATCGCGATCGCCGGAGTGGCGCTGTCGGCGCCCGTCTCGGCGAGGTCGGCGGCCGTCCGGGCCGGCGAGGAGGACACCGGGGCGAGGTCGGTGCTGCCGTTGGTCTTCGGGTCGTTGTCGCCGTGGCCGTTGTGCTCCACGGTGGACTTGCTCTCGCCGTCGGCGATCTGCTGGTCCGTCGGGGCCTTGGGCGGCGTCTGCGTGGGCTGCGCCGACGGCTTGCCGCTCGGCTTCGCGGTCGGCACGGTGCTCCCGCCGGCGCTCCCGCCGCTGCCGCCCCCGCTGTCCTTGCCGAACACCACGTCCGAGCAGGTGTAGAAGGCCTCCGGGCTGTCCGAGCGCTGCCAGATGCTGTAGATCAGGTGGCGGCCGGACTTCGCCGGGACCGTGCCGGAGAAGACGTACTCGCCGTTCTGCATGCCCGGGTCGGTGGCCTTCGCGAACGGCTCGGGCTCCAGGTCGGACCACTTCAGCGGCTTGGCCGGGTCGTAGCCGTCCTTCGTGACGTACAGCTCGAAGGAGCCCTTGTGCGGGGCGGTCCCCTTGTACCGGAACGTGTGCGGGCCGGAGGTCATCGGGCCGGCGGGCCAGTCGGCCCGGGCCAGGTCCAGACCCCGGTACTTGTCGTTCCCGGCGGAGCACAGCTGCCCGTTCGGGATCAGCGCCCGGTGGTTCCCGGCCGCATTGGCGATGTTCACCGCGTTCCAGTCGTAGAACGCCTGCGCACCGCTCGCCGCCACCGCCGCCTTGCACGCCGCGGACTTCGGCGCCTCCGGCCCTTCCGCGTAGCAGGCCGCCACCCGGCTGACCGGGTCCGTCATCGAGCCGTGGGCGGCCGCCGGCGCGACCGCGTACGCGGCCACCGCCAGCGGGGCGAGGCCGACTGCGGCGATACGGGTCACGGAGCGACGGCGTACGGACATGGGCGGATCTCCTTCGGCGGCGGGCCGGGGCACCTGGTCACGGCGCGCACCGGCGGAATCAGCCTGCGCGGCGCCGACCCCCCGTAGGTCCGGCGCCGCGCCAGGCCCTCCCTGGCCCCGCCAAACTAGCCCCCCCCCACCGGCGGTTCCGCCCGATCGGGCCCCCTGGCGGAGATCCTTAGGCTCCTCTTAAGGCGGGGCTACGAGGGGCATCAGGTAGCAGCTCCCAACTGCTCAGTGAGCACTGAGGTGAAGGCGTCCAGCGTCCGCCAGAGTCCGGGGGAGTCCGCCGCGGACTGCTGGGGATGGCTCCCCGAGGGCTCCTCTGTACGCACAGATGGTTGCCGCCTACTCGGAACGAATGAACCACAAGACCCGCTCTGAAGTGGAAGGGTGGAGCCGCTTCGTAGCAAAGGGGGAAGCCATGTACGTCCCGTCGGACCGACCCGCAGATCGATTCGTGCCGGCACCTGGTGGCCTTCATCGGCTGCACCTCGTCGAGTACGTCGGCGGGCTACGTCTCTGCGAAGACGAGACCGGTCTTTTGGTCGGCCCGACGGATCGACGGCTGCAGCGAGCCGGGCTCTACGTGACCAACGTGCGAGGGGTGAGCTACTACCCCGAGGCGGCCCACCGGGCCGATCTCGGGCCCGGCCGCCCACTGCGGCTGGTTCGTGAGCCCGATAACCCTCACGACCCGTTCGCGGTGGCCGTGCACCCCAACTACGGAAAGGAACCGATCGGCTACGTGAACCAGCAGAAGGCCCGTTACTGGTCCAAATTGATCGCCGAAGGCGCACGCCTCACGGCGGTGAGCCTGCGGGGGACAGGACCGCGGGACAGGACCGGGAGTCGGCTGCGACGCGGCCGCCGTTTCGGCGGCGGCACCATCACTCGGTGGGCAATCGCTAGGGAAAAGCCGCCCACGAGCCAGATCGAGGCCACCCATGGATTAGCCGGATTATCCTCCCCGCTGCGGTAACGGAGGCCTTGGAGGCTCAGGCCCTTCTGGACCGCCCATGCCAAGGTCATTGCAGCCAGCAGCCCAGCGATGGCGCCGAAAGCAAATGCCCGGCTGTAGGCGTCCGGTTTGGTGCGGGGAGGCGTGTTTCTCGGCCGGTAATACGCTGCGAGGAGCAGGGCTAACGTGATGCCGACTCCTGTGCTCAGCCAACCATAGGGGCCTTCCCCCAGAGCCAGCGTCACCACAGCTGCCACGGCAGCCGATCCCAAGGCAGCTTCGTCGACTCGACTGTGGCCTGTATTGCCATCGAGGCTCATACGATCACGCTAAGCGATCATGTGGTGCTTTGCATGACTACTTACTCCGACTGATTGATCCTTCACTCTCCAGCTGGCTGCACGCTGCCATCGCCATGCCGACGACCTGAACGAACACTGCTTCGTAAGCTCGCCCGGCCACAGACGGCGCGACAGGATCGACCACCACTCACAGCGGAAAGAACATTGGCGCGGTCAGCCCGGGTCCTGCGAGGTGCGTGCACGTTGCCGTCAACGACTGCCGTCAGAGGCTTTCCACCAGGGACGGCGCTTCCCGGACCCGTGGCTCCACCGGCTTCGGCCGTCAGTTCAGGACGCAATCGAGGACTCTCCATCGGATGGGGCAACCCGGCGTGCGTCACCATGGCGCGGCAGCCACCCTGAGTGCATGGCACAGTGGAGGCTGCGGGTGCGGCGAGTGCTGTTCGGCGCAGGCCTGGCATTGACTGCGCTCGAGTTGGCCGCGTTCGGAATTGCAGACGCCGGCGGCGCACTGACCCTTTCTGGTCGGATCAGTGGGGTCATTTTTCTAGTGGCAGCACTGACGGAGATCGCCGCGATCATCGCGTTTCGCGACCAGCTGAGCCCAAGACCAGCCAAGCACTCCGGCCTACTCATCCTTACCGGCGTCCTGATCTCACTGACAATAAACCTGACACTACTCGCCCTGCAATTGGACAGCCGGAGCTATACCCACCTTGTTTGGGTTTGGGTCACACTATTTCCGTGGTCCTGCTGGGCCCTCTGGCGAATCCACTGCAGCGGCGTTTGGAGCACCCTCCCGCGCACCCAGGGCATTGCCGTTGGCGCGGTCGCCACGAGCTTGCTCGCGGTAGCCAATTTCACATACACCCAGATCTATCAACCGTACACTTCACCTGCCCTTGTTACCACGACGGCGGAATTTGGCAAGGTGATCACTTTGAAGGAAGGCGGCGCTGCAGCCGCCTCCATTCGACTGCGCACCAAGAACACGGGCAGGGTCGGCGTCTATATTCTCGGCTCGCTCTACGTTGTCGCAGGCCAAAAGGCCTCGTTCAGCAATCAACGCCGAACCCTTCAGGACTGGAAGAAGGATCTAGATCGGGGAAATAGGGAACTCTCTTTGTACACACCCAAAGAGACACGGGATGCGGTGGCCCAGGGGGCGTTCATCGGAGAGGGAAGCACGCTAGAACCCGGGGCGGAAGTTGTCACCGAAAGAGTAATTCAATTTCCGGCAGATAGTCGATATGACTCGATCAGCGTCATCGGGAATGTTATCTTTTTGCGAAAAGATCGCGGGACGATTGTCAGCGTTAGAGAGCCATTTCCGCTAGATTCACCGCCAGACGATGCCGACCGTATGCGCGTCGGGCGCACAGCCCGCATCTATGAAAGCTCGGCAGTGCTTGAACTTACCCGATCCCCCCAATATGCGTCAGTCTGGTGGGTAACCGGGGGGAGGGAGGCTAAATCTTCCTGGTCCTACCTGTCGGCCGAAATTGCACCCGAAAGCGAAAGGAACTTTAGGCTACAGCTACTGAGTGAGACTCACATGCGCCGGATCCAAGAGAGGTATGGATTGGGGTGGTCGTTTACTGGATACGCCGAAAAGTCACTGAAGGAGCTCATGGATCAAAAGGATGATTGATTGCGTACAGGCGGTTCCAATACGTCCCGACCGGGGGCCGGGCCAAGCCTTGCTCGGCTTGGAGCCGCGAGCGGAGCGAACTGAACCGTGAAGTTGATGGGGCCAGGCGGAGTCGCGGCGTTATCTCATCAAACCCACGCCGCCTGGCGCGCGGCCCACGGCCGGGCTGGAGCGGGGCGTAGACAGGAGCGTGGGCCCGGGCGACGGGCGCGCTCGCCTCGCCGTGCGCCGCGGGTGCCTTGATGGAGTATCTGGCCCCCAACTGAAGCGGGAAGCCTAGGAACGTGAGGGTCCTGCACCCGGAGCTCGTCTAGGAACACGCCGTGGGGCACGCAACTCACCGATACGCGGAGCGCCAGCCGTGCCTCACATTGGTCAAGGGCAGCAATCGTTTGGCTACCTTGCCGTCAGGTATTGCCGACACGCTAGACCGAACGCCCAACAAGGTACGCCCGGCCATGGAAGGGTGAAGCGACTCCGCACCGAAGGGGGAAGCCGTGTACGTTCCGTCGGACGGGCCCACAGACCGATTCGTGCCGGCGCCCGGCTGCCTTCATCGGCTGCACCTCGTCGAATACGCAGGGGGCCTGCGGCTCTGTGAAGACGAGACGGGGCTGCTGGTTGGCCCGACTGATCGACGGCTTCAACGTGCTGGGCTCTACGTGACGAACGTGCGAGGGCTCAACTACTACGCGGAGGCAGTGCGCCGGGCCGATCTGAGCCCAGGACGCCCCTTGCGGCTGGTACGGGAGCCGGACAATCCCCATGACCCCTTCGCCGTGGCGGTGTATCCCAACTACGGCAAGGAGCCCATCGGCTACGTGAACAGGCAGCAGGCTCGTCACTGGTCCAAGGTGATCGCCGACGGCACACGCCTCACAGCGGTGAGCTTGCGCGGGACGGGGCCGGGAGAGAATTGCGATGCTGTTGCCGTGTTGGCCGCCGCTCCGGAGGTAGTGGCCCACCTCATGTCTCCCCGGCCGGCTGATCTCCCTCGGCCCGCCTACCTCCACTAGCCGTGGCTTGAGGCCAGTCTGCGCGTACTGGCCATCCGCACCTCGCGGTCTGCCTTCATCGCACCGAGCCGTTCGGCATCACCTAACGGACGTAGGCGACAAGCAGCACCACCGCTGCGGCACCGAACCATAGAGGTATGCCCGTCTTCGTGTACCGACCTCGGTTGTCCTTGGGTTGCGGTCGTCGGCGCTTCGCCATGCTGCCCCCTCACTGACCCCGGTGGTCCTCAGGACAGGGTGTTGCCAGGGGTGCCGTGAGCGGCAGCTGTATGACGAGCGCGGCAGGAGCACTTCGGGGGCGCAACGCAGTACCCAGCACTTGAGCGCGCTCGCACGGTCTCCAACCGCTGCCGTCTGCATCGCGATTCCATAGTCTTGAAGGCGGTCTGGTCGGGCAGCGGGCAGTACAACCAAGTTGCTCAGTCACGCCGTTGGAGCCACCGCCTCCTCTCGAAGGGACCAGAAGCTTCGAGGGCGACCTCCTCGCGCAGACCGTCCTCAAGCACGCTGCCGGCCTCGACCCGGGCAATGAGGTCCGGATGACCTCAGCCGAGTGGCTACACGCCCTCACTCAGCTCTACACCGGCGAGGATTTCCGGCCGCTGCCCAAGGGGTGGCCCACCACCGGAAAGGTCCTCTCCGACCGTCTCAAGCGGCTCCAGCCCACCCTCGCCGCACGCGGCGTCCTCATCGACTGGGGCCGCACCAAAACCGCCCGCTACATTGAACCCGGCCCGCCGCCCTGGAGCCCCACGAGCAGGCGGCGGCGTTCTAATCACCGCGATCACGCGGCTCCCGCACCAAGCAAGAAGAGCACCCCGGCGGGGCCGCCCGCGTGCTTCTCTTGCTTGTCCGGCGGCTTGCCGCCGCTGCAAGGGACGTGCCGCGCAGCGGCCCTCTCCTCGCGCTTGAAGACGCAACGCACCACAACAGAACCCCCTTCTTTTTCCTAAGAGAAGAGACGCTGCGTCACCCGCGTGACCCGCGTCACCAGCAACCCAGAAACAGCCCATGACCTGCAGATACACGGGTGACGTAGACGGCCCACGGCTGCGTCACCCGATGACACAGGTGACGCAGAGCGGTGACACACGCCCACCCCCTACGTCACCCAAAACCGCAGGTCACCCGCGCGAGTGACGTAAGTGACGCGATGACGCAGAAATTCGAGCCTCGGACAGGCGCGGAGGCGCCCGAACCCACAAGGAGCGAAGAGTGACAACCGCGATCACATCAGGTGAGCCCTTGCTCGTGCCGGTCAGGGAAGCCAGTCGCCTGCTCAGCATGAGCCGCACGGTCGTCTTCGAACTGATTCGTACGGGGCGTCTCCGCGCTGTCAAAGAGGGGCGAGCCCGGCTGGTTCCGACCGCGGCCATTCACGAGTACCTCGCCCTCTTGGAGCGCGAGGAAGCCACCCGCTAGCTCAAGTCCCGGAACTGGGGCCGCCTCACAATGAGGCGGCCCTTCGCATAGGCAGGAAGCGATGTCGGATCAGGAACCCGCGAACCGCAGAGCCGGACACGGAGAGGATTCGATCTACTGGGACGCGTCCAAAAACCGGTACATCGGGGCGATTTCCTGGGGCTACACCGCTTCGGGGAAGCGGAACCTCCCGAAGGTATCTGGTCGCACCAAGACGGAGGTGCGCAAAAAGCTGCGCGATCTCCGCGCAGCGTTGGAGAAGGGGAAGCCTGCACCCGCCCGATACACGGTGCAGCAGGCTGTGGAGGACTGGTTGGCGCAGGGGATGAAGGGCAAAACCGAGTCGAGCCGGTCCACCTACCGGAGCCTGGCCACCACGCACATCTATCCCTACCTGGGTTCGTTAAAGCTGCGCGAACTGGAAGCAGACCATCTTGATGAATGGCTGGAGGGTCGGAAGGAAGTCCTCGCCACAACTTCCCTGCGCTTGATGTTCTCGGTGCTGAGCCGCTCCGTCACGCACGCGCAGCGTCGAGGGAAGGCCGCGCAGAACGTCACCGAGTTGGTTGAAGTGCCGGACGGCAAGGCCGGCCGCCAGAGCAAGTCGTTGTCCGTGGAACAGGGCATGGCGGTCTTGAGCACCAATGAGGGGAGTTGGATCCATGCCTACGTGGTGCTCGCCTTGCTCGTCGGGACCCGGACGGAGGAGACCAGGCCCCTGACGTGGGATCACGTTCATACCGATCCGGAGGACGGAAGCGAGGCTCACGTCGACGTGTGGCGCTCCGTCCGCCGGCACGGGGAGACGAAGACCCTGAAGAGCCGTCGCTCGCTCGCTATGCCCCGGCGCGCGGCTGACGTGATGCGGGCCCACAGAGCTCGCCAGCAGGCGGAGTACCAGAGGGCCGGCCGAGAGTGGTCGACGGCAGGACTCGTCTTCCCGCATGAATCGGGAGGCCTCCGGACCGCGCTCGATGTGCGGCGCAACCTCCGCGCGTTGCTCAGGGAGGCGGGGTTCCCGAATCCCCAGGTGTCGACCACGCGGGAGCTCCGGACGAGCTTCGTTTCGCTGCTGTCTGACTACGGTCTCCGGATCAAGGACATCGCTAGGCTGGTCGGGCACAGCGGAACCCAGACCACGAAGCGGGTGTACAGGAAGCAGATCCGGCCGGTGATCACCAAAGGCGCCGAAGCCATGGACGAGATCTTCGATCCCGGCCGCGGCGAAGGGCCGCCGGCTTCCTAAGCCGCTGAATTCTGCGGCCTGGCTCCCTGTTTGGCTCCCTCGTACGGGCTGTGCAGTTCCGCTAGGCCGCTGACCTGCTGGAACTCCGCTGCAAGCCGCGATTCCTCTTTAGGCTCCTCTTAAGGAACCACTAAGCGGGCCGACAGAAAGAGGCGCGGCTCAGGTCAGGAGGCCGGTCAGGCCTGCGGGGGAGTGGGCCTGGGCGGACAGGGCGTCCAGGGCGCGGAGCGCCTCGGCCGCCGCGCGCGGGTCGGACCGTGCGAGGCCGCTCGCCGCGAACTCGTCCTCGTCCAGGCGCAGTACGCGGCTGCCGTCCGAGGAGACCCACAGGTCGAGGTCGAGGTCCTCCACCAGGATCTCGCCGTCCCGCACCACCGCCGGGCGCGTGACGTCGCAGTACCAGCCCTTGAGGACGCCCTCACCCGTACGGACCTCCTTGACCGCGTACCAGCGTTCGCGCCAGAAGTGCTCGGTGAACACGTCACCCGGCTCGAAGCGCACGAAGCCGAAGTCCCGGACGCCCTCGGCCGCCCAGGGGGCCCGGACGCTGATGCGGTCGCCGGTGTCGGCGACCAGGGTGGCCGGGTAGCGGATCTTGGTGCGGCCGGCCTTGGTCAGGACCACGGTCAGCCGGCCGGCGGGGCGGTCGGCGGGGCGGTCGGTCATCGGGTCTGCTCCAGTGCCTTGGTGTAACGGGTCTCGGTCGCGCAGATCGCGTACCCGAACTTCCGGTTGACGGCGAGCATCGGTCCGTTCCCGGTGTCGTTGCCGGTGAAGGCCTCGGTGTACCCCGCGGCGCGCGCCCGGTGCAGGGACACCGTCTTGGCGAGCCGGGCCAGGCCGCGGCCGCGGAAGGCCTCCAGGGTGCCGGTCATCGCCGAGCCGTACCGCGTGGCGCCGTCGGTCCGGGCGGCGGTGAAGGCGGCGACCGCCCCGTCGACGAGGACCACGGTGGTCAGGTCCTTGTCGATCTGGGGGTCGTGCCAGATGCCGCGCAGCCAGTCCCCGTAGTCGTCGAGTGCCGCCGGTACGTCGCCCGGCTCGTCGGCGCTGACCGCCGCGTCGGCCTCGTACAGCGGGCGCGGGTCCGCCGCGAAGGCGGAGCCGGGGCGGAGCTCCACACCGGAGGGGAGGGCGGCCGGGTACGGCGGCAGCGCGGCCGCGGCCAGGTCCAGGCGCAGGAAGTGCGCCGAACGGCTGGGACGGTAGCCGTGCCGTACGGCGAACGCGCGGTGGGCGGGCTCGTCGAGGACCCAGGCGTACACCTGCACCGCGCCCTGCGCGGCCAGGTGCTCCTCGGCCGCACGCAGCAGGGCCGTGCCCGCGCCGCGGCGGCGGTGCGCGGGGTCCACGCAGGCGTTGACGAAGGCCTGCCCCGGCTGGAGGGCGTCGTGGGCGACACCGACCTGGGCGGTGCCGACGACACGGCCGTCGGAGTCCTCGGCGAGGAGGATCCGGTAGTGCTTCGCCGGAGGGGCGGAGTCCAGTTCGAAGGACACGCCGGCGCTGGTGGTGATCATGAAGGGCAGCGCCGCGCGGCGTACCCGTACGACGGACTCCGCATCCGAGGGGTCGCCCCGGCGCAGGTCGCGGATCAATGCGGTCATGGGCCGACCGTAGGCGCGGGGCGGGGGCGGACGCCTGCGAATTTCCCGCACGATGGGGGAGAATCGGCGGCGTGACCTCGACGAACCTGAAGATCCGGATTGACGGCGCGGCCGGTGCGGACGCCCCGTACGAGCAGGTGCGCACGCAGATCGCGCAGGCGGCGAGGACGGGCACGCTCCCGGTGGGCTACAAGCTGCCGACGGTGCGCGGGCTGGCGGAGGAGCTGGGGCTGGCCGCGAACACCGTCGCGAAGGCGTACCGGGCGCTGGAGGCGGACGGGGTGATCGAGACCCGCGGCCGCAACGGCACCTTCGTCGCCGCGGCCGGCGAAGGGGCCGCCCGGGAGGCGGCCGCCGCCGCCCAGGCCTACGCGGAGCGGGCGCAGCGGCTGGGCCTGACCGCCGACGAGGCGACGGCGGCGGTGCTCGACGCCCTGCGGGCCCGCTTCGGCGCGTAGCCCGGCCCGGCCGCGGTCCGCGCAGGCCCGTACCGGCCGGCCCTCCGGTTCAGGCGGGGTACCGGCGCAGCCGGGCACCGAGGTGGTGCTGCAGGGGCTGTCCCATCGCCGCCATGTCCTGGGCGATCTGCAGCTCCCCGTCGCGCAGGGTGTACCGGCGCCGCATGCCGGTCACCTTCTTGGCCTGCGGGGTACGCGCCACGTGGTCGGTCGTGAGCTCGATCTCCGGGCCGGACACCCGGCCGGCGTACGTCTCCACGATCCCCGTCGGATGGGAGAGGACCACCTCCAGGGTGGCGTCGGGCATGACCCGCCACCAGCCCGACTCGCGGCCCGAGGGGCGCAGCGGCGTACCGGAGCCGTCGATCAGCCAGGCGCGCGACTCGTAGCGCAGGAAGGGCCTGCCGTCGTGGCTGAAGGTGATCTCCTGTTCGTACCGGAAGTCCTGCTCAAGGGTGGGGTATTCACCGCGGCCTCGGCCGCGCCAGCGGCCGAGGAGGGGCAGGACCGGCTCCAGCTGCGGGTGCGGCTCGGGCCCCTCGCCGGGGACGAGGCTGTCGGGGTACGGATGGTCCTGCGGGGCCGGTCCGGGCACGGGGCGCTCTCCTGTTCGGTGCGCCCCCGCGGCGCGGCGGTCGCGGCCGCCCGGCCACGCGCACGCCCCGGGGGCTTCGTCGGGCCCCCATTGTCGCGTGCGGTCACAGGTACAGGCCCGCCTCCGCGTCCTGGCCCTGCGGCGGCAGCAGGGACGCCGGGCCGGCGCCCCGGCGCAGGGCGAAGAGCTCGGCCAGCGTGGCGCCCTCGCGGGAGACGCCCTCCTCGGAGCCGAGCCACTCCACCGCCTCCCCGTGCGTCAGCCGCCCGACCTCGATCCGGGCCAGGCACCGCCCCGGGCGGACCACCGCGGGGTGCAGCCGCTCCAGGTCCTCGTTGGTCGTCACCCCCACCAGCACGTTGCGGCCCTGCCCGAGCAGACCGTCCGTCAGGTTGAGCAGCCGGGACAGCGCCTGTCCGGCGGTGTGGCGGGCCTCGCCGCGGATCAGCTCGTCGCAGTCCTCCAGCAGCAGCAGCCGCCACCGGCCCTTCGAGGTCCCCTCGTCCTCGCCGATCGCGATGTCCATCAGGTAGCCCACGTCGTTGAACAGCCGCTCCGGGTCCAGGACGCAGTCCACCTGGCACCAGTCCCGCCAGGACCGGGCCAGGGTCCGCAGCGCCGAGGTCTTCCCGGTGCCCGGCGGACCATGGAGCAGGAGCAGCCGGCCGGCGATGTCGTCGGGGGTGACCTTCATCAGGCGGTCCATCGCCCCGGCCACCGGCGCGGTGTAGTTCTGCCGTACCTCCGCCCAGGTGCCGGCCGCGATCTGGCGGGTCGTCCGGTACGGGCCGCGGCGCGGCGAGACGTACCAGAACCCCATGGTGACGTTCTCCGGCTGCGGTTCGGGCTCGTCCTGCGCGCCGTCGGTGGCCTCGCCCAGCACGCCCACGGCGAGCTCCTCGCTCACGGCCGTCACCGTCACGTCCGCGCCCCGGCTCCAGCGGGACACGAGCACGGTCCAGCCCTCGCCCTCCGCGAGGACGGCACTGCGGTCGGAGTCGCGCGCCGAGCGCAGCACGGTGGCCGACGGCGGCAGCAGGGTCGCCTCGGCCTTCACCCGCTCGATCGTGACGCTGTGCGAGTAGGGCTGCTCGCCGGACGCGAACCGGCCGAGGAACAGGGCGTCCACGACATCCGACGGGGAATCGCTGTCGTCGACGTTGAGCCGGATCGGCAGTGCGTCGTGCGGCTGGGATGGCATGGCGCCCATGATCCGGCACGAAGTGGCCCCGTGCACCTGTGTTTCGCCGGATCGGGTGCCCGGGTTCCCTCTTCAAACCCCCTGCCGGTGAAGGTTCGGGAGGTAACCCTGCCCTGAATATTCTTGGCATGGACACTTCCAGCCACCCTCGGCTCCTTGTACCACGGACTCAGGAGTAACCCCCACAAGGAGCCGCACACATGAGCATGAGAATGTCGCGTCGCTTCGCTGCCCTCACCTCCTCCCTGTTACTCGCCGCAGGCGCCGCCCTGTTCGGCGCCGGACAGGCGGCCGCCGCCTCGGCCGACTTCGGCTACGTCGCCCTCGGAGACTCGTACTCCTCGGGCGTCGGCGCCGGCAACTACGACAGCGCGAGCGGATCCTGCAAGCGGACCACCCGCGCCTATCCCGCCCTCTGGGCCGCCGCCCACTCCCCGCAGACCTTCTCCTTCACCGCCTGCTCGGGCGCCCGTACGGGCGACGTCCTCTCCGGGCAGCTCGGTCCGCTGAACTCCGGCACCGACCTCGTCAGCATCACCATCGGCGGCAATGACGCCGGTTTCTCCGACGTCATGACGACCTGTGTGCTCCAGTCCGAAGCCACCTGCATCAGCCGGGTCAACCAGGCCAAGGCGTACGTCGACTCCACCCTGCCCGGCCAGCTCGACCAGGTCTACAACGCCATCCACGGCAGGGCGCCGGCCGCCCGCGTGGTGGTCCTCGGCTACCCCCGCTTCTACAAGCTCAACGGAACCTGCGTCACCGGCCTCACCGAGGGTGAGCGCTCCGCCATCAACGGCGCCGCCGACTACCTCAACGCCGCCATCGCCAAACGCGCCGCCGACCACGGGTTCGCCTTCGCCTCGGTCGCCGGCGCCTTCACCGGCCACGAGATCTGCTCCGGCGACGCGTGGCTGCACAGCGTCAACTGGCTCAACATAGGCGAGTCGTACCACCCGACCGCCGCCGGACAGTCCGGCGGCTACCTGCCGGTCCTGACCAACGCCGCCTGACCTGGCGTCACTGCTCGGGAGCATGCGCCGGGTCCGGCGCGGCCGTACCCGGCGAGGTGCCCGGCGACGTGCTCGGACCGGGGGAGGCCCCGCCCGTCGGGGCCTCCTTCCCGCACGTCACGGAGAACTCCACCCAGTCCGAGGCCGTCGCCGCCGGTCCCCGCACCTCCAGCCGGATCGCGTCGCGGAAGGTCGCGTTCGGGAAGTGGGTGAGCTCGGTGTGGTCGAGCCGGCGCGCGGCCGTCTCCTGAGCCCCGTACGTGACGGTCTGCCAGCCGGGGCCGGAGGTGAGGCCGCTGCGCGTCGCCCACCGGTACTCCAGGGTGGCGGGCGTACGGTCCACCGTGAGGTCGGCGGTGAAGGCGGGGGCCGCGGAGGCGGCCGGCGGGCAGCTCCCGCTGTAGCCGTCGCGTACGGCACGGACGGCTGCGGTGGCATGCGGGACGGGCGTGGCCGAAGGGGACACGGAGGCCGAAGCCGAAGCCGAAGCCGGGGCGGATGCCGACACCGTCGGGGGCGCCGAGGGCGAGGCCGGTCCCGCCGCGCCCGTGGACGCGGAGCCCCCGCCCGCAGGCCGCCCCTCTCCCCGGGCCGCGGTGTCCCGGTCCCTCAGCAGCAGCCAGCCCAGCGCGGCCAGCGCCAGCAACAGCACCACGATCCCGAGGACCAGCACCATGCCGGCCTGCCCCTGCCCCTGCCGGGCGGGGCCGGAGAGCGGGGCAGGCCCGGCCGCCGCCGGGCCCGCGCCCGGCACCGGAGCCGGCAGGGGCGCCGTCCGCCGCGTGCCCTGCGCCCCCTCCTGCCGGTGCGGCAGGACGGCAGTGGGGGCGTCCGGCCCCGACACCGGCCCCCCGGCGTCCCGTACGGTCCCGCCCGCGCCGATGATCCGCAGCATCCGGGCCGCCTCCGCCGCGGAGAGCCGCTCGTCGGGATCCTTGCGGAGCAGCCCCTCCAGCACGGGCGTCAGCGGCCCCGCCCGGCGCGGCGGCGGCAGCTCCTCCTCCGCCGCCGCCCGCAGGGTCGCCAACGCCGTACCGCGCCGGAAGGGCGAGACCCCCTCGACGGCCGCGTAGAGCATCACCCCGAGCGACCACAGGTCCGATGCGGGGCCCGGCTCACGGCCCGCGGCCCGCTCCGGTGCGAGGAACTCGGGGGAGCCCACCACCTCGCCCGTCATGGTGATCGCCGCGGAGCCCTCCAGCCGCGCGATCCCGAAGTCGCTCAGCACCACCCGCCCGTCGTTGGCCACCAGCACGTTGCCGGGCTTCACGTCCCGGTGCAGCACCCCCGCCTCGTGCGCGGAACGCAGCGCGGCCAGCACCTGCTCGCCGAGGTGCGCGGTCCGCTGCGGGGTGAGCGGCCCCTCGGCCTCCAGCACGTCGGCCAGCGACAGCCCGCGCACCAGCTCCATCACGATCCACGGCCGGCCGTCCTCGGTGGCCACGTCGTAGACCGTGACGACCCCGCGGTGCGAGACCCGGGCAGCGGCCCAGGCCTCCCGCTCCAGGCGCCGGTACATCCGGCCCACCTCGGCCCCGTCCAGTCCGGCCGGCGCCCGTACCTCCTTGACCGCCACCTCGCGGCCCAGCAGCTCGTCCCGGGCCCGCCACACGATGCCCATGCCGCCCCGGCCGAGCGGACCGAGCAACCGGTAGCGGTCCGCCAGGACACGCCCGGGGCCGGCGTCCGTTTCCCCGTCCCTGCCACGCGTGTCGTCACTCATACGAGCCCCCCAGGCGCATCGGCGTGTTACCGGGCGATCACTCCACGTTAGCGCAGCGCGCCTCGCGTGGCCCCTGCAGCGGCAGAACCGCCGCCGGGGCCTCCCCAACCCCCGCGATCCGTGCGGAGAGTGACGGTCGACTCCGCTGAGTAACCGTCAACTCCCCGTCGCCATAGGGGTAATTCACACCACCGGGATACCCGAGGACGATACGGGGGCGATAGGGTTACCCTGCCCGGGCCGGGTGCCCTCGTACGGGTGGGGAGAGATCATGGAACAGATAGCAATGCGCAGCAGGCCGCCCCGCGTGCCTGCCATCACCTGCGGCAGCAGTGCGACCAGCTCGCGCCTCGACCGCCATCTCGCCGTGCTGGGCGGACCCGCCGTCCCGCACCGTGAGGTCGCCGAGGCGACCCTGCTGATGCGCGAGCTCACCTCCCGCGACCACACGCACCGCCTGCGGAGCCGGAGCGCGCGCGTCTCGCTCTTCGCGCCCCTGCGCCGTCTGCGTCGCACGCTCTTCGGCAGCCGCCGCTCGTAAAACGTCCCCGACCCCCCGGAAGTTTCGCCCCCGGCCCTACGCAACCACACCATCCCGGCGCAGTGTCGTGATCTGCGCGCCCGTCATCCCCAGGGCGCGCAGCAGGGCCTCGGTGTGTTCACCGAGCGCGGGCACCGCGCCCATCCTCGGCGCCGCGCCACCCGGCAGCCCGATCGGCGGCAGCAGCGCCCGCAGCGGACCGGCCGGTGATCCCACCTCCCGCCACCGGTCCCGGGCCGCCAGCTGCGGATGGGCCGCGAGCTGGGCCACGGAGTTCAGCCGCGCGCACGCGATGCCCGCAGCCTCCAGCCGGGCGATCGCCTCTCCGGCGTCCAGCAGGGCCAGGGCCTCGGCGACCACCGCGTCGGTCTTCTCCCGGCCGCGGGTGCGGGCCGCGTTCGTCGCGTACGCCGGATCCTCGGCCAACTCGGGTCGCAACAGCACCTGTTCGGCCAGCCGCCGCCACTCCCGGTCGTTCTGCACCGACAGCAGCACCCGGTCCCCGTCCGCCGTGGGATAGGCGTCGTACGGGGCGATCACGGCGTGCGCGAGACCCGTGCGCACGGGCTGCTCCCCGCCGTGCATCGTGTGGTGCAGGGGGTGCCCCATCCACTCCGCGAGCGCGTCCAGCATCGACACCTCCACGCGGCCGCCGCGTCCCGTGGTGCCGCGGCGCAGCAGCGCCGCGAGCACTCCGGAAAAGGCGTACATGGCCGCGGCGATGTCGGCCGCCGGGATGCCCGCCTTGACGGGCTGCTCCGGGGTGCCGGTCACGGACACCAGCCCCGCCTCGCACTGCACGAGCATGTCGTAGGCGCGCTTGTGGGCGTACGGGCCGTCGGCCCCGTAACCGGAAATGTCCACGGCGACCAGCCGCGGGTACCGCGCGCACAGCGCCGCCGAGTCCAGACCGAGCCGGGCGGCCGCCCCCTGGGCGAGGTTCTGCACGAACACGTCGGCGCCGTCCAGCAGGCCGTGCAGGATCTCCAGGCCGCGCGGATCCTTCAGGTCGAGCGCGATCGACTCCTTGCCCCGGTTGGCCCACACGAAATGCGAGGCGAGTCCCTGCGCGGCGGTGTCGTAGTCCCGCGCGAAGTCACCGCCGTCGGGCCGCTCGACCTTCACGACACGGGCCCCCAGGTCGGCGAGCTGGCGGGTGGCGAAGGGGGCCGAGACGGCCTGTTCCACCGCGACGACGGTGACGCCGTCGAGGGGGAGGGGCTCTACGGGCTGCGGGGCGGGAGGAGTGACAGACATACGGCCTGCCTACCGGTTCCCACCCCGCCCTGTCATCGGACACGGTGTCGCATTCCGATCACGGGTGTGGCCCGACTGCCCTGTTCCGTACTGCCGAGCGCTCGGTTGGGCGCTCAGTCCCGGCCGCGCGCGAACCGGCGGGCGGCCGGGGGTGCGCACAGCGCCAGCAGCACCAGCGACCAGAGCACGGCCCCCGCGACCGGGTGCGCGGCCGGCCAGGCGGCGCCCGGGACCGGTTCGCCGCCCGCGTTCCCGCACAGCGTGCGCACCGCCGTCGCGACCGCACTGATCGGGTTCCACTCGGCGACCGTGCGCAGCCACCCGGGCAGCCCGGCGGTCGGCAGGTACGCACTCGACAGCATCGGCAGGACGAAGGTGGCGCTGCCGAGCTGGCCCGCCGCCTCCTCGCTCTTGCTGAGCAGGCCCAGGTACGTCCCCGCCCACGCCGTGGCGAAGCGGAAGAGCAGAAGCACGCCCAACGCCCCCAGTGCGCCCGGCAGACCGTTTTCGACGCGCCAGCCCATCGCCAGCCCCACCAGCATCAGCGGCACCATCGACACCGCCGTCGTCAGGAGGTCGGCGGCGGTCTGCCCGAGCGGGACGGCCGCGCGGCTCATCGGCAGGGTCCGGAAGCGGTCCATCACCCCGCGGTGGGCGTCCTGGGCGGCCGTGAACATGCCGGTCATCAGCCCGTTGGCGGCGGTGGCGGCCAGCAGCCCCGGCACCAGGAACCCGCGGTACTCGGAGCCCGGCATGGCGAGCGCACTGCCGAAGACGTAGCCGAAGAACAGCAGCATGGTGATCGGCATGGTCTGGGTCAGGACCAGCAGCGCCGGAGCGTGCCGGGCCTTCTGCAGCTGGCGGGTGAAGACGGCGCCGCCGTCCGACAGCAGGGTGCTCATGCCGCGTGCTCCTTCGGGGTGGCGGTACGGACCTGGGTGAGCCGCAGGAACACCTCGTCCAGGGTGGGCGGGCGCAGGGCGGCATCGGTGACCGCCACCCCGGCGGCGTCGAGCGCGCGGACGATCCGGGGCAGCGTGAGCCCGGTGTCCAGCACGCTCACCCCGGCGGTCAGGCGCTCCTCGTCGAGCACGGGCCGGCCGCCGGTGAGCTGGTCGAGTACGACGGCCGCGCCCGCGAGCGCGTCCGCCTCGGCGACGGTGACCTCGGCGTGGGCGCCGATCCGGGCCTTGAGCCCGGCGGGGGTGCCGGTGGCCACGGCCCGGCCGTGGTCCACCACGACGATGTCGTCGGCGAGGTGGTCGGCCTCCTCCAGGTACTGGGTGGTCAGCAGGACGGTCGTGCCCTCCGCGGCCAGGGCCCGGACCGCCGTCCAGATGTCCTCGCGGGCCGCCGGGTCCAGGCCGGTGGTGGGCTCGTCGAGGAAGAGCACGCGGGGGCGGGTGATCAGCCCGGCGGCCAGGTCCAGGCGCCTGCGCATCCCGCCCGACCAGGTGGAGGCCACGCGGTCGGCTGCCTCGCCCAGCCGGAAGCGGTCCAGCAGCTCGTCGGCGCGGGCCCGGCCGCCCGGTCCGCGCAGTCCGGCGAGGCGCGCGAAGAGCCGCAGGTTCTCACGGCCGGTCAGGTCGCCGTCGACCGAGGCGTACTGGCCGGTGACCCCGATGGCGCGGCGGACGGCGCCGGGGTCGCGCGTGACGTCGTGGCCCGCGACGAGTGCGCGGCCGCCGGAGGGCCGGGTGAGGGTGGTGAGGATGCGCACCGCGGTGGTCTTTCCCGCGCCGTTGGGGCCGAGGAGGCCGCAGACCGTGCCCTCGGGGACGGCCAGATCGAGGCCGCGCAGCGTATGCACCTCGCCGAAACGCTTCTCCAACCGCTCACTAAGTACAGCGTACGTAGTTGTCATGGAGGCACCCTAACGCACTACGTACGGTGTACGTAACTAGCATGGGGGCGAGGACGAGGTGATGAGCGATGACAGCCAGCGGGCGACCCGCCCAACCCGAGGTGATCTGGGCCCGCCCGCAGCGGGCCGCCCGCGGCCCCCGGCCGGCCCACAGTCGCGAGTCGATCGCGGCCGAGGCCGTGCGGATCGCCGACGCGGAGGGGATCGAGGCCGTCTCGATGCGACGCGTGGCGGCGGGCATCGGCGCGGGGACGATGTCCCTCTACAACTACGTGCCGCGCAAGGAGGACCTGTACGAGCTGATGGTCGACGCGGTCAGCGGCGAGTACGCACTGCACCCGCCGACCGGCGACTGGCGGGCCGACCTGCTCGCGCTGGCCCTCCAGACCCGTGCGCTGATGCACCGCCACCCGTGGCTGCCGCGGCTGCTCTCCCCCGTCCACGGCTTCAGCCCGAACGCCCTGCGCTACCTGGAGCACTGCCTGGACTGCCTGGCGCCCCTGGACGTACCGGACGGGGAGAAGCTGGAGCTCGTCGCGGCGGTGAACGGCACGGTGGCGACCTATGTGGCGAGCGAACTGGCCATGGCCGAGCGCGCCCGGTCGCTGCCCTGGAGCGAGGCCGCCGAACAGGACGTACGAGCGGCCTACCTGGGCTCGTGCCTGGCGACGGGGCGGTACCCGAGGCTGGCGGCGGCCTTCGGCGCGAGCCATCCGGTCGCGGCGGCGGCCGCGGAGCCGGACGCGGTGTTCGCGCGCTGGGTGTCCCGGCTGCTGGGCGCCTGGGACCCGGAGTAGAGCCGGCGCGGAGGGCGGGCGTGGGCCTGGCGAGGGGCCCGGCGTGGAGGCCGGGGGCGGCCCCCGGGCCGGCGTGGGCATGGGTGCGGGGCGCCCGGCCCCGGGCCTGGCCCCCGGCCGGGCTCCGGCGGCCTGTGCCGGCCGGCCTCAGAGCAGGGCGAACTGGCCGCCCGGGCCCTCCTCCTGGTGGTCCAGTACGGAGGCCGGACGCCGGGACCAGCGCGGCGGCGGCAGCACGCCCGCGGCGCCCAGGGCGGCGGCGGGCAGCAGCGGCCCCGGCGTGAACTCCGCGCGCTGCGGCGCCAGGTCGGCCAGCAGCGCAAGGGTCGTGACCAGCGCCAGCAGCTCCGAGGTCCAGGCCTGCGGCCAGGCCGCGGGCCCGATCGCCTCCAGCCCCTCGGCCTCCGGGGCGCGGTGCGCCGCGCGGGCGGCGAACCACGCCTCCAGCACCCGGCTGCCGCCCGGGGCTTCGTACTCCCAGGCTCCCGCGGGGACCGGGGAGATGGTGCCCGCGCCGAGGCTCAGCGTCTCGCCGGCCGGGTCGTAGGCGAGCCCTTCCGGCCGGGCCGGGACCGCCGAGCGGACGTACGGGCGGCGCCCGCCGGGCAGTCGGGGCGGCTCGCCGCCGCGGCCGCCGCGCAGCTGGACGGCGAGGATGCGGTGGCCGAGTTCCAGACCGGCCCGCCAGCGCCCGGGGTCGGCGGTGAGCGGGACCTCGTACCCCCGGGGGCCCGGCCGGCCGGCGGCGAGGATCCAGCACAGCACGTCCTGCGGGGTGACCCGGGCGCCGTAGCGCTCGCCGAGCAGTGGCAGCAGGCCTGGCGCGAGATTGGGCTCCGCGCCGCCGGGGCGTCGGTGCAGGGGGCGGATCCGGCCCAGGCGGCCCACCGGAAGGTGCGCGGTGACCAGCAGCTCGGGGGTCTCGACGGCGAAGAGCTGGTGCTCGTCCAGCACCCGCCACAGCTCCGGACGGGCCAGGTCGATGAGCCGCTGGTCGGGCAGCAGCCACTGCTCGTCGAACGGCTCGCGCAGCACGCGTACGGGCTCCGGGCAGGGCCCCGGTGCGTCGGCGAAGCGGGCGGTGGACGGGGAGCGCCGGCCGGGCAGCGCGGCCGCCCCGGCAGTGGGCGTACGGGCGCGGCTCGGGCGGAACAAGCGCTCCTGCTCCGGCTCTTCGGCGCCGGCCAGGGCAGCCCAGCGGGCCCGCAGGGCGGCCGGGTCGGGAGCCGCGACCCAGGCCCGGCCCAGGCGCAGGGGGCCCACCGCCCAGGGCATCAGATCGTCCAGCAGGGGTACGTCTTCGCTCACCCGGCAGATGGTAGCGACGGTGCGCCGGAGCTACGCTCCTTATGTACGGAACGTGTGGTATGTGCGGCGATCAGTCGCCGCGGCCCACCGATTCGAGGAGACGGCCATGAGTCAGTACGACGAATACTCGACTCCGTCGCAGGCCGAGGGAGAGCGGCTCGACGAGGACATGGACGAGAAGGAGAAGATGCAGCGTCACGCGGAGACGATGCGCACCACCCCGTCCCAGGCCGAGGGAGAACGCGGCGCGGACGACGACGAGAAGAAGTGATGCCGGGAAGAGGTGACACGGGAAGAAGTGACGCCGGGAAGAAGTGACGAGCGGGTGGCTCAGTGGGCGTCGACGGTGACCGTGAACGAGAACCGGTCACCGCGGTAGCGGATCCGGGCCACGTCCACGACCCGGCCGTCCTCGTCGTACGTCACACCCGTGTAGTGCAGGATCGGGCTGAGCAGCGGCACCTGGAGCAGTTCGGCCGTCTCCGGGTCGGCGAGGCGCGCCTCCACGGTGTCCGTGATCCGGCTGATCCGCACGCCCACCACGTCGCGCAGCACCTTCGTCATCGGCCAGCGGGCGAGATCGGCCAGGTCCACCGCGTCCGCGATCTCCGGCCGGACGGCGTTCTCCGCCCAGTTGGTCGGCTCGCCGCTCTCGCCGTCGTGGCGCAGCCTGCGGTAGGTGACCACCTCGGGGATGTCCGGGAAGTGCTCCAGCAGCTCCCCGGGCACCTTCGTCCGCGTATGGCCGAGAATCGTCGTACGTTCGCCCGACTGCTGGGCCACGATCGCGTCGACCGAACCCAGCAGCCGCACCGGAGCCCCGCGCCGCGCCCCCGGCTCGATGAACGTCCCGCGCCGCCGGTGCCGGCTGATCAGCCCCTCGCCCTCCAGCTCCTTCAGCGCCTGCCGCATGGTCAGCACGCTCACCCCGTAGTGCTCGGCGAGCTGCTCCTCGGTGGGCAGCCGCAGCGAGGCGTCCGGGGTGCGCCCCAGTATCGAGGCGCGCAGTGACTGCGAGACCTGGTACCAGAGCGGCAGCTTCCGGTTGAGTACGAGCGAGTCGGGGGCGAAGGCGGTCACGGGTGGTTCTCCGTACGGGAGGCGCGGGGCGTGCGGTGCTGCCACCGCATCCTAGGCGCGGAAGTGGCGTTCGAGCCCCTGCCAGACGTCGTCGTATCCGCGCTGGAGGTGGTCGGCGCCGGCCGCCTGGGAGGTGGTGGTGATCGGCCAGCGGGTCTCGAACATGAAGGCCAGACCGTCGTCGATCTTTTGCGGCTTCAGCTCGGCGGCGCTGGCCCGGTCGAAGGTCTCCCGGTCCGGACCGTGGGCCGACATCATGTTGTGGAGGGAGCCGCCACCGGGGACGAAGCCCTCGGCCTTGGCGTCGTAGGCGCCCTCGATCAGGCCCATGTACTCGCTCATCACGTTGCGGTGGAAGTACGGCGGGCGGAAGGTGTCCTCGCCGACCAGCCAGCGCGGGGCGAAGACCACGAAGTCGACGCCGGCCAGGCCCGGGGTGTCGGAGGGCGAGGTCAGCACGGTGAAGATCGACGGGTCGGGGTGGTCGTAGCTGATCGAGCCGAGCACGTTGAAGCGGCGCAGGTCGTACACGTACGGGACGTGGGTGCCGTGCCAGGCGACGACGTCCAGCGGGGAGTGGTCGTAGGTCGCGGACCAGAGGTTGCCGCAGAACTTGTTGACCACCTCGGTCGGGCGCTCGTGGTCCTCGTACGCCGCCACCGGCGCCTTGAAGTCCCGCGCCGCGGCCAGGCCGTTGGCGCCGATGGGGCCGAGGTCCGGCAGCTCGAAGGGACGGCCGTAGTTCTCGCAGACGTAGCCGCGGGCGTCCTCGTCGAGCAGTTCCACGCGGAAGCGGATCCCGCGCGGAATCAGGGCCACCTCGCCGGGGCGGGCGCTGAGCAGGCCGAGCTCGGTGCGCAGGAGCAGGCCGCCGCGCTCGGGGACGATCAGCAGCTCGCCGTCGGAGTCGCTGAACACCCGGTCGGTCATGGAGGCGTTGGCGGTGTAGAGGTGGATGGCCATGCCGGCGCGCTGGGTGGCGTCGCCGTTGCCGCCGAGGG
The DNA here is from genome assembly GCF_040612915.1 of Streptomyces sp. NPDC006326. NCBI lineage: Bacteria > Bacillati > Actinomycetota > Actinomycetes > Kitasatosporales > Streptomycetaceae > Streptomyces > Streptomyces sp. NPDC006326. The sequence continues at coordinate 67,484 of NZ_JBEXRC010000023.1, read as the reverse complement.
TCCACAGGCCCGCGAGGAAGTCGGTGCCGGGGGCCGGGTCGGGGAGCGGGTTCCAGCGCAGCCGGTTGGGGTCGGCGGGAGCCTCGGTGAACGGCGCGGTGCGCAGGGCGCCGTTGTCGGTGCGGGTGAAGGCCGGGTGGGCGGCCGAGGGGCGGATCCGGTAGAGCCAGGAGCGGCGGTTGTGGCGGCGGGGCTCGGTGAAGGCGCTGCCGCTGAGCTGCTCCGCGTACAGCCCGAGGGGCGCGCGCTGGGGCGAGTTGCGGCCGGGCGGGAGCGCGCCGGGGACGGCCTCCGAGCTGTGCTCGTTGCCGAAGCCGGTGAGGTACTCCAGCGCCTCCGCCGTCTTCCTGGCCTGCTCGCTCATGGGGGTGCTCCCGCTCTGTCGAAGAAATCCTATGCTCGACAGTAGGATTCTGGGCGGCCCGCGTCAATGGCCGCCCGTGCGCATTCCCCCTGCCGCGGGGGCTCCAAAAAGATGAACATTGCTCTACTCTCACGCGCATGTCGTGGACCCGCAGGTTCCCTGCCGTGCCGGCGGCGCTCCTCGCCGCCCTCCTCGCCCTCCTGTCCCTGCTCGTCTGCGCGCCCGCCGCCCGCGCGCACGAGGAGCGCCCGGTGGCCCTCCCGGACGGCTCGGGATCCGTGCCCCGCTACCGGGCGGCCGAGCCCGATCTGCTGGTCTGCAAGACCGACCGGGCGGCCTTCGAGCACCGGATATCCGCCTTCCCCCAGGAGCTCAGGCAGCGCAACCTCGCCCTGTACGAACGCTGCGAGAAGAGCGGCTACCGGCACCTCCAGGAGGCCGTGGACGCCGTCGACCGCCCCGGTATGAACATCGCCATCCTCCCCGGCCTCTACGAGGAGGAGCCCTCGCTGGCGCCGCCCACGGGGGACTGCACGAGGCTGAAGGCATCCAACTCCTCGCTCGGCTACCAGATCCTGTCCTACGAGCAGCAGGTGCAGTGCCGGCACAACCAGAACCTCGTCGCGGTCCTCGGCAAGACCGACCTCCAGATCGAGGGCACCGGCGCCTCCCGGCAGGACGTCGTCATCGACGCGAAGTACCAGAAGCTGAACGCCATCCGCGCGGACAAGTCCAACGGCATCTACTTCCGCAACTTCACCGCGCAGCGCACCACCTTCAACTCCCTGTACGTACTGGCCGGCGACGGGTTCGTCATCGACGACGTGCTGACGCGCTGGAACGACGAGTACGGCTTCCTCACCTTCGCCAGCGACCACGGGCTCTACAAGAACTGCGAGTCCTACGGCAACGGCGACTCCGGCATCTACCCCGGCAGCGCCTCCGACATCAACGACGGCCGCGGCTACGCCGTGCCCCGCTACTCGATCGAGATCACCGGCTGCCACAGCCACCACAACATGGTCGGCTACTCCGGCACCGCCGGCGACTCGGTGTGGGTCCACGACAACGAGTTCGACCAGAACATGGGCGGCGCCTCGATGGACAGCGCCTTCCCCGGCCACCCCGGACTCCCGCAGAACCACGCCAAGTTCGAACGCAACCTGATCCACGACAACAACGCCGACTACTACCACCACGTCGCCGACGGCACCTGCGCCAAACCGCCGATCGAGCGCGGCTACGAGCAGGGCGTGGTCTGCCCGCAGATCTCCATGCCGCCGGGTACCGGCATCATCACCGCGGGCGGCAACTGGAACGTCTACGAGAACAACTGGGTGTACGGGCACCGCCGCGCGGGCTTCTTCCTCTCGGCCGTGCCCGCCTTCATCCGCGGCGAGGAGAAGTGGTCCAAGCAGGCGGACACCTCGCACCACAACCGGTACGCGGGCAACGTGCTCGGCAAGGACCGCTCCGGCGCCGCCCGCCCGAACGGCATGGACGTGTGGTGGGACGGCCAGGGGCGCGGCAACTGCTGGCAGGACGGACCCGACGGCTCCACCCCCGCCACCCTCCCGGAGTGCGGAGAGCGCCGCGGCGCGGTGTCGGGCGGCTCGGCGCGCCTGGTGGGCGAGCCGGTGAAACTGGCCCAGCTGCTGGTGTGCGCGGATTACAACGTGCAGGCCCGCAAGCTCCCGGCCGGCTGTGACTGGTACGGCGCACGCGGTCTTGAGCGGGTGGAGACCCAGATCGCGCTGGCGGTCGCGGCGGTCCTGCTGCTGGTGGGCGGGGTGCTGTGGGCGCGCCGCCTGCGCGGCTCCCGCCTGGGCACGGCGGCCTCGCTGCTGGGCCTGGCCGGGCTGGCCCTGGACGTGGCGGGCTCCACCCTGCCGCTGACCGCCAGCCCGGTCCCGGCGCTGGCCCTGCTGCTGCTCGGCCTCTGGTGGACAGGCGCCGGGCTCGCCCTGCGCCCCAGCCGCCCCTGGCTGGCGCGACTGAGCCTGCTGCTGGGCGCCCTCACGCTGCTGGACGCCTTCGACAAGGGGGTGCTGATGATCCCCTGGACGCCGGTCGGCCCCGCCTGGATCCGCGCGCTGGTGGCCGTCGTGTGGACCCTGTGGGCCGTCATCGCCTCGGCCCGCCCCGGCACCTCGGCCCGCCCCGGCGACCCCTCGGGCGACCGCAGCCCCGTCCCGGCCGGCCCCACCCCGGCCCTGCACGCCGAAGCAGGAGGCCCGCAGTGACCGGACGGCCCGAGCACCGCACCACCCGCAGGACGAAGCCGACGCCACCCCGCCCCCGCCGGACCGCCGGCACCGCCGCCCTGCTCGGGCTCGTCCTGCTGCTCGCGGGCGGCGCGGCGGCGGGCTGCGGCGGGCGGGCCACCACCCACCACAAGCCCGGCACCACCCACGAACAGGCCACCGGCACCGCGGGCACCCTGCTCGACACCCGCGACGGCACCGGCCACCGGCTCCGCGAGGTCCCGGCCGAGGGCGCACCGGAGGTCCGGCTTGACGCCCGCCCCGACTCCGAGGACGGCTGGAACCTCCGGCTGACGGTGAAGAACTTCCGCTTCACCCCCGACAGCACCGGCGGCGCCGCCCTCCCCGGCGCGGGCCACGCGCATCTGGAGCTCGACGGCCGCACCCTGGCCCGGTTGTACGGCCCTTGGTTCCACCTGCCCGCGGCGCAGGTCCCCGAGGGCGCGCACACCCTGACCGTCCGCCTCTACGCGGACGACCACACCGCCTGGGCCGTCGCCCGAAAGCCCGTCGAAGCCGCGACCGAGCTCACCGGCACCGCCGCCGGTTCGGGCCCCGGCGCCGGCGCCGCCCCGGGGGCCGACCACGGCCACACCCCGCCCGGCGCCCCGGAAACCCAGACCCCGTCCCCGGAAGCACAAGCCGACCGCACGGTCACCCTCGCCGTCCGCGACGGCAAGGTCACCCCCGCCCCCGGCCGCACCGAACTGAAGCGCGGCGAGCGCGTTGCCCTGCGCGTCACCAGCGACCGTGCCGACACCCTGCACGTCCACGGCTATGACAAGGAACTCGCCCTGCCCGCAGGCCAGGAGGCCACCCTGGTCCTGACGGCCGACCGCACGGGCCTCTTCGAGGTCGAGACCCATGAGTCCCACCTCGTCCTGACCCAGCTCCTCGTCCGATGAGCCTTCCGGCGCCGGTCCCCACCGAGGTCGCCGAGGCCGCCGCGGGCACCGGGGCCGGTGGGGCCAGTGGGGCCGGTGGCGGTGGCCAGGGCGCGGTCCCCCACCTGGCCGATGCGCTCACCGTCCTCGCGCACGGGATCGGCTCCCAGCACGATCTGCCCATCTCCCCCTTCTATGCGTTCGCCGGTGCCTTCGCCGCCCTGTTCGTCTCCTTTCTCGCGCTCGGCCTGCTCTGGTCGTCCTCGCGGTTCCGCGGCGACCGCTCGGGCCGCCCCCTGCCCGCCGTCATCCAGCGGGCGGCCGACGCGCCGGCCACCCGCACCGCCCTGCGCGGGCTGGGCCTGGCCGCCGCGCTCGCCGTCCTCCTCCACCTCCTCCTCGGTCCCGACGACCCCGCACACAACCCCGCTCCCGGCGCCGTCTACGTCCTCCTCTGGGTCGGACTCGTCCCCGCCTCCCTTCTGCTCGGCCCCGTCTGGCGCCTGCTCAACCCGCTCCGGACACTGCACCGCCTCTTGTCCCGCCTGCTGCACCGGCTGCCGGCCCGCCGCCGGCCCGCCGCTGCGCGCCCCCTTCCCGCCCGGCTCGGACAGTGGCCTGCCGCCGCCGGGCTGTTCGCCTTCACCTGGCTGGAGCTCGTCGCCCCCGATCCCGCATCCACCACCACCCTCCTGACCGCCCTCACCCTCTACACCGCCGCCCACCTCGCCCTCGCCGCCCGCTTCGGCGAGCGCTGGTTCGCCGAAGCGGACGCCTTCGAGGCGTATTCCGCCCTCTTCGCCCGGCTCTCCCCCCTCGGCCGCCGAAGCGACGGCCGGCTCGTCCTCCGTAACCCCTTCGACGGACTGGACGCGACGCCCGAGCGGCCCGGACTCGTCGCCACCGTCTGCGTCCTGCTCGGCTCCACCGCCTACGACGGCTACTCCGACAACCCGTCGTGGATCAACACCATCCAGACCTCCCCCCTCGGCCGCACCCCCACGGCCACGCTCGGACTCCTCGGCTCCATCGCCCTCGTCGCCACCCTGTACTGCCTGTGCGCGGCGGCCACCCGCCTCGCCTGCGGCCCGCACCCCGGCCCGCTGACCGCCTTCGCGCACTCACTCGTGCCGATCGCGCTCGGCTATCTCACCGCCCATTACTTCTCCCTCCTCGTCACCGAAGGACCACGCACAGTCATCATGGCAGTGGGCACTGACAACGCCTCAAAATCCTTGCCACCACTGGGTCCCGGGGGTCTCGCCACCCTCCAGGTCCTCGCCGTCGTCACCGGCCATGTACTGGGCGTGATCGCGGCCCACGACCGCTGTGTACGCCTCTTCCCGCCCGCCAGGGCCGTCGCGAGCCAACTGCCCCTGCTGGCGTTGATGATCACTTACACCCTCGGCGGCATCGGCCTCCTGCTGAACTGACACCGGCTGCTGAACCAGGACGCCGGGACCGGCATGATGGACCCCGTGCCCCCCGCCCAGCCCCTGCGCCGTACGCCGATCCAGCAGCGAAGCGCCGACCGCCTCGCCCGGATCCTCGACGCCTGCGCCGAACTCCTCGACGAGACGGGCTACGAGAACCTCAGCACCCGGGCCGTCGCACTGCGCGCCGGCGTGCCGATCGGCTCCGTCTACCGCTTCTTCGGCAACAAACGGGCCATGGCCCTCGCCCTCGCCCACCGCAACCTCGACCGCTACGTCGACGGCATCACGGACCGCCTCGCCGCGCTCCCCGCCACCGACTGGCGGCCCGTCGTCGACGCGGTGCTCGACGAATACCTGGCCATGAAGCGCACCGTCCCCGGCTTCGCCTCCATCGACTTCGGCGTGCCGGCGCCGCCCCCGGAGGGTCCCGGCGCAGACCCCAACCGGCTGGTGGCCGTACGCCTCACCGAACTGCTCGGTGCCCACCTCGGGCTGACCCCCGATCCCACCCTGGAGCGCGCCGTCCTGGTCGCCGTCGAAGCCACCGACGCCCTGACGAACCTGGCCTTCCGGGCCGACCCGGCCGGCGACCCCGGCATCGTGGCCGAGACGCGGGCGATGATGCACGCCTATCTCGCCCGCGTCCTCGACTGACCGGCCACGCTCCCGGCAGGGCCACCTCCGCACACGGACGCCCGCACCCCCTCCCCTCCGTGCCTACCGGTCGGTATGCTCGGGGCGCCCGCGTGTCCGTGCCGCAGCCTGCCGCCCTGGAGGGCCCATGCCCCGCACCGCCCTGCGCATCTGCCCCCTCTGTGAAGCCACCTGCGGCCTCACCCTCACCATCGAGGGCACGGCCGTCACCGGCGCCCGCGGCGACCGGCAGGACGTGTTCAGCCGCGGCTTCATCTGCCCCAAGGGAGCCGCCTTCGGGGCGCTCGACGCCGACCCCGACCGGCTACGCACCCCCCTCGTCCGCCGGGACGGCGAGCTGCGCAAAGCCACCTGGGAGGAGGCCTACGAGGCCATCGCCACCGCCGTGCCCGCCCTCGTGCAGGAGCACGGCAACCAGTCGGTCGGCGTCGTCCTCGGCAATCCGAACGTCCACACCATGGCCGGGGCCCTCTACCCCCCGCTGCTCCTCAAGGCCCTCGGCACCCGCAACCTCTTCACCGCGAGCACCCTCGACCAGATGCCCAAACACGTCTCCAGCGGGCTCCTGTTCGGCGACCCCTTCGCGGTCCCGGTGCCCGACCTCGACCACACCGACTTCCTGCTGCTCCTCGGCGCCAACCCGGTCGAGTCCAACGGCTCCCTGTGCACGGCCCCCGACTTCCCGGGCCGGCTCAAGGCGCTGCGGGCCCGCGGCGGCACGCTGGTCGTCGTCGATCCGCGCCGCACCCGCACCGCCCGCCTCGCCGACCGCCACCTCGCGCCGCGCCCCGGAAGCGACGCCCTGCTGCTGGCCGCCCTGGCGCACACCCTGCTCGCCGAGAAACTCGCCGCCCCCGCGCACCTGGAGGAACGGACCGAAGGACTGGAGGAACTCGGCCAGGCCCTCGCGCGTTTCACTCCCGAGGCCGTGGCACCCGCCTGCGACCTCCCGGCCGCCGAGATCCGCGCCCTCGCCCGCGACCTCGCGGCCGCGCCCACCGCCGCCGTCTACGGGCGCATCGGCAGTTGCACCGTCGAGTACGGCACCCTCGCCAGCTGGCTCGTCGACGTCCTGAACATCCTCACCGGCAACCTCGACAAGCCCGGCGGAGCCCTGTTCCCGCTGCCCGCCGCCGGTCCGCGGCCGCGCCCCGCCGGGCCCGGCAAGGGCTTCTCCCTCGGCCGCTGGCGCAGCCGGGTCGGCGGCCACCCCGAGGCCAAGGCCGAACTGCCCATCGCGGCCCTGGCCGAGGAGATCGAGACCCCGGGGGAGGGGCGGATCCGCGCCCTGATCGCGATCGCGGCCAATCCGGTGCTGTCCGCCCCCGACGGCCGGCGCCTCGACGCAGCGCTGGCCGGGCTCGACTTCATGGTCAGCGTCGACCCGTACCTCAACGAGACCTCCCGCCACGCCCACGTCGTACTGCCTCCGCCGCCGCCCTCGCAGAGCGCACACCACGATTTCGCCTTCAACGGCTTCGCCATCCGCAACCAGGCGCGCTACACCCGCGCCGCCGTGCCCCTGGACGCCGACCGGCTCGACGAGTGCGAGATCCACGCCCGGCTGCTGCTGGCCGTCTCCGGCACGCACGACGCCACCGCCGAGGCAGCCGCCGCCGTCGACGAATCGGTCATCCACGCCACCCTCGCCAAGGAGACCGCCGATCCGCACTCCCCGCTGCACGGTCAGGACCCGGCGCGCCTCGCCGGACTCCTCACCGGAGACAGCGGCCCGGAGCGGCGACTCGACCTGATGCTGCGACTCGGGCCGTACGGAGACCAGTTCGGCGCCGGACCGGCCCCCGAGGGCGCGGGGGCGGCGCTCAGCCTGGAGCAACTGCTCGCGCACCCGCACGGCATCGACCTGGGCCCGCTGCGGCCCCGGCTCCCGGGCGTGCTGAGGACGCGCAGCGGCAGGATCGAACTGCTGCCGGACCCGATCGCGGCCGAGCTGCCCAGGCTGCGCGCGGCGCTCGCCGAACGCCCCGCCTCGCTGGTGCTCGTGGGCCGCCGCCACCTGCGGTCCAACAACAGCTGGTTGCACAACGTCCCGGCCCTCACCGGAGGTTCCAACCGCTGCACCCTCCAGGTCCATCCCGAGGACGCGGACCGGATCGGACTCACCGAGGGGGGCCGGGCCCGGATCACCGCCGACGGCGGCAGCCTGGACGTCCCGGTCGAGGTGACCGACACCGTCCGGACGGGCGTGGTGAGCCTCCCGCACGGCTGGGGCCACGACCGCGACGGGGCCCGCCTCTCGGTGGCGTCCGCCGATCCCGGGGTCAACGTCAACCAGCTCCTCGACGGCACCCGGCTCGACCCCCTCTCGGGCACGGCGGTGCTCAACGGCTTCCCGGTGGAGCTGACGCCCCTGCCCTGAGCTGGGGTTTTGCTCGTATTGCTCACGGCTCGACGTCTTGTTGGCGCGAAGTGGAGGCACCTACGTTCCCTGCATGCTGACCTTCCTCGGCTTCGCCATGATCGCCACCTTCCTGGTGTTGATCATGATGAAGAAAATGTCGCCCATCGCGGCGCTCGTCCTGATCCCCGCGCTCTTCTGCGTCTTCGCAGGAAAGGGCGCCCACCTCGGCGACTACGTCATCGACGGGGTCGGCAAACTCGCGCCGACCGCCGCCATGCTGATGTTCGCCATCGTCTACTTCGGCGTGATGATCGACGTCGGTCTCTTCGACCCGGTCGTGCGCGGCATCCTGCGCTTCTGCAAGGCCGACCCGGTGCGGGTGGTGGTCGGTACCGCCATCCTCGCCGCCATCGTCTCCCTCGACGGCGACGGCTCGACCACCTTCATGATCACCGTCTCCGCGATGTACCCGCTCTACAAGCGGCTCGGTTTGAGCCTCGTCGTGATGACGGGAGTCGCCGCCACCGCCAACGGCGTCATGAACACCCTGCCCTGGGGCGGCCCCACGGCCCGCGCCGCCACCGCCCTCAAGCTGGACGCCGCCGACATCTTCGTCCCGATGATCCCGGCCCTGGCGGTCGGCCTGCTGTTCGTGTTCGGCCTCGCGTACCTCCTCGGCCTCAAGGAACGCCGCCGCCTCGGCACACTCGCGCTTCCGGAGCAGGCCCCGGAGCCCGCGGAGGAGCACCTCGTCGCCGCCGGTACGGGCACGCCCCCCGTCTCCGCCTCGGGAGCCGGAGCCGGGACCGCGGCCGGTTCGGGCGCCGGTACGGGCGCCGGCGCCCCTGCGGACGCGGGCGCGCACGCCGACGGTGACCCCGCACCGGCCGCCGCCTTCACGGCGCCCGCGGGGGAGGGGTTCCAGGGGCTCGACCCCCGCCGCGCCACGCTCCGGCCCCGGCTCTACTGGTTCAACGCCGCCCTCACCGTCGCCCTCCTGGCCGCGATGATCACGGAGCTGCTGCCCATCCCGGTGCTGTTCCTCCTCGGCGCCGCCCTCGCGCTCACCGTGAACTTCCCCCACATGCCCGACCAGAAGGCCCGCCTCGCCGCCCACGCCGACAACGTCCTGAACGTCGCCGGCATGGTCTTCGCCGCCGCCGTCTTCACCGGCGTCCTCGGCGGCACCGGCATGGTCAAGCACATGGCCGACTGGCTCGTCGGCGCCGTCCCCGACGGCATGGGCCCGCACATGGCCCTGGTCACCGGCCTGCTCAGCCTCCCGCTCACCTACTTCATGTCCAACGACGGCTTCTACTTCGGCGTGCTGCCCGTCCTGGCCGAGGCGGGCGCCGCGCACGGCGTCTCCCCGCTCGAAATCGCCCGCGCGTCCCTGGTCGGGCAGGCCCTGCACATGTCCAGCCCGCTGGTTCCGGCCGTCTACGTCCTCGTCGGCACGGCCAAGGTCGAGTTCGGTGACCACACCCGTTTCACCGTGAAATGGGCGGCCCTCACCTCCCTCGTCGTCCTCGGGGCAGGGATGCTTTTCGGCATCATCTGATGGCGGGGCCCCCTGGCGGGCCGAAAACTACCGACGCTAGTTTGTAGGGTGTCCACGCGAGGTCAGGTCTACGCGCTCGTGCGTGCTCGGGAGGAATGCCATGAAGGCCCACGACGGGATGTACATCGGCGGCGCATGGCGGCCCGCCGCCGGACGCGACCGGATCGAGGTCGTCAACCCGGCCGACGAGCAGGTCATCGCCGGGGTCCCGGCCGGCAGCGTCGACGACGTGGACGCGGCGGTACGCGCGGCCCGCGCGGCCCTCCCCGGCTGGGCGGCCACCGCCCCGGCCGAGCGGGCCGCCCGGATCGCCGCACTGCGCGACGTGCTGGTGGCGCGCAAGTCCGAGTTCGCGCAGACCATCACCGCGGAACTGGGCTCCCCGCTGGGCTTCTCGGAGATGGTCCACGTCGGGGCGCCGATCGCGGTGTCCTCCTCGTTCGCCGAGCTGGGCGCCACGTACGCCTTCGAGGAGCGGATCGGGAACTCCACCGTGCTCCTGGAGCCGGTCGGCGTGGTCGGGGCCATCACGCCCTGGAACTACCCGCTGCACCAGATCGTTGCCAAGGTGGCGCCCGCTCTCGCCGCCGGCTGCACCCTCGTCCTCAAGCCGGCCGAGGACACCCCGCTGACCGCACAGCTCTTCGCCGAAGCCGTGCACGAGGCGGGTATCCCGGCCGGAGTCTTCAACCTGGTGACCGGGACCGGCCCGGTCGCCGGCCAGGCACTGGCCGCGCACGAAGGGGTCGACCTCGTCTCCTTCACCGGCTCCACCGCGGTCGGCAAGCAGATCGGTGCCACGGCCGGCGCCGCCGTCAAGCGCGTCGCCCTCGAACTGGGCGGCAAATCGGCCAATGTCATCCTGCCGGGCGCCGACCTGCCCAAGGCCGTCGCCGCAGGGGTGGGCCACGTCATGAACAACTCCGGCCAGAGCTGCAACGCGCTCACCCGGATGCTCGTCCACCGCGACCAGTACGAGGAGGCCGTCGAGCTGGCGGCGGCCGCCGTCGCCAAGTACCCCTCCGGCGACCCCCGCGACCCGGGCACCCGCCTCGGCCCGGTCGTCAACGCCAAGCAGCGCGACCGCGTGCGCGGCTACATCGCCAAGGGAGTCGAGGAGGGCGCGCGGCTGGTCGCGGGTGGGGCCGACGCACCGCACGAGCGGGGGTACTTCATCGCCCCGACCGTGTTCGCCGACGTCACCCCCGACATGGCCATCGCCCAGGAGGAGATCTTCGGCCCCGTGCTGGCGATCCTCCCGTACGAGGACGAGGAGGACGCCCTGCGCATCGCCAACGGCACCGTGTACGGGCTCGGCGGCGCGGTGTGGGCGGCGGACGAGGCCACCGCCGTCGCCTTCGCCCGGCGCATGGACACCGGCCAGGTGGACATCAACGGCGGCCGCTTCAACCCGCTCGCCCCCTTCGGCGGGTACAAGCAGTCCGGGGTCGGCCGCGAACTCGGGCCGCACGGCCTCGCCGAGTACCTCCAGACCAAGTCCCTGCAGTTCTGAGTTCCGAGTTGACGGAGACGACGACCATGGTCCGCGCCGCCATTCTGCCCGCCGTCGGAGCACCGCTGGAGATACGGGACATCGTGCTGCCCGATCCCGGCCCCGGGCAGGTCCGGGTGCGGCTCGCCGCAGCCGGGGTCTGCCACTCCGACCTCTCCCTCACCGACGGCACCATGCGGGTCCCCGTCCCCGCCGTCCTCGGCCACGAGGGCGCGGGCACGGTCCTCGCCGTCGGGGAGGGCGTCACCCACGTCGCGCCCGGCGACGGCGTGGTGCTCAACTGGTCCCCGTCCTGCGGGCAGTGCCACCACTGCTCGATCGGCGAGGTCTGGCTCTGCGCGAACGCCCTCACCGGGGTCGGCGCGGTCTACGCCCACGACGCCGAGGGCACCCCCCTGCACCCTGGGCTGAACGTCGCCGCGTTCGCCGAGGAGACGGTGGTCGCAGCCAACTGTGTGCTGCCCGCGCCGGCCGGGATCCCGCTCGCCGAGGCCGCCCTGCTCGGCTGCGCGGTCCTCACCGGCTACGGCGCCGTCCACCACAGCGCCCAGGTCCGCCCCGGCGAGTCCGTCGCCGTCTTCGGGGTCGGCGGCGTGGGCCTGGCCGCCCTCCAGGCCGCGCGGATCGCCGGGGCTGGCCCGATCGTGGCCGTCGACGTCTCGCCGGCCAAGGAGGACCTGGCGCGCGCGGCCGGGGCGACCGAGTTCGTGCTCGCCTCCGACACGACCGCCCAGCAGATCCGCGCGCTCACCGGCGGCCAGGGCGCGGACGTGGCCGTCGAGTGCGTCGGCCGGGCGCAGTCCATCCGCGGAGCCTGGGACTCCACCCGGCGCGGCGGCCGTATTACGGTGGTCGGCATCGGCGGCAAGGACCAGCAGGTCGCCTTCCACGCGCTGGAGATCTTCCACTACGCCCGCACCCTCACCGGCTGCGTGTACGGCAACAGCGACCCGGCCCGGGATCTCCCGGTGCTGGCGGAGCACGTCCTGGCGGGCCGCCTGGACCTCGCCTCCCTGGTCACCGATCGCATCACGCTGGACGGCATCCCCGGCGCCTTCGAGGCCATGCTGGCAGGGAAGGGCGGCCGCTCCCTGGTCGTGTTCTGACCCGACCCGACCCGACCTGACCTGACCGACCCGACCTGACCGGGACCGGGAGCCCGCGGGCCGCCTCGACGGGGGGCCCGCGGGCTCAGGCCGTCTCCCGGCTCAGGCCGTCTCCTTCAGGGCCTCGTACTGGAGGGCCAGGCCGTCCAGCAGGGCGGCCAGGCCCGTCTCGAAGGCGCCTTCGTCCACCTCGCGCTGACGCTCGGCCAGCAGGTGGGCCTGGCCCAGGTGCGGGTAGTCCGCGGGGTCGTACGCCGCTTCGTCGTCCACGAAACCGCGGGCGAACGAGCCCACCGCCGAGCCCAGGATGAAGTACCGCATCAATGCGCCGATCCGGGTCGCCTGCGCCGGAGGCCACCCGGCCGCCGTCATCGCGCCGAACACGGCGTCGGCCAGTCTCAAACCCGCTGGCCGGCGTCCTGGACCCCGCGCCAGCACCGGCACGATGTTCGGGTGGTCGGCCAGGGCGTCCCGGTAGGAGTGCGCCCAGTCGTGCAGGGCTTCCCGCCAGTCCCGCCCGGCACCCGCCTCGAACATCGACAGGTCGACCCGCGCGCTCACCGCGTCCGCGACCGCGTCCAGGATCTCGTCCTTCGTGCGGAAGTGGTTGTAGAGGGAGGGCCCGCTGACGCCCAGTGCGGCGGCCAGCCGCCGCGTCGACACCGCCTCCAGACCCTCCGCGTCCACCAGCACGCCCGCCGCCTCGACGATGCGGTCTCTGCTCAGGAGGGGCTTGCGCGGTCTGGCCATGCGCCACATAGTAGGGCCTGGTCCCAATAAACTACCGGTGCTAGTTAAGCCCCGCGCATGCAGCGCACCGGCCGTGATCCGGACCGCGCCGTTCCGTCCCTTCCCGTCCCGTCCGGAGGTGCCCGGTGAATCTGGAGCTCAGCGAGGAGCAGACCGCCGTGCGTGGTCTGGCCCGCGCGTTCACCGACCGGGAGGTGGCCCCGTACGCCGCCGAGTGGGACCGCGCCGAGAGCGTGGACCGGGCCATCGTGAAGAAGCTCGGGGCGCTCGGCTTCCTCGGCCTGACCGTCCCCGAGGAGTACGGCGGCTCCGGTGGCGACCACCTGTCCTACGTGCTCGTCACCGAGGAGCTCGGGCGCGGCGATTCCTCCGTGCGCGGCATCGTCTCCGTCTCCCTCGGCCTGGTCGCCAAGTCCATCGCGGCCTGGGGCACCGAGGAGCAGAAGCACGCCTGGCTGCCCCGCCTCTGCTCCGGCGACGCGCTCGGCTGCTTCGGTCTCACCGAGCCCGGTACCGGCTCCGACGCCGCCGGCCTCACCACCCGCGCCGTGCGCGAGGGCGACGCGTACGTCCTCAGCGGCAGCAAGATGTTCATCACCAACGGCACCTGGGCCGACGTCGTCCTGCTCTTCGCCCGCACGGGCGAGGAGCCCGGCCACCGAGGCATCTCCGCCTTCCTCGTCCCCACCGACACACCGGGGCTCCTCCGCCGTGAGATCCACGGCAAACTGGGCCTGCGCGGCCAGGCCACCGCCGAGATCACCCTCGACGGCGTGCGCGTCCCCTCCTCCGCCCTGCTCGGCCCCGCCGGCAAGGGCTTCTCGGTGGCCATGTCCGCCCTCGCCAAGGGCCGCATGTCGGTCGCCGCCGGATGCGTCGGCATCGCGCAGGCGGCACTGGACGCGGCCGTCTCGTACGCCGCCCGGCGCGAGCAGTTCGGCAAGCCCATCGCCCACCACCAGCTGGTCCAGGAACTGATCGCCGACATCGCGGTCGACGTGGACGCGGCCCGGCTGCTGACCTGGCGCGTCGCCGACCTCATCGACCGCGGCAGGCCCTTCGCCACCGAGTCCTCCACCGCCAAGCTCTTCGCCTCGGAGGCCGCGGTGCGCGCCGCGAGCAACGCCCTGCAGGTACACGGCGGCTACGGCTACATCGACGAGTACCCCGCCGGCAAACTGCTGCGCGACGCCCGCGTCATGACCCTGTACGAGGGCACCAGCCAGATCCAGAAGCTCCTCATCGGCCGCGCCCACACAGGGGTTTCCGCCTTCTGAGTACGCACCTGAGTATCTGCGCGGATGTGGCGCCGGTCACTGCCGCCCGATGCTGGGGTCATGAACGAGACACCGGTCAAGCAGAAGAACACGGGGGCGTACTACGGCCAGGCCGTGGCCTCCTTCGCCATCGCGATCGGCGCGGTGGCCCTCGGGATCTACCGGTTGGACGCGGACGGTTGGGTCCGCGCCTTCCTCGGCATCGCCGTCCTCTACCTCACGACCTCGGCCTTCACCCTGGCCAAGGTAATCCGCGACCGTCAGGAACTCACCCAGATCGTCTCCCGCGTCGACCAGGCCCGGATGGAGAAGATCATGGCCGACTACGACCCCTTCCAGCCGAAGGTCTGACCGGAGGGGAACCCAGGTCCTCTAAGCGCTTGCTCACCCTCCGGTAAGGTGTGCATTCCTACAGGACGGAAAGGGTGAGCGAGCGATGGACACCGCGGGAGAGGCGACCGGCGGCTACCAGCCGTGGTCGGAGGTCACCCCCGACGCCGCGCGACGGCTGCTCGTCGCCGCGGTCGAGGCGTTCGCGGAGCGCGGGTACCACGCCACCACCACACGTGACATCGCAGGGCGGGCCGGTATGAGTCCCGCCGCGCTCTACATCCACTACAAGACCAAGGAAGAGCTGCTCCACCGGATCAGCCGGATCGGCCACGACAAGGCCCTCGACATCCTCGAAAGCGCAGCTTCCGGCCCCGGCAGTGCCGCCGAGCGGCTCGACGCCGCCGTACGGTCCTTCGTGCGCTGGCACGCGGCGCACCACACCACGGCTCGGGTGGTCCAGTACGAGCTCGATGCCCTCGCTCCCGAGCACCGCTTGGAAATCGTGGCGCTGCGCCGCCAGAGCGACGCCGCCGTACGCCGCATCCTCGCCGAGGGGGTCGCGGCGCGGGAGTTCGACGTGCCGGACGTCCCGGGCACCACCCTCGCCGTCCTGTCCCTGTGCATCGACGTGGCCCGCTGGTTCAGCGTCGACGGCCGGCGCACCCCCGACGAGGTCGGCGCGCTCTACGCCGACCTCGTGCTCCGCATGGTGGGCGCGCCCCCCGCAGCCGTGCCGGCCCCGGACGCCGCTCGGCAGCAGGGCCCGGCAGGCCCGCCACTCGGCAGCACGGCGCGGGAGGCCGGGGCTCAGAAGTAGTACCGGGACACCGACTCCGCCACGCACACCGGCTTCTCGCCGTCCTCGCGCTCGACCGTCACCGTGGCCGTGACCTGCACGCCGCCCCCCGCCTCGGTCACGTCCGTGATCACGGCGGTGGCCCGCAGCCGCGAGCCGACCGGCACCGGAGCCGGGAAGCGCACCTTGTTCGTCCCGTAGTTGATGCCCATCCGCATGCCCTCGACCCGCATGATCTGCGGCACCAGACTCGGCAGCAGCGAGAGCGTCAGATAGCCGTGCGCAATGGTGGAACCGAAGGGTCCGCCCGCCGCCCGCTCCGGGTCCACGTGGATCCACTGATGGTCGCCGGTCGCGTCCGCGAACAGGTCGATCCGCTTCTGGTCCACCTCCAGCCAGTCGCTGGGGCCGAGCGGGCTGCCGATCGCGGCGCGCAGCTCCTCGGCGGACGTGAAGATCCTCGGCTCGGCCATGCGTCTCCCTCTCCCTGGCGCTCCGGACGAACAAGCGCTTGCTCAGCATGCTGGGGCGCTATGCGTCTGTCAACGGATGTCGGACCGGCCGACTACCCTCGGCCTCGTGCCGCAGATTCCCGAGAACATCCACGAGCTCACCGTCGGCCAGCTGTCCGCCCGCAGTGGCGCGGCCGTCTCCGCGCTGCACTTCTACGAGGCCAAGGGCCTGATCAGCAGCCGCCGCACCTCCGGCAACCAGCGCCGCTACACCCGCGAGGCGCTGCGCCGGGTCGCCTTCGTGCGCGCCGCCCAGCGCGTCGGCATACCGCTCGCCGCCATCCGCGACGCGCTGGCCCAGCTCCCCGAGGGCCGCACCCCCAACCGCGAGGACTGGGCGCAGCTCTCCGAGGCCTGGCGCGCTGAGCTCGATCAGCGGATCAGCCAACTGATGCGGCTGCGCGACCACTTGAGCGACTGCATCGGCTGCGGCTGCCTCTCGCTGAAGAACTGCGCGCTGTCCAATCCGGACGACGTCTTCGGTGAACAGCTCACCGGCTCCCGGCTGTAGCGGGGCCGGCTCCTGCCGCCTGCGCCGCCGCCTCCCGCACGGCGGCGGCCACCAGCTCCGCATTCGACCGCGCCGGCCGCCCGTCGGGCAGGTGCAGTACGTCGCCGACCCCGATCCGCATCCCGGCACCGCGCCGGGCCGCCAGTCGCAGCACCGGCCAGGCCGCATCCTCCCGCCCGAACAGCAGCACCCGCCCCGGCACCCACCGCCCCGGCACCCACCGCCCCGGCCCCGGCCCCGCCGCCGGAGCCTCCACCACCGGCCGCACCCGCGGATCCCGCGGCGGCGGACCGGCGTCCCACCCCGCCGGAACCACCGCGTCCACCGCAACGCCCCGCTCCAGCAGGGCCCGTACGAGCTCCGTCGCCCCCGGCTCCGCCCAGTGCACCGCCGCCCGCTCCGGCAGCACCGTCCACGACCGCACCCGCGCCGCCCGCCCCGCCGGATCCGGTTCGGCCGCAATGCTCGCGCACACCGAGAGCGGTACGGGGACCCCCGCGCCCCGCAACGCCTCCAGCACCGGCCCCACCACCCGCGGCGACAGGCTCTCCCGGCCACACGGAGTCCGCGGGTGCACCAGCACCTCCCCGGCTCCCGCGGCGACCGCCCCCAGCGCCGCCTCCGCCAAGTCCCGCGGGCTCATCGGCACCGCGGCACCGTCCGCGGCGCCCCGCGCCCCGTTCAACGACACCTGGATCAGCACCGGCCGGCCCCCGGCCCGCCCGCGAGCAGCCTCACGCGGTTGCGCCCCCGAACGGCATCACGCGGCCCCCGCCGAGACCGCCGGGAAGCCGGCCGACTCCGCCAGCGCCGGCCTGGGCACGACGATCCCGCAGCCCGCGCACACCGGCCCGTCCCAGGCCCACGCCCCCTCCCACGGCCCGTGTCCCGCCCGGCGCCCCCGTCTCGGGCCCGGTACCGGGGTGCGCCAGTGCAGCTCCTGCTCCCCGCACACCGGGCAGCCCGTCCCCGGCTCGGACTCCAGAGCCGTCACCAGGCGCCGCAGCACCTCGCCCAGCGTGCCGTCAGGGCGCACGCCGGGATCCGCGCACCGCACCACCGCGTCCCCGCTGCCGCCCCAGGCCCACTCCGGCCGGCGCAGCCCGTGGTGCTTCTCGCGCCGACGCCGCTCCGCGAACTGCCGTTCGTACTCCAGCCAGACCGCCCGGGCCTCCTCCAGCTCCTCCAACGCCGCGACCAGCCGCTGCGGATCGGCCGCCCGGTCCTCGGGAGCGATCCCGTGCCGGTCGCACAGGTGCCACCACGTCGCCCGATGCCCGTACGGAGCGAACCGCTCCAGGCAGCGGCGCAGCGAATGGCGCCGCAGGGCACGGTCATTGCGTGCGTCCCGCACCTGGTAGGCCAGACTCCGAAACCCCGCCATCACACCTTCACCTCCGTCGCGCCACGCCGGCATCAGCGCGTCGTACTGGAACGAACGACGACGCACCGTGAGATGTGCCCAACATGCCCGGCCCGGTGCGGGCGCATGCGGGGGCGGTCGAGGCGTACGGGTGGCACATGGCCAAAAGTCAGCGCCCCACGCGCCCCGCGGCAACCACGACGCGGGCCAGCTCCTCGTGGCAGACGTCGCTGTGCGCCCCCGAGGGCGGACCCCCGCGCCGCACCACCGATCCGGCGTCCACGCTGACGCAACCGGCCGCCGGGAGCCCCTCGCGCAGCGCCGCGTCCAGGGTCAGGCGCGCGGCGCCCGGCACCGCCTGGACCCCGTCGTGCCCGATCGCGCCCCACCGTTCGTCGAAGCCGAGAAGTCCGGCTGAATCCCCTGCCATCCGGGAGGCCAGCGGGTAGAAGACCGCGAGCGCCGTGTCGTGCGGGGAATGGCAGGCCACCACCGGGCCGTCGACCCTGCGCTGCATCCCGCGCAGGGCGCCGCCGTTCCCGGCATGGGGGAGGCGGTCGGCGAAGGCGTAGTGCGAGAAGGCGCCTTGCAGCAGGGTCACGGACTTCACGTACCGGGAGCCGTCCGGGACCGCGCGCAGCGCGAAGGACACCACCCGCGCGCCGAAGCTGTGGCCGATCAGGTGGACCCGCAGGCCCGGCCGGCGTCCGGCCAGGTCCGCCAGCACCGGCCCGAGGCCGTGTTCGCCGACGACCCCGGCGCGGCGCTTCATCTGGTAGTACGTGGCCTGCCGCAGCAGTTCCCTGGCGCCGTTCCACAGGGACTGCGGATCGTCCGCGCCGGGGGAGGGAGCCTGCACCCCGGCGCCGTCCGCGGGACTCCCGACGGCCGCCGGTGCGCCGGCCCGGGCGAGCGCGTCGGCGAAGACCCGGCAGACCTCCAGCACGTCCCGCGTGAAGATGGCGGGCACCTCCGCCGAGGGCACCGCGCCCGCCGCCCCGTCGGCGACGGCCACCCCCGCCACCTCCCGGACCAGTGCGCCGAATTCGACCAGGGCAGCCGTCGAACGGGGCCGCTCCCGCAGCAGTCCGGCGATCCGGTCGAGCTCCTCCTCGCGCCCCGGCCAGAACGCCCCGAGCGCCCGCCGGGTCTCGGTGTCCAGCCCCGGCGCGGGCGTGTTCCCGGCCGCTTCGGCGGGCAGTTCGAAGTCCGGGATCGGCTCGTCCGAGAAGCGGATCGAGGGCCAGACGACCCCCACGTAGCCGAGCCGTGTGCCCGGCCCCACCAGCCGGGGGAAGGGGGCGTAGAAGCGGTCGAAGAGGCGGGTGGACGTGGCCCGGTCGCTGTTCCACCCGTGTGCGAAGACCAGCAGGTCGGTGGCGTCCATCGCGGCCACCGCCTCCCGCGTGGCGCGGTCGACGTCGCCCTCGGAGTCGAAGGTCAGCTCCGCGTACGGCCGGACGCCGATCCCGGCGGCGACGGCGGCGCCGGGCCCACCGCCGCCGGCTCTCCCGTTCCCGGGACCGCTCCCTCTCCCGCTCCCTGGACCGCCTCCGGCCCCGCTCCCGTCACCTGCGACCGTTCCGTCCGACATGGGGTCCCCCTCCGTGCCGCGCTTCCGGTGCCGTCCAGCATCCATCCGAGCCCGCCGTCCTGCCAGACCCGTGCGCCTACGGATACAGCAGGTACTTCTCCCGTACCGCCGCGAACCGCGCCAGCCCCGCCGCCCAGTCGGCCGCGATCTCCTGCGCCCCCGCCCCCGCGTCCACCATCCGCCGGACCCGGTCGGAGCCGGTCAGCCGGTCGATCCAGTGGTCGGCGCGCCAGGCGAAGCCGCTCCAGGTCCGCCGCGCGGTGACCAGGAGGCCGACCCCGGTCAGGACGGGATCGAAGGCCTCCCGGTCGTGCACGAGCAGCCGGACACCGCCGCACACCTTCCCGGCGTGCTTGGAGAAGGACGGCGTGAAGTACGCCTCCCGGATCCACACCCCGGGCAGCCCCAGGGCGTCGGCCGCCTCCGCCCACCGCCGGTCGATCCCCTCGGCGCCGAGCACCTCGAACGGGGTGGTCGTCCCGCGGCCCTCGGACAGGTTGGTGCCCTCGAACAGGCAGGTCCCGGCATAGGCCATGGCCGTGTCGGGGGTCGGCATGTTCGGACTCGGCGGCACCCAGGGCAGGCCCGTCGAGGCGTAGTGGCAGTCCCGGCTCCAGCCGGTCATCGCCACCGTGCGCAGCCGGACGGGCCGGGCCGCGAGGAACTCCGCGTTGAACAGCAGCGCCAGCTCGGCGGCCGTCATCCCGTGCGCGAGCGCGATCGGCTCCCTGCCGACGAAACTCGCGTACGGCCGCTCCAGCACCGGGCCGGCGGCCCGCCTGCCGCCCACCGGGTTGGGCCGGTCCAGGACCACCACTGCCTTGCCGGCCAGCGCCGCCGCCTGCATGCAGTCGTACAGGGTCCAGATGTAGGTGTAGAAGCGGGCTCCGACGTCCTGGATGTCGAAGACGACGGTGTCGACGCCGGCCGCGGTGAACACGTCCGCGAGCTGCTGTCCGCTCTTGTCGTACGTGTCGTACACCGGGAGCCCGGTCGCCGGGTCCCGGCCGGCCCCCTCGGAGCCGCCGGCCTGGGCCGTCCCGCGGAAGCCGTGCTCGGGGCCGAAGACGGCGACCAGGTCCACCCGCCGGTCCGCGTGCAGGACGTCCACCAGGTGGCGGGCGTCCGCGGTGATCCCGGTGGGGTTGGTGACCACCCCGATGCGCTGTCCCGCGAGCGGCCCGTACCCGTCCGCCGCGAGCTGCTCGAAACCGGTGCGCACCCGGCCGGAGCGCGGCGCCGCGGCCGGAGCCGCACCCGCCGGGCTGTCCGCCGTCCCCGCAATCCCTGCCGTCCCCACCAGTCCCAGCAACCCCCGTCGCGACAGACCCATCGCGCCACGCTAGCCGTCGGCCCCCTTCCACCCCGACATACCGACCGGTTAGTCTGCCCGGGATCCGCAGCAGGCCACGAAAGGTGATTCCCGTGAGCGCGTACCAGGACCAGCGAGTCGTCGTCACCGGCGCGGGAGGCGGCATCGGCGCCGCCCTCGCCCACCGTTTCGCCGCCGAGGGCGCCACGGTGGTGGTCAACGACCTCGACCCCGACAAGGCCGCGGCCGTGGCGGGCGAGATCGGGCCCCGCGCGATCCCCGTCCCCGGCGACGCGTCGGCGATCGTGGAGGAGGCCCGCGAGGCCCTCGGCGGGACGGTGGACGTCTACTGCGCCAACGCGGGTCTCGCCTCGGGCGGAGACGCGGCCGCCGAGGAGGCCGTCTGGGAAGCCGCCTGGGACGTCAACGTCATGGCACACGTCCGGGCCGCCCGGCTGCTGCTGCCGGACTGGCTGGAGCGGGAGAGCGGGCGTTTCGTGTCCACCGTCTCGGCCGCCGGGCTGCTGACCATGATCGGGGCGGCGCCGTACAGTGTCACCAAGCACGGTGCGCTCGCCTTCGCGGAGTGGCTCTCGCTGACCTACCGCCACCGCGGCGTCCAGGTCCACGCCATCTGCCCGCAGGGGGTGCGCACCGACATGCTGACGGCCGCGGGCTCGGCGGGCGAACTCGTCCTCGCACCGACCGCGATCGAGCCGGAAGCGGTTGCGGACGCACTGTTCGACGGCATGGAGAAGGGCCGGTTCTTGATCCTCCCGCACCCCGAGGTGGCGGACTACTACGCGGCCCGCGCCACCGAACCGGACCGCTGGCTGAGCAGCATGAACCACCTCCAGCAGAAATGGGAGACCAGGTGAGCGCAGCCCCCTCCCGCTACGCCGCCAAGCCGTGGCTGGAGCTCCTCAGCCCGGCCCAGCGCACGCCCGTCACCCCGCCGCCCAGCGTCCTCCACTGCTTCCGCGCGGCGGCCGCCCGGGCTCCCGGGCGCACGGCGCTGGCCTACTTCGACGGCCGGATCGGCTACGCCGAGGCCGACGCCCTGTCCGACTCCCTCGCCGGCCATCTGGCCGGGCAGGGCGTCGGCCGGGGTGACCGGGTCGCCGTCATGCTCCAGAACACCCCGCACTTCGTGCTCGCCGTCCTGGCCGCGTGGAAGGCCGGCGCGGTCGTCGTCCCGCTCAACCCGATGTACAAGGCCGGCGAGGCCGGGCACATCCTGCGCGACTCCGGCGCCGTCGCGCTCGTCTGCGACGGCCGCGCTTGGACCGCGTACCTGCGCGAGGCCGCGCGGGGGAGCGCCGTACGGACCACCCTGACCGCCCGCGCCACGGACTTCCAGACCCGCGACGACCTACGGGTCCTGCCGGCCGGGCCGGATCCCGACCCGGCCGGCACCGCAGACCTCGCCACCGTGGCCCGCCAGGGCCACCCGGCCCCGCCCGACCCCGGCCTCACCGCCGCCGACACCGCGCTCATCAGCTACACCTCCGGCACCAGCGGCACCCCCAAGGGCGCCATGAACCCGCACGGCGCGCTCACCCACAACGCGGTCCGCCAGGTCACCGCCCACCCGCTCCCCGAGGGCGCCGCCTACTTCGCCCTCGCCCCGCTCTTCCACATCACCGGCATGGTCTGCGAGCTCGCCGCCTGCTTCGCCAACGCCGGAACCCTCGTGCTCGCCCACCGCTTCGACGCCGGCGTCGTCCTCGACGCCTTCCGCGAGCACCGCCCCGCCTACGCCGTCGGCCCGGCCACCGCCTTCATGGCGCTCGCCGCGCACCCCGAGGCCACCCCCGACCACTTCACCTCGTTCCGCGTGCTCTCCTCGGGCGGGGCCCCGCTGCCGCCCGCGCTCGTCGAACGCCTCCGCGCCCGCTTCGGCTTCTACCTGCGCAACGGCTACGGCCTCACCGAGTCCACCGCCGCCTGCGCCTCCGTCCCCCCGCACCGGGAGGCGCCGGTCGACCCCGCCTCCGGCACCCTCTCGGTGGGCGTGCCCGGCGCGGACACCGTCGTCCGCATCCTCGACGAGAGCGGCGCCGAGGTGCCCTTCGGCGAGAACGGGGAGATAGCCGTCCGAGGCCCCCAGGTCGTGCCCGGCTACTGGGGACTGCCCGCCGACACCGCCAAGGCCTTCCCCGGCGGCGAACTGCGCACCGGCGACGTCGGCTTCATGGACGCGGACGGCTGGCTCTACGTCGTCGACCGCAAGAAGGACATGATCAACGCCTCCGGCTTCAAGGTGTGGCCCCGCGAGGTCGAGGACGTGCTCTACACCCACCCGGCCGTGCGCGAGGCGGCGGTGGTAGGGGTCCCGGACCCCTACCGCGGGGAGAGCGTGAAGGCGTACGTGAGCCTGCGCCCCGGCGCCCTGGCCGAGCCCGGCGAGCTGTCCGCGTACTGCGCCGACCGCCTCGCCGCGTACAAATATCCGCGGCACGTGGAGATCCTGCCTGTTCTCCCGAAGACGACGAGTGGCAAGATCCTGCGGCGGGAACTGCGCGACCGCGGCTGAAAACGACCGGTCGCGCGATCAGGAAACACGGAAGGGAAGGTCAGCGCCATGGCTGCCAGGACCACGGAGCCCGAGGGCACGCACGAGACCCCGGTGCCGCAGCGGCTGCTGGCCGTCGCCACCCGGCTCTTCGCCGAGCGCGGCTACGACCGCACCTCCGTCCAGGAGATCGTCGAGGCCGCAGGGGTCACCAAGGGCGCGCTCTACCACTACTTCGGCTCCAAGGACGACCTGCTGCACGAGGTGTACGCGCGGATGCTGCGCCTCCAGCAGCAGCGGCTCGACGCGGTCGCCGCCTCGGAGGCCCCCGTGGAGGAGCGGCTGCGCGCCGCCGCGGCCGACGTGGTGGTCACCACCATCGAGAACCTCGACGACGCGGCGATCTTCTTCCGGTCGATGCACCAGCTCAGCCCGGAGAAGTTCAAGCAGGTCCGGGCGGAGCGCCGGCGCTACCACGAACGCTTCCGGGCACTGATCGAGGAAGGCCAGCGCGCCGGCGTGTTCTCCACCGCGACGCCCGCCGACCTGGTGGTGGACTATCACTTCGGTTCCGTCCACCACCTGTCCACCTGGTACCGGGAGGACGGCCCGCTCACGCCGCAGCAGGTCGCCGACCACCTCGCCGACCTGCTGCTGCGCGCGCTGAGGCCGTAACTCCGCACGGGCCCGCCAGGGCCCGGGAGCCGGTCCCGACGGGACGGCCTACCGGTAGCGCTTCAGCTCCCGGTGCGCCAGCGAGCGCTGGTGCACCTCGTCCGGCCCGTCCGCCAGGCGCAGGGTCCGGGCCGCCGCCCACAGTTCGGCCAGCGGGAAGTCCTGGCTCACCCCGCCCGCGCCGTGCAGCTGCACCGCGTCGTCCAGGATGCGCACCACCGCCCGCGGGGTCGCGATCTTGATGGCCTGGATCTCGGTGTGGGCACCCCGGTTGCCGACCGTGTCCATCAGCCAGGCCGTCTTGAGCACCAGCAGCCGCAACTGCTCCACGGTGACCCGGGCGTCCGCGATCCAGTTCTGTACGACGCCCTGCGCGGCCAGCTCCTTGCCGAAGGCCGTACGTCCCACCGCCCGCCGGCACATCAGCTCGATGGCCCGCTCCGCCATGCCGATCAGCCGCATGCAGTGGTGGATCCGGCCCGGGCCGAGCCGGGCCTGGGCGATGGCGAAGCCCGTGCCCTCCTCGCCGATCAGGTTCGCCGCCGGGACCCGGGCCCCGTCGAAGACCACCTCGGCGTGGCCGCCGTGGTCGTGGTCCTCGTACCCGTACACGGTCATGGCCCGGCGGACCTCGACCCCCGGGGTGTCGCGCGGGACCAGGATCATCGACTGCTGGCGGCGCGGATCGGCGCCTTCCGGATCGGTCTTGCCCATCACGATGAAGATCTTGCAGTCCGGGTTCATCGCCCCGGAGATGAACCACTTGCGGCCGGTGACCACGTACCCGTCGCCGTCGCGCTCGATCCGGGTCTCGATGTTCGTCGCGTCCGAGGAGGCCACCTCCGGCTCCGTCATCGCGAACGCGGAGCGGATCTCCCCGGCCAGCAGCGGGTGCAGCCACTGCTTCTTCTGCTGCTCGTCCCCGAACTGGGCGAGCAGCTCCATGTTCCCGGTGTCCGGCGCCGCGCAGTTGGTCGCCGTCGGCGCCAGGTGCGGGCTGCGGCCGGTGATCTCGGCCAGCGGGGCGTACTGGAGGTTGGTGAGCCCGGCGCCGTACTCGGCATCCGGGAGGAAGAGGTTCCACAGGCCCTGGCGGCGCGCCTCGGCCTTCAGTTCACCGAAGACGGCCGGGGTGTCCCAGGGCGAGGCCAGCCGTGCGCGCTGCTCGGCGGCGAGGGGCTCCGCCGGGTAGACGTACTCCTCCATGAACGAGAGCAGCCGCTCGCGGAGTTCCTCGGTCCGGGCGTCGAATGCGAAGTCCATGCGGGTGTGCCTCAGCCTTCCTGGAGGGTGGTCAGACCGTGCTCGATGAAGACCGGGACCAGCTCGCCGATCCGGTCGAAGCCCGCGCCGACGGTCTGCCCGAGCGTGTAGCGGTAGTGGATGCCTTCGAGGATCACCGCGAGCTTGAACCAGGCGAAGGCGGTGTACCAGGCGATCGCCCCCGTGTCCCGGCCCGAGCGGGCGGCGTACCGCTCGACCAGCTCGGCGGGCGCCGGGTGGCCGGGGGCGGCGCTGGTCGTGCTGACCGGTGAGTCCGTCAGCCCCAGGTCCGAGCTGTACATCACCAGCAGCCCGAGGTCGGTCAGCGGGTCGCCGAGGGTGGACATCTCCCAGTCCAGCACCGCCCGGATGGTGTCGTCAGGGCCCCCGATCAGCACGTTGTCCAGCCGGAAGTCCCCGTGCACCACGGTGGGCGCCGGCGATTCCGGCAGGGCGCGGCCGAGCGCACCGTGCAGCTCGTCGATCCCGGCGAGCTCGCGCCCCCGGGAGGCCGCGAGCTGCTTGCCCCAGCGGCGCAGCTGCCGGTCGAGGAAGCCCTCCGGCCGGCCGAAGTCGCCCAGGCCGACCGCCTGCGGGTCCACCGCGTGCAGGTCGACGAGCGTGTCCACCAGGCCGAGCACCGCCCGCCGGGTGCGGTCGGGGCCGAGCGCGGCGAGCTGGGCGGCGCTGCGGTAGGGGACGCCGTCCACGTACTCCATGACGTAGAACGGCGCCCCGAGCACCGCCTCGTCCTCGCACAGCAGCACCGGCTCGGGGACCGGCACGGCCGTACCGTGCAGCGCCTCGATGACCCGGTGCTCGCGCCGCATGTCGTGGGCGGTGGCCAGGACGTGGCCGAGCGGCGGGCGGCGCACCACCCAGCGGGCGGACCCGTCGGTGATCTCGTACGTGAGGTTCGACCGGCCGCCCTCGATCAGCCGGCCGCTCAGCGCCCCGGCCACGAGGCCGGGCCGCTCGCGGTCGAGATGGCCGCGCAGCCGCTCCAGGTCGAGGCCCCGGGGGTCGGCTGAAGCTGACGCTGAGGTCATGGTGCGCTCCTCCGTGCGGAGTGGGTGTGGGTGTGGGTGTGGGGTTGTGGTGTTTTGTGGTGGGTGCGGGTCAGTGGTGGGGGGGGTCAGTGGTGGTGGCGGTGACGGCAACGAGAGACATCATGCCGACCAGTCGGTATGTCGTCCAGTGGGAGGGCCGGTGAAAGCGGGCCGATGGGGGTCCCCATCGGCCCGCACGCCTCAGGCGTGGCAGAGGATCGGCGTCCCGCCGTTCATCACCGTCATGTCCTGCAGCACCGCCAGGATGTCCAGCGGGGCTCCCTCCGGCTCGCCCGCGAGCTCCGCGTACGCCCGGTGCAGGTTCGCGACCAGCCGTTCGCTCTCCCGCCAGACGGCGAACTCGCCCAGGTCGGCCTGGCGTGCCACCTCCAGCGGGGTCAGCCCCTTCGCCCGGCCGTCGCGGGCGAGTTCCTGCACATACCGCAGGTAGCGCTCGGTGGACTCGTAGGCCGACGCGTCCGTCAGGGGCCCGTGTCCGGGTACGACGGTCTCCGCGCCCAGCGAACGCAGCAGCTCCAGCGCCCGCAGCGAGCCCGCGAGGGAGCCCATGGCGAGGAACGGCGTGCCCTCGGCGAAGACGAGGTCGCCGGTGAAGACGACCCGCTGCCGGGGCAGCCAGACGATGGAGTCCCCGGTGGTGTGCGCCACGCCCGGGTGGATCACCTGGACCTCCGTCGCGCCGAGGTGCAGGGTCATCCGCTCGCTGTACGTGAGGTCCGGGGCGGTGATCTCTATGGCCCCGAAGTCGGTGGCGGGCCAGATCAGTTCGAGCTGGTGCCCGGCGGCGAGCTGCTCGGCGCGCGAGCGGTCGTGCCCGAGGACGAGCGCCTCGGGGGCGAAGACGCCGTTGCCGTAGGTGTGGTCGCCGTGATGGTGGGTGTTCACCACGGTGCGCGGCAGCGGCACCCCGGCACCGAGGACCGCGGCGCGCAGCGCGAGGGCGCGCCGCTCGGTGGCGGCGGTGTCGATGAGCAGCGTCCGGCCGCCGTCGCTCACGAAGCCGGCGTTGTTGAGGCACCAGCCGCCGTCCGGCTGGACGTAGGCGTACACCCCGTCCGCGGGCTGGACGAGGTACGGCTCTTCGACGGTCATCTGCGCTCTCCCCGGGTCGCTTTGCGGACGCTCGGCATCCTGCCAGTTGCGGGGGGCGCGGGGGAGTGGGGGTGGCGGGCGGTGGGGTGCGGGTTCGCGGGCGTCGGCGGGGCGGTGGTTGTTCGGCGCGGGCGGTGATGTCGGGGGGCTCCGGCGGGGGCGACTGGGGGGTGGAGGGCGGTGGGGTGCGGGTTCGCGGGCGTCGGCGGGGCGGTGGCGTGCTGTGCTGGTCGGCGGTGATGGTGGTGGTTCGGGCGGGCCGGTACCGGTGGAGAGTGCGGGGAATGCCCCGAAGGCAGGCCTGCAGCCGCGGGTGCCCGCCGGGCCTGGTGCCGGACGCGGCCTGCGGCCCGTCGTCCCCCCAGGTCAAGACGCCCCCACCGTCGTCCCGTCACATGGACCTGCCCTGCCGGTTGCTTCCCCCGGCCGACCGCTGTCGTGACCGACGCCGACGTCGATCTGGTGGGCTTTCCGGCCGGTGGGGCCTCCTGGCCGTGGTGAGCGGTGTCGTGGTCGGCGTACAGGTCTGTTGCCGGGCGGTTGGTTTGTCCGGTCTGTTGTGACGGATGGTGATGTCGACCGGGCAGGTCTTCCCGGCCGGTGGGACCTCCTGGCCGTCGTGACCGGTGCCCCAAACAGCGTGTGGGCCCGGGACGGGCGGTCGGAAGGCGCGGAGGGCGGGCCGCTGGGCCTGCTTTGACCGGATCCCGTGCGGATTTCGAGCTTCCGGCTGGGCGGCTTCCACCCGCCCTCCCGTTGGGCTTCGCGCTCCCGTGCAGGCGGCTCCTGCCCGTGGGCCGCCGGCCCGCCAGGCGGCCGGCTCGGCGGCCCCCGACCGGCTTCCGGACGGCGGGTCAGAGGATGACCGCCACCGCGCACAGCGCCAGGGCCACCGTGCAGGCCACCGCCGCGGCGGCGGAGCGGGGGGCCAGGGCCGGGGGGCGGGGCGCGGCCAGTTGGCGTAGCCGGCGGTGCGCCACCCAGAGGAAGGCCAGCCAGACCAGCGCGATCACCGCCGCCCCGACCACCTCCACCGAGGAGCCGGAGCCGCGCGCCGCCTGGCGCAGCGCCAGCACCGCCGCCACCGAGCACGCCAGCGTCGTACGCCGCCACGCGAGCCGGGTCCGCTCCGGCTGGAGCCCCGCGTCGCGCTCGGCGCGAGGGGAGCCGGTCACCGCCCGCGGGTCCAGCCGAACAGCACGACCACCACCATCGCCGCGGCGACCAGCCCGACCCCGAGGCTCAGCACCACCGGGAACCGGGACAGCGGCAGATCGGCCCCCTGCCGCATCGCCCGCTCGCACCGCACCCAGTGGTTGACCGCCCGCAGCGCACACGCCGCGCCCACCGCGAGCAGCGCGAAGGCCATCCCGATCCGCACCCCCCACCGCAGGTCCGGCAGGAACTGGTCCACCGCGAAACCGCCGCCCACCAGCGCGAGCGCGGTGCGGATCCAGGCCAGAAAGGTCCGCTCGTTGGCCAGCGAGAAGCGGTAGTCGGGGGTCTCGCCCTCGTCCCGCAGCCGCTGCGGTGCGAACCAGAGACGCACGTCCTTGACGAAGTCGATCACCCGGCCAATCTACGGCGGAACTCCCGCAGCCGCCGCCAGGCCTCCAGCCCGTCCGGCACCCACCGCCACTCCCCGCCCGCGACCCGGGCCTCCAGCTCGTCCTGCGCCAGCCACGCGTGCCAGGCCACCTCGGACTCCTGCGGCCGCACCGGCAGCGCGCAGCGCACCTCGTGCACGTAGGACCACCACGCCCCGCCGGGGCCCTCGTACAGGAACTTGAACAGCGGCTCCGGCTGCTCCAGCCCGGTCACCCCCAGCTCCTCGCCGGCCTCGCGCAGCGCCGCCTCGGCGTAGCCCTCGCCCGCGCCCAGCACCCCGCCGACGAACATGTCGTAGTACGAGGGGAAGACCAGCTTCGAGGCCGTCCGCCGGTGGACGAAGATCCGCCCTTGCACGTCCTTGACCTGCACGAACACACACCGGTGGATGAGCCCGCGCGCGTACACCTCGCCGCGCGGGGCCTGCCCCGTCACCCGGTCCTCGCGGTCCACCACGTCCAGTACTTCATCCGCAGCACTCACACGGCTCATCCAACCACCGCTGTTGACGGGTTACCGCTCCGTAGCAAAGGATCTGCCCCACCACCGACCCGAGGACGGGGCAGCGCATGACGTACGACGCAGACGTGATCGTGATCGGTGCGGGGCTGGCCGGCCTCGTCGCCACCGCCGAGCTCGTGGACCGCGGCCGCAAGGTCATCCTGCTCGACCAGGAGCCCGAGCAGTCGATCGGCGGGCAGGCGCACTGGTCCTTCGGCGGTCTGTTCTTCGTCGACTCGCCCGAACAGCGCCGAATGCGGATCAAGGACAGCCGCGAGCTCGCCCTCCAGGACTGGCTCGGCACCGCCGGCTTCGACCGCGAGGAGGACGCCTGGCCGCGCCGCTGGGCCGAGGCGTACGTGGACTTCGCGGCCGGCGAGAAGCGGCCCTGGCTGTACGCCCGGGGCGTCCGCTTCTTCCCGGTGGTCGGCTGGGCCGAGCGCGGCGGCTACGACGCGAACGGCCACGGGAACTCCGTCCCCCGCTTCCACATCACCTGGGGGACCGGCCCCGGCCTGGTAGAACCCTTCGAGCGGCGGGTGCGCGCCGGCGTGGCCCGCGGCCTGGCCGGCCTCAGGTTCCGCCACCGCGTCACCGGCCTCTCCCGCACCGCCGGAGCACTGGACACGGTGACGGGCGAGATCCTCGCACCGTCGGACGCCGTACGGGGGACCGCGAGCAGCCGGGAGGTCACCGGCGCCTTTACCCTGCGCGCCCAGGCGGTGATCGTGACGAGCGGGGGAATCGGCGGCAACCACGACCTCGTACGCGCGCAGTGGCCGGCCCGGCTCGGCACGCCGCCGCAGCGGATGCTGTCGGGGGTCCCGGCGCACGTGGACGGCCTGATGCTCGGCATCGCGGAGGAGGCGGGCGCCAGCCACATCAACAAGGACCGGATGTGGCACTACACCGAGGGCATCGAGAACTGGGACCCGATCTGGGCCCGGCACGGCATCCGCATCCTGCCCGGCCCGTCCTCGCTCTGGCTGGACGCCACCGGCAGGCGGCTGCCCGTACCGCTCTTCCCCGGCTTCGACACGCTCGGCACCCTCGACCACATCATGCAGACCGGCCACGACCACACCTGGTTCGTCCTCAACCAGCGGATCATCGGCAAGGAGTTCGGCCTCTCGGGCTCCGAGCAGAACCCGGACCTGACGGGCAAGTCGGTCCGCGGTGTCATCGACCGGGCGCGGCAGGCGGTCCCCGGACCGGTGAAGGCCTTCATGGAGCAGGGTGCGGACTTCGTCGTGGAGCGGGACCTCGCCGCGCTGGTGCGCGGGATGAACGCGGTCACGAAAGAGGACCTGCTGGACGAGGAGACCGTCCGCCGGGAGATCGTGGCCAGGGACCGGGAGATCGCCAACCCCTTCACCAAGGACCTCCAGGTCACGGCGATCCACGGCGCCCGCCGGTACCTGGGCGACAGGCTGATCCGCACCGCCGTCCCGCACCGGATCCTGGACCCGGGGGCGGGGCCGCTGGTCGCGGTCCGGCTCTCGATCCTGACCCGCAAGTCGCTGGGCGGCCTGGAGACCGACCTGTCCTCCCGGGTCCTGACGGCGGCCGGGGAACCGCTGCCGGGCCTGTACGCGGCGGGCGAGGCGGCCGGCTTCGGCGGCGGCGGGGTCCACGGCTACCGGGCGCTGGAGGGCACCTTCCTGGGCGGCTGCATCTTCTCGGCCCGTACGGCGGCCAGAGCGGCGGCCGGCGCGGTGGGGTGAGGGCCTCCGGTTGAGCGACCCTGGGCGGACGGGCTCCGTCTGAGGGGCTCCGGCGGCCTCGGGCGGGGCCGCCGGGCCGGAGACGGTGGCGGCTACGCCAGCGCGGTCACCACGCGGAACCGCTCCGCCACCACCAGCGTGTCGTCGTCCACCGTGTACTCCGCGTCGCCGAGCGCCGCCCGGACCGGCGGGCTGTGCCAGAACCGCTCGTGCGAGGCGCGCCATTCGGCCACCGAGGCGTACCCCTCGCCCTCGTCCAGCGCGTGCTGCAGATCCACCTCGGCCAGCCTCAGCACCCGTACGTCGGTGACCTCCACCACCGCCACGGCCCGCTCCTGCGAGTCCACCAGCACACTGCGCGCACCCGGCACCGGCAGCGGCTCGCCCTCGGCCTCGTACTGGGGCAACAGGCCCGTGGTCGCGGTCTTCGCACCGCTCAGCACCGCTGCCACCAGCATGTCGCGCAAGGGCCCGGGGAAGCCCAGGAGATAAGGGGGGAGGTCCTCGTACGTGGTCATCCCGCCACCCTACGGGCCCGCCTGCCGCGGCACCGAACCGGATGAACCGGACCAACTCACCTCACACCGCGACCAGTTGAAACCCGCCACGCAGTGGACTGGACCTTGACGCGGAGCTGTGCCTACCGCTTTGCTGTGCGTGATCATCCAAGTCGAACCGTCCGCCCGCGCCCGTGTTCTGGAGGGAATCCCGCGGATGTCCCCGCCTCCGCCGCCCCTCGGCCGCGCCCGCAAGCGGGACGCCCAGCTCTTCGACCCGGCCCTCTGCGACGTGGAACTCGTCGACGTACGCTCCCAGTTCACCCAGGGCCGGTGGGCCAGGGCCCGGTCCCTGCTCGTCGCCACCGGCGACGACTGGGACCGCCGCGGCCACCGCGTCACCGTCCTCGCCGAAACCCCGGCCGCCACCGCCTGGGCCCAAGAATGGCTGCTCGCCGAACCCGACAGCGCCGACGCCGCCACCCTCCTCGCCTGCGCGGCGGTCTTCACCGCCCTGCGCCGCAAGGGCACGCCCGAGGCGGCCGAGGAGGCCTGCCGCCGGGCCGCCGCCCTGCTCCCCGCCGACCCGACGCCCTGGCTGGGCCTGCTCATGCTCTCCCGCGCCTTCGGGACCGAGGAGGAGTTCAGCCGCCACTTCGACCAGGTCCGTGCCCGCCACCGCGAGCACCACCACGCCCACCACCTGATGGTCGCCAAGCTGGCCGAGCACACCCCCGCCGCCGGCCACGACCCGCTCCACGAGGTCTACGACTTCGCCGCCTGGGCCGCCGAGGAGTCCCCGGCCGACTCCCCCCTCGCCGTCCTCCCCGTGATCGCCCACGCCGAGCGCTACCGGGTCCTCGCCGCCGCCGAGGGCCGCCGCACCCCCGGCGGCGCGGCCGCCCACTGGTCCGGCCGCCGGGCCCGCCAGGTCCTGCGCTCCGCCTTCGACTGGTGGCTGGAGTGGGAGCGCGAGGACCACCCCCGCAACCGCGTGGACCTCAACTTCCTCGCCCACGCCAAGCTCTGCGAGGGCCGCCCCGCCGAGGCCGCCGCCCTCTTCCACCGCATCGGCCGCCATGCCACCCGCGCCCCCTGGTCCTACCCGGACCTCGACCCGCACAAGGCCTTCCTCGCGGCGCGCAACGCCGCGCTCGGCACCGCTTGACGCACGGCCCCGCACCGCACACCGCACGGCCCCGCACCGCTGACGCACCGCACCGCACGGCCCCGCACCCCGCTCGACCCACCGCTCGCAGACCCTCGCCGAAAGGACACCCCGCCATGCCGACGGGCAGATCCACCACGCTCACGGACCCGGCCGAGATCCGTACGTACAAGGGCCAGGACCGGGCCCTGCGCGCCGACCGCCTCGGCACCGCCGGCCTGCTGCTCTCCGTCCTCGCCGCCAGCGCTCCCCTGATGGTGGTCGCCGGCGTGATGCCCACCACCTTCGGTGTGATGGGCATCGTCGGCCAGCCCCTGCTCTTCGTCATCCTCGGCGCCGTGCTCGCGCTGTTCAGCATCGGATACGCCGAGATGAGCCGGCACGTCCACAACGCCGGCGCCTTCTATGCGTACATCGCCCGCGGCCTCGGCCCCACGGCGGGCGCCGGCGCCTCGTTCGTCGCCCTCGTCGCGTACAGCGCCATGCAGGCCGGCGTGTACGGCATCCTCGGCTTCGAGATCTCCGGCCTCTTCGCCACCTACCTGGACACCGACATCGCCTGGTGGATACCGGCCCTGATCGCGGTCGCCGTCACCGGCGCCCTCGGCTGGCTCAAGATCGACCTCAACGCCCGGGTCCTCGGCGTCCTGCTCCTCATCGAATGCGTGCTCGTCGTCGCCTTCGACGTCGCCGCCCTCGGCGACCCCGGCCCCCAGGGCCTGTCGCTGCACGCCTTCAACCCCGCCACCCTCGGCGGGGCCGGACTCGGCACGGCGCTCTGCTTCTGCATCGCCGCCTTCGTCGGCTTCGAGCAGTCCCCGGTCTACGCCGAGGAGACCAGCAAGCCGCACATCGTGGTCTCCCGCGTGATGTTCCTCGCCGTCGGCTTCGTGGCCCTCTTCTTCGCCCTCAGCGCCTGGGCCCTCACCGTGGCCACCGGCCCCTCCGAGATCGTCAAGACCTCCGCCGAAGCCGGCCCCGGGCTGCTCTTCCAGCTCACCGCAGGGCTCCTCGGCACCACCTTCACCGACGTCCTGCACGTCCTGTTCGTGACCGGCATGTTCGCGGCCATGCTCAGCTTCCACAACGTCGTGGCCCGCTACGCCTTCGCCATGGGCCGCGAGGGCCTGCTCCCGGCCTCCTTCGGCCGCACCAGCGCGGGCACCGGCGCCCCCGCCACCGGCTCCCTCCTCCAGACCGTCATCGCCACCCTCGTCGTCCTCGCCTTCGCCCTCACCGACAGCCACCCGGCCGGCGACCCCACCGCGCCCGTCCTGCACCTGTTCACCTGGATGGGCAGCGTCGGCGCCCTCGGTGTGACGCTCCTCATGGCCGCCGCCTCCTTCGCGGTGATCGCCTTCTTCGTGCGCCGCGGCACGGCCGGCGCCCAGGTCTGGCGGCTCCTCGCCGCCGGGGCCGCCGGCGTGGCCCTGCTCGCCATCGCCGTCTACACGGTCAAGGACTTCGGCGTCCTGGTCGGCGCCGAGAAGGGATCCGCCCTCAGCTGGGTCCTCCCCGGGGTCATCGGGGCCGCCGCCGCCGCCGGTCTGCTCTACGGGACCCTGCTGCGCCGCAGCCGTCCCGAGGTGCACGCCCGCATCGGCCTGGGGAACGAGGCCTTCCGGCTCGATCAGGCGGCGGGTACCGGCCCGCGCGACTGAGCGATACCCCTCGCTTTCGTGCCCGTACGAGGCCCCCGGCGCCCGTTTCCAAGGTCGCCGGGGGCCTCTGTGCGTAGAGACCGGGTTTGGGCCGGTGGCGGAGCTCGTGGTCTCCTGTGTCGACAAAACCACCGGCTGCCCCGCACAGGTGACACCACCCAGCTCCCCTGCGCGGCGGCCCGGACCTGCCTGTCCCACCCACGAAGGCGAAGTCCTACATGAGTGACCGCACCTTGACCGAGGCCACCGCCCCGGCGTCCTCCCCGCATGTCGACGCCGGCGACGAGGGCTACAGCAAGGACCTCAAGTCCCGCCACATCAACATGATCGCGATCGGCGGAGCGATAGGCACCGGCCTGTTCCTCGGCGCGGGCGGACGGCTCGCCAACGCGGGCCCCTCCCTCGCGATCGCCTACGCGGTGTGCGGTGTCTTCGCCTTCTTCGTCGTCCGAGCCCTGGGCGAGCTCGTGCTCTACCGTCCGTCCTCCGGCGCGTTCGTCTCGTACGCGCGCGAGTTCATGGGGGAGAAGGGCGCCTACACGGCCGGCTGGCTGTACTTCCTGAACTGGTCGACCACCACCGTGGCCGACATCACGGCCGCCGCGACCTACGCGCACTTCTGGTCGATGTTCACCAGCATCCCGCAGTGGGTCCTGGCCCTCATCGCCCTCGCCGTCGTCCTCACCGCGAACCTGATCTCGGTGAAGTACTTCGGCGAGATGGAGTTCTGGTTCTCCCTCGTCAAGGTCGCCGCCCTGGCGGTCTTCCTCGTCGTGGCCATCTACCTCGTCGCCACCAGCCACGACATCGGCGGCCACACCCCGGGCCTGTCCACCATCACCGACAACGGCGGCATCTTCCCGTCCGGCGTCCTGCCGATGCTCCTGGTGGTCCAGGGCGTCGTCTTCGCCTACGCCTCCGTCGAGCTGTGCGGCGTCGCCGCGGGCGAGACCGAGAACCCCGAGAAGATCATGCCGAAGGCGATCAACTCGATCATGTGGCGCGTCGGCCTCTTCTACGTCGGCTCCGTCGTCCTCCTCGCGATGCTCCTGCCGTACACCGCCTACTCCGGCGACCAGAGCCCCTTCGTCACCGTCTTCGACAAGCTCGGCGTCCCCGGCACCGCCGGCATCATGAACCTGGTCGTCCTGACCGCGGCCCTCTCCAGCCTGAACTCCGGGCTCTACTCCACCGGCCGCATCCTGCGCTCCATGGCGATGTCCGGCTCCGCGCCGAAGTTCACCGCCCGCATGAACAAGGGCAAGGTCCCCTACGGCGGCGTCCTGTTCACCGCCGCCTTCGGCCTCGCCGGCGTCGTCCTGAACGCCCGCATGCCGAAGGACGCCTTCGAGCTCGTCCTGAACTTCGCCTCGCTGGGCATCCTCGGCACCTGGGCGATGGTCATGATCTGTTCGCTGTTCTTCTGGCGCCGAGCCCAGCAGGGCCTCGTGGAGCGCCCCGCGTACCGGCTGCCCTGGGCCCCGTACACCCAGATCATCACGCTGGTGTTCCTGCTCACCGTGCTGGTCCTGATGTGGTGCGACGGCGGCGTCGGCCGCACCACCGTGCTGTGCGTCCCGGCCATCGCCGCCGTACTGGTCGGCGGCTGGTTCCTGGTCCGCCGCCGGGTGGCGGAGATCGCCGCCCGCGGCTGACCCCCGCGGACTTGCGAAAGGACCCCGCCTCGGCGGGGTCCTTTTCGTCGTCTTGGCCGTTCCGGGTCCGCGGCGCGGATCAGGCCTTCTTCACCACGCCGGACGTGAGCTGCACCGCCCCGAAGCCCTCGGTCCGGCAGTCGATGTCGTGGCCGTCGACCCCGTCGACGAGCCGGATGCCGGAAGACCCTTGGAAAGGCAGGGGTCTTCCGGGCTCCGTGCCGGCCGGCATCCTCAGGAGCCCACGGACAGCCCCTGCGGGAGCTCGCCGGCGGCCGGCGTCCCCTCGTCCTCAAGTACGTCCTCGCCGTACAGGCTGTGCAGCCAGCTGGGCTGGTAGACGGTGTTCAGGTAGCGCTCGCCCAGATCGGGGGCCAGCGCCACGGCGGTGAGGTCGCGGGCGTCGTGCTCGGCGAGCCACCTCGTGGCGCCGCTGACCACCGTGCCGGTGGAACCGCCGAAGAGGAAGCCCTTGCGGGCCATGCGGTGACAGGCCCGGATGGTGTCCGCCTCCTCCACCCTGACCACCTCGTCCACGAAGGACTCGTCCAGCAGCGGGGGACGGATGCTCATGCCCAGCCCCGGGATCATCCGCCGGCCCGGCCGGCCGCCGAAGGACACCGACCCCACGGCGTCCAGGGCGACGATGCGCACCGGTCGGTGCCACTCGCGGAAGAACCGGGCGCAGCCCATGAGGGTGCCGGTGGTGCCGGCCCCCACGAACAGGACGTCCAGCGCCGGGAACCGGCGCGCCACCGCCGGCGCGGTGCGCCGGTAGTGGGCCCGCCAGTTGCCCGGGTTGGTGTACTGGCTCAGCCACACGTACCGCTCGTCGGAGGCGCACAGCGCCCGGACGTAGTCCAACCGGGCGCCGAGCGGCCCCTGGGGATGGCCCTCCTGGGAGATGGCGCGGACCTCACTGCCCAGCGCCTCCATCATCAGCCGGGTGGGCAGGTTGCAGCGTGAGTCGGTCACACAGAGGAACCGGTAGCCCTTGCTCGCCGCGATCATGCCGAGAGCGACTCCGAGGTTCCCCGACGAGGACTCGACGATGATCGAGTCCTCGGTCAGGAGGCCCTCCTGCTCAGCGGATTGCACCATCTCGACGGCGGCCTTCAGCTTGATCGAGCCGGCGAAGTTGAATCCCTCGCACTTCAGGAAGAGCGGCTGCCCGAACATCGGCCGAAGGTCGACGTAGAGCTGCTCCTCGTGGAAGTCGTAGGGAGTGGATATGACGGGCACGGTTGCCCTCCTCATCCTCGGCAGGGTCCCCGTCTCCTGAGCTCAGCTCCTGAGCAGGGGACCCTGTGTCAGCGGACGTGCGGTCCTGTGCGTACCGACTGCGTCCCGTTGCGGTTCATCCGTACCGGCGCAGGCCGTGGAAGAAGTCCTTGCTGAAGTGCAGTTCTCCTGAGCGTTCCAGTTCGTCGTAGACGAACTTGCCGACTGCGAGGTCGAGCACCCCGAGACCGAAGGGGGAGAAGATGACCGGCCGGTCGTGGGGAACCACCACGTGCCCGGCCATCACATCGGTCAGCGTGCCGTGCAGGAACTCGCGGCTTCCGGTGAGCTGCTCGGCCAGATGGGGTGAGGTGTCCGCCTTCAGACAGTGCTCGACGTCGTCGACGATGTTGGTCGAGCCGAGCAGGATCTCCGGTGCGAGGTCGCGCAGCGACACGTGGAGCACCACGGGGTTGTGCGAGAACCACGACGGATCGTGGACGTGCGGAGTGCCGGCGACCGTGGCGAAGACCACCACGTCGCTGTAGCGGATCAGGTCCTCGGGGCTGTCGTGCACCGTGATCCGCCCGGGCGTCTGCGACTGCTCCAGGTAGCAGCGGAACCCGGCGGAGCTGTCCGGCGACAGGTCGTGGATCCCGATCTCGTCGAAGGACCAGCCGGTGGCCGTCAGGAAGGTGTGGATGTAGCGGGCGATGAGGCCGGCGCCGAAGAAGCCGACCCGGGTGGGGCGGGACCGACCCCGGCAGAGCATGTCGGTGGCCAGCGCCGCCGAGGCGGCGGTCCGGGTGGCGCTGATGAGGGAGGCCTCCATGCAGGCGAACGGGTAGCCGGTGGTGTGGTCGTTGAGGATCAGCACCGCCGAGGCGCGGGGAATGCCGGCCGTCACGTTCTCCGGAAAGCTGGAGATCCACTTCAGCCCGTCCACCTGCACGGGTCCTCCCAAGGAGGCGGGCAGGGCGATGATGCGGGAGGAGGGGCGGTCGGGGAACCGCAGGAAGTACGAGGAAGGGTTCACCGACTGGCCGGCGCTGTGCAGCAGGTAGGTCGCCTCGACGAGCTCCACGAGCTGCTTCTCGCGGCCCTGGAGCACCTGCTCCACCTGGATCCCGGGGACCACGGCGAAGGGCGGCACACGCAGGCTGACCTCGGCCGGTGTCGGCGAAGCGGAGGGGGATGACGTACCGGTCATCGTGCGGACACCTCCACGGTGGGGGAGCAGTCGGCCAGGTGTACCGGGTCGGCCAGGCCGACGAGCACCTCGCGCGGACCGTCGTAGGGCTCCCTGCTGTGCGCCGTGCGGATGTTGTCCACCAGCAGCAGGTCGCCGGAGTGCCACGGCTCACGCACCGTGGACTGTTCGTAGATCTTGTTCAGGAGTTGCACCACGTCCTCGCCGATCGGGTCGCCGTTTCCGTAGCGCGTGTTGAACGGCAGGCCGTCGGGGCCGTAGACGTCCACCAGGTAATCGCGCACTTCCGGGGCGAGCGTCCACTCGTTGAGGAAGGCGATCTGGTTGAACCAGCAGCGCCGGCCGCTGACCGGGTGGCGTACCACGGCGCTGCGCCGCTGCCGGGTCCGCAGTCCGCCGTCGGGCTGCCAGGCGAACTCGATGGCGTTGGCCCGGCAGTACGCTTCCACGGCGGCCCGGTCGTCGGTGCCGAAGGACTCGGCCACCGAGGCCCCGATCTCGTCGTTGTAGCTGCGGGTGAGCAGCCAGCCCTGCCGCTCGAACCGCTCGGTCAACTCGGCCGGCAGGGCGTCGAGCACGGTCGGACCGTCAGCCACCGCGGTGGCGCCGCCGGTGGCGGGCGCCGTCGGGCAGGCGAAGAGCATCAGGCCCGGGAACTCCACCCGGTAGCTGAGCTCGTGATGCATGCACATCGGCTGGTTCGGCGGCCACTGCGTGGCGGAGTACACGCCGCTGCCGTGGTCCTCGCGGGGCGCGAACGCCTCACGTTCGACCATCAGCCCCGCGGTCAGTCCGCGGAACACCGCGCCGATCACGGCCGGTTCGCGCAGCGCGAGGCCGCGGACCAGCAGTGCGCCGTGTTCGGTGACGGCGGCGCGCAACGCGTCCCGGTGCCGGGTCGCCCACTGCGGGGCCTCGTCGTCGGTCTCGACCTGCAACACCGGTGGTCGGCCGGGTCGCAGCTCCGGATCGGGAAGTGACGTCGGGGATGAGGACGCCATCTGGCTCTCCTTTCGGTGGCGGCTGGGGAAGCCGGTCATTCTGTGGCGTGCAGGACGGCCTTCGCGGTCTCCGTGGGACGGGTACGCGGAAAGTGGTGGCCGCCGTCCGTGAGTTCGTACAGCTCCACCTGCCGGGCCAGCAGCCCCCAGTCCCGGTGCCGCAGGACGGCCCCGGCCGTGTACGGGTCGTCAGCCGCGACGACCACCGTCACCGGGGTGGCCAGCCGGTCGACCGGCGGGGACTGGACCAGGTGGGCGAAGTAGTGGTGGGCACTCACGCAGTCGTGCCGGTAGGCGGCGGCCACACGTTCGGCCTGCCGGGTGTCCAGCGCGGGCGCGTCGCCGGCGTCGCCCGCGCCGAGCCGGGCAGCAAGGACAGCATCACTCTGCTGCTCCAACTCGGCTGCGGCGGCCCGTCGCTCCGCTGCGCCTCCGAGCAACTGGGCGCCGATGAAAAGGCGCCGGGCGGGAGCGCCGGCCTCCTCCAGCAGTCGTGCGACCGCCACGGCCAGCGCCGCGCCGGACGAGTGGCCCCACAGCAGCACGCCGGACAGTCCGCGCCGGCCGATCTCGCCGGCCACCTGCTCGGCCACCGCGGAGAGCGGCACGAAGGGCTCCGCTTCGGTTGCCGCCGGATCGTGCCCCGGCAGCTCCACGGCGTGCACCACCGGCCCGCCACCGGGCAACGCCCGGGCCAGGGGAAGGAAGTTGACGGCGTTCCCGCCCGCGTGCGGGAAGCACACCAGGGCCCCGGCCCGGCCGTCCCCCGGCGGTGACAGCGTCTGGAGCAACCCGCCGCCCGCGATCCCGGCGGCCCGTGCCCCGAGCGGCCGCCCTTCGCCGGACGGGGGGCCGGCCCCTGCGGGCGTCCGCCCGGCGCGCTCGTCCACCAGCGCGGCGAGGTCGGCGAGCACCGGGCAGCGGGTGACGTCCTTCAGGGAGACCGCCCGGTCCAGGGCGATCGCCAGCCGCACTGCGGCCAGCGAAGTGCCGCCGCGGTCGAAGAAGTGGTCGAGCCGGCCGACCCGGTCCCGCGGTACGCCCAGCACCTGGGCCCAGGCGCCGGCCAGCCGGTGCTCGGTGGGCGTGGCCGGCGCGGCGTACCCCTCTCCGGTCCCGCCTGCGTCGGCGAGCTCGGCGAGCTCCGCGGCCAGTGCCGTCAACGCCTTCCGGTCGATCTTGCCGTTGGCCGTCAGCGGCAGGCTCTCGCGCCACTGGAAGGCCGGGGGCACCATGTAGCCGGGCAGCGAGGCACCCAGCCGCTCCCGCAGCTGCTCCGGGTCGAGCTCCTGCGGGCCGCTGTAGAAGGCCACCAGGTGCTTGCCCCGGTCGCCCCGCTCGGTGACCACCACCGCGCCGTCCCGTACGCCGGGCACCCGCAGCAGGGTGTTCTCGATCTCGCCGATCTCGATCCGGAAGCCGCGGATCTTCACCTGGGTGTCCCGGCGGCCGAGGAACTCCAGCTTGCCGTCGGGCAGCCAGCGGCCGTGGTCGCCGCTGCGGTACAGCCGCCGGCCCGGCCGGTGCGG
Organism: Streptomyces sp. NPDC006326; assembly: GCF_040612915.1. Classification (NCBI taxonomy): domain Bacteria; kingdom Bacillati; phylum Actinomycetota; class Actinomycetes; order Kitasatosporales; family Streptomycetaceae; genus Streptomyces; species Streptomyces sp. NPDC006326. Next base: position 26,502 of record NZ_JBEXRC010000023.1, on the reverse strand, counting down.
ATCGTCCAGGAAGGCCGACGCGGTCCGTTCGGGATCGTTGACGTAGCCGCGGCCCACACACACACCGGAGAACACGATCTCGCCCGGAGCGCCCAGGGGGACGGGGCAGAGGTGTTCGTCCACGACGTACACGTGCACGTTGGCGATCGGCCGGCCGAGCGGCACCCGCTCCTGCTCCGGCACCCCGTGCATCACCTCGTGGTTGGTGTCGTCCGAGGTCTCCGTCAGCCCGTAGGCGTTGACCAGCGGGATCTCCGGCTGGGCGGCGAACCAGCGCTCGGTGAGCTCCTTCTTCAGCGGCTCACCGGTGACCGACACACAGCGCAGGTCGGGCAGGGCCCGCGGCCGGCGCTCCAGAGACGTCAGCACCACCTCCAGGTACGAGGGCACCACCTGGAGCACCGAGACCCGGCCCTCGACGACCCGGTCGACGAAGCGTTCGGCGTCCAGGACGACGTCCTGCTCCACCAGGAGCGTCCGGCCGCCCACCAGCAGCGCCGAGACCAGCTGCCACAGGGAGATGTCGAAGCACTGCGGCGCGATCTGCGCCACCACCGCCGACTCGGTCACTCCCAGGTCGTCGATCTTCGCCCGCAGGTGGTTGAGCATTCCGGCGTGCTCGCACATGGCGCCCTTGGGCGTGCCCGTGGAACCGGAGGTGAAGTAGATGTAGGCCAACTGGTCGGCGGCCACGGCCACACCCAGGTCGCTGCCGTCCGTCTGCTCCGCCAGGGCCGTCTCCACGAGCAGGACGGTCGTCCCGGGCAGCGTGGCCGCCGCCGGCCCCAGGGTGGCCGTGCTGTCCGCCGCGGCCAGCACCAGCCGGCACCGCGCGCGCTCCAGCACGGCCGCGATGCGTCCGGCCGGGAAGTGCGGCTCGATCGGCAGGTACACCCCGCCGGCCTTGAACACCGCCAGCACTGCGGCCAGCCACTCCGGGGTGCGCTCCGTGACCACCGCCACGGGGTCCTCACGGCCCAGCCCGCGGGCGAGCAGGGCCCGACCCAGCCGGTTGGCCCGTTCATTCACTTCCCGGTACGTCCAGCTGCGCGCGCCGTGCACCACCGCCACCGCGTGCGGATGCATCCGGACCCGCTCCTCGAACAGTTCATGCGCCCGACGGTCCGGCAGGTCACGCCGGGGGCCGGCCAGCTCCTCCAGCTGGAAGTGCAGTTCTTCCGCCGAGAGCAGGCTCTGCGCATGGTGCGCGGCGTCCGGGTCGGCGGCCAGCTGGGTGAGCGCGGTGCGGTGGTAGCCGGCGATCCTGCGGGCGGATTCGGGGTCCAGCGCCTCGGTGCGGTAGCGCAGCCGCAAGGCGAGCCGGTCCGGGGGGTGCGTGGCGCCGACCACCAGCACCGCCTGCTCCACGGACCCTGGCCCGGGGGCGGACCGGGGGGCGGCCGGTGCCGCGTCGACGCCGTCCACGCCACCGGGGTCGAACACCGTCTCGTACGACGGTCCGGGCAGGCCGGTCTCGCGGCGCAGCGCCTCCAGCGGGTACCCCCGGTGCGCCCGCAGCGCGGACTCGACGGCGTGGACCTCCGCCACCAACTCCCGCCACGACCCCGACCCGGTGTTCAGCCGGCAGGGCAGCACCAGGTCGCCGGGCCCCGCCCGATATCCCGCCGTGACTTCGGGTTCACCGCAGAGCGCAGCCAACACCCGGGCGTGCGCGGCCAGCAGGAGCGTCGTGAGCGGCACCGCCAGCTCTGCCGCCCGGCGGTGCAGACCGGCGGCGACCTCCCCGGGCACCGGCTCCTCGTGGGTGGCGACATCCGCCCCCGGACCGTGCTGCCACCGCGGCAGCGCGGTGGAGCCGCCGGACAGGAGTACGCGGTGCCAGAAGTCCCGGCCGTCCTCCAGGTGCACTGCCATGATGCCTCCGCTCACCTGTGCCGCGCCGCAGCGCGGCAGGCTTCGGGCCGGTGGGGGTTCTCTCGTGTCTCGGTGGCGGGATTGCCGCCCCACCGGGCGCCGGCCGGGACGTCCTCGCCCTTCATCAGGAAGGAGTCGGCGGCGAGGAAGGAGCCCTCGCCCATGGTCACGCCGTAGTGCACGTGGGAGTTGACGCCCAGCGTGCAGCCGGGGCCCAACGTGCTGCGGTCGGACTTGAAGGTGCCGTCCTCCTGGGAATGGCACTGCATCCGGCTGCCGAAGTTGAGGGTGCAGTCGTCACCGACGGAGCCCAGCGTCCGCTCCGTCACCGAGAACCCGTCGTCGAAGACCCGACGTCCGATCCGGACCCCGAGCAGCCGCCAGACCAGTGGCTTGAACGGGGTGCCGTTGAAGGCCAGCAGGTGGTGGTCGGGCATCTTCCACAGCAGCTCATGGCGCCAGAAGGCGGGGTCGTAGATGGAGCACAGCTGCGGGCGCAGCGGGCGCCAGGCGGTGAAGGACCGTTCCACCAGGACGTAGTACAGGGTGGTGACGAGCAGGCCGACCGGCAGCATGGCGGCGAGCGCGACCGCACCGAGCACTTCGTAGAGGTCGGCCGTGAGCAGGCTGATCAGTGAGAACAGGAAGACGTGCAGCCAGCGCACGCCCAGGAACAGGGCCATGGTGTGCCGGTTGTAGCGGTTCTTGGCACGCAGGTTCCGCTCCAGCTCCCCGTCACTGCGCAGGTGGTCGAAGCGGGTGTCGCGCTCCACCGTGCGCGGGATCTCGAAGCACGGCGAGCCGAGCAGGCCCACGCCCTCGCGGATCTCGCCGTCGAGCGGGACCATCACCTTCGTGGCCAGCAGGCAGTTCTCCCCGGTGCGCCCCCCGGCGGGGTAGGCGATGTTGTTGCCGAGGAAGTTCCGCGCGCCGATCTGTACCCGGGTGACCCGGAAGGACGAGCCGGAGAACTCCGCGTTGAGCACCGACAGGCCGTCGGCGACCATCGTGCCGCTGCCCACCTTGATCAGGAACGGGGTCTCGTGTTGCACCTCGGTGCCGAAGTTCGACCCGGTCTGCACCACCTTGGACAGGTCGTATCCCAGGCCCCGCAGGTACGGGACGATGTACGAGCTGTCACCGCACAGCCAGCGGAAGAACCTGAGGTTGGTCATCCGGGTGATCAGCCGGTGGATCCCGTAGTGGAATCCGTACAGCGGGTACACCCGGTCCGGCTCGATCAGCCGGCTCAGCAGCCGCGGCACCGTGTAGAGCACGCTCAGGCCGAGGACCACACCGCCGAAGAAGACCACCGTGGCGAGCACGAAGGCGTCCAGGTAGAGCATCGGAGAGGAGATGCCCAGGCGGCCCGGAGCCATTGCCCGACCCAGCGCGGGCACTTCCCTCAGCGCCACGCACAGCCCGCCGACGGCCAGCGGCACGTACAGCACCAGCAGCTGGAGCAGGGCCGCCAGCCCGTAGCCGACGCGGCGCAGCGTGCTGCACGGGCGCGGCGGCACCCGGACGTAGTCCACGTCCGCGGGCTGGGCCGGGGCGCCGTGCCAGCGGGCTCCGGCCGGGACGGACTGCCCCGGGAGCAGCGCGGAGCTGTGGCCCAGCTGGGACCCGTCGCCCATGGCGGTGTCGATGTCGAGGACGGTCTTCTCGCCGACGAACACGTCCCGGCCCAGGGTCACCCGGCCGGTCTGGATCCGACCTGCATGCGCCCGGTAGCACAGGAGGTTCGACTCCTTCCGGATCACCGTTCCCGCACCGATCGTGAGGAGATCCGTGCAGACCGGGATCGTCCGGGTCAGGATGGTCACTCCCGGGCCGATCCGGGCCCCCAGGGCGCGCAGGTAGAGCACGTGCAGGGGGTTGCCGACCAGCAGTGCCATCGGAGACATCTGGATCAGCACGCGTACGGTCCACAGCCGGAGGTAGGCCAGGCTCCAGACCGGGAACTCCCGGGGTTCCCAGCGGCCGACGAGGATCCACTTCGCCGCGATGGGCAGGACGCACAGCGCGACGAACAGGGATCCGCCGAAGACCAGCGAGCGCAGGTAGACGGAAGGCAGGCCCGTGCCCGGCGCCGCGGAGACCCATTCGTAGCCGCGGGTCGTCAGCGCGCCGGCGACCAGGCAGTAGCCGAGGAAGACCAGGCACTGCACCACACCGCACAGCACGTAGCGGGCCGTGGTGGTCCGCGTCGGTGCCTCGGGCGGGAGCGGTGGCTGCTCCGCGGGGGCCGCAAGGGCCCCGGCCACCGAAGCGGCCAGGCCGCGGACGGTGGGCTCGCGGTAGATGTCCTTGATCGAGATCGAGGGCAGGTCCGGCCGCTTCCTGACCCGGGCGCAGAACTGTGCCATGACCATGGAATTGGCGCCGAGATCGTTGAAGAAGTGGCTGTCTGCCGAGACCCGGTCGACGCCGATGACGTCGGCCAGCACCTCGGCGAAAACTCGTTCGATGTCCTCCGCCGGGTCGGTGTTGCCGCGCTCCGTGAGGAGCTCCGGTCCGGGCGTCAGGACCTCGACCGATTCTTCTTCCATGCGGGCTCCTTGAGGAAATTCCTCCCTTGAGGAGATGACACCCCGGCCCCGTGTGGCCGCACGCTGTCCCCGGAAGAAACCCGAGCTCAGCGGCCGGGTCCGGTCCTCGTGCCCTGAGTCTTACCTCGTCGGCACCTGGTTGCCACTCGAAACGGATCACTCGCCACCGGGGGCGGCACGCGTCCGGCGTGCCCGGCGAGGGACACATCCGGCGCCGGAACCCGCCCCCGGGCGCCGGAGCGGGCCCCGCCGCCGCGGCCAAGCTGCCCCCGGGCGTCGGCCCGAGCTGTTCCGCCGGGCCGTTGCTCCGATCGGGTTCGGCGGGAACCCAGGGCCGGAAGCATCAGGCCCGGTCCCCCGGGATGGTCCGTTCGCCATGGACCGTGTACGCCGCGACCGGTGTCGGGCGCAGTGAGGCCGTATGCGCTGGGCCGTGGTCGCCGGGCCGTGGTCGCGTGGTCGGTCACGCCACAGCCCGGACATGCAAAAAACCCCAGATGAACTGGGGTCTCTGCTGGTGTCCGAGGGGGGACTTGAACCCCCACGCCCGATAAAGGGCACTAGCACCTCAAGCTAGCGCGTCTGCCATTCCGCCACCCGGACAAGGTGTCTGTCTCGCGGCCCGTGGCCGTTCCGACGTGGAAAACATTACCAAACATTCCGGGGCCCTCGATCACACCCCCCTCACGGCCCCCGGCAGCCCCCTGCGGCCGGGCAACGCCCTTGGGGTCGGCGGGCCGAAGCGGGAGGATGGAGCAGTCGGCACCGATCAGTGGGAGGAAGCAGCGTGAGCGATTCGAGCGCGGGCAGGACCGTCTCCGGCGAGGACGAGGTCGTCGACCTCTGCCGGGACCTCATCCGGATCGACACCAGCAACTACGGGGACCACTCCGGCCCGGGCGAGCGCAAGGCGGCCGAGTGGGTCGCCGAGAAGCTCGCCGAGGTCGGGCTGGAGCCGCAGATCTTCGAGTCCCACAAGGGACGCGCGTCGACCGTGGCCCGGATCGAGGGGGAGGACCCCTCACGTCCGGCGCTGCTCATCCACGGGCACACCGACGTGGTGCCGGCGAACGCGGCCGACTGGACGTACGACCCCTTCGCGGGCGAGATCGCCGACGGCTGCGTGTGGGGCCGCGGCGCCGTCGACATGAAGGACATGGACGCGATGACGCTGGCCGTCGTACGCGACCGGCTGCGCAGCGGGCGCAAGCCTCCCCGGGACATCGTGCTGGCCTTCCTGGCCGACGAGGAGGCGGGCGGCATCCACGGCGCCCGGTACCTCGTGGACAAGCACCCCGGTCTGTTCGAGGGGGTCACCGAGGCGATCGGCGAGGTGGGCGGCTTCTCGTTCACCGTCAACGAGAACCTGCGGCTCTACCTGGTGGAGACCGCCCAGAAGGGCATGCACTGGATGCGGCTCACGGTGGAGGGCACCGCGGGCCACGGCTCGATGACGAACAACGACAACGCCATCACGGAGCTGTGCGAGGCCGTGGGCCGGCTCGGCCGCCACCAGTGGCCGGTGCGCGTGACCAAGACCGTACGGTCCTTCCTGGACGAGCTCTCGGACGCGCTGGGCACTCCGCTCGACCCGGACGACATGGACGCGACGCTCGCCAAGCTCGGCGGCATCGCCAAGATGGTCGGCGCGACCCTGAGGAACTCGGCCGCACCCACGATGCTGGGCGCGGGCTACAAGGTCAACGTCATCCCCGGCCAGGCCACCGCGCACGTGGACGGGCGCTTCCTGCCCGGTTACGAGGACGAGTTCTTCGCCGACCTCGACCGGATCCTCGGCCCGCGGGTGAAGCGCGAGGACGTGCACGGGGACAAGGCCCTGGAGACGGACTTCGACGGGAAGCTCGTCGACGCCATGCAGGGCGCCCTCAAGGCGGAGGACCCGATCGCGCGGGCGGTCCCGTACATGCTCTCCGGCGGCACGGACGCGAAGTCCTTCGACGACCTGGGCATCCGCTGCTTCGGCTTCGCCCCGCTGCAGCTGCCGCCGGAGCTCGACTTCGCCGGGATGTTCCACGGAGTGGACGAGCGGGTGCCGGTGGACGGCCTCACGTTCGGCGTGCGGGTGCTCGACCGATTCATTGACAACTGCTGAAATTCGGGAAGGTGTGCGCATTCCACTGAGAAGAGTGAATGCGCTCATACGCTCGTAGCCCTGGTGATCCCTCCTCGTTACAGGTGGTGCGGTCCGCGGCTGGGACCGCATTGCCAACTAGGAGGAACAATGCTCAAGAAGGTTGTCGCTGCTGCGGCTGCCACCGGTGGTCTGGTTCTCGCGGGTGCGGGCGTCGCCGCCGCCGACGCGGGCGCCTCGGGTGTCGCCGCCGGCTCCCCCGGTGTCCTGTCCGGCAACGTCGTCCAGGTTCCGATCCACATCCCGATCAACGTGTGCGGCAACACGGTGAACGTGATCGGCCTGCTGAACCCGGCCTTCGGCAACACCTGCCTCAACCGCTGAGGTACCTGAAGTCTTCGGCCCCGGAGCGCGTTCCAGCGCTCCGGGGCTGCCGGGCTTTGGGGCCCGGTTCTTACACAGCAGGGGGATGACACACATGCGACGACATGCAGCGAGCACGACCAGGAAGACCCTGATCACCATGGCGGCCGCGGGGGGTGTTCTGGCGCTGGGCGGAGGGTACGCCCACGCGGATTCCGGCGCGTCCGGCCATGCCTCGAACTCCCCGGGCGTGCTGTCCGGGAACAACGTGCAGGCTCCGGTGGACGCCCCGGTGAACGTCTGCGGCAATTCGGTGACGGTGGTGGGAGGCCTGAACCCGGCCTTCGGGAACCACTGTTCGAACGGCTCCCACGGCCCGGACCGGACGGACCACCCGGGCAATCCGGGCACTCCCGGACACCCGGGGAACCCGGGTACTCCCGGACACCCCGGTACTCCGGGCCACCCGGGTCAGCCGGGCGGGCCCGACGGGCCGGACGAGCCGTGCGACGAGGACCACCCGGACCATCCGGGCAACCCGGGCACGCCGGGCCACCCCGGGCACCCCGGCACCCCGGAGCACCCCGGCACGGGCGAGCACCCCGGCCTGCCCGGCACCCCGGGGACTCCGGAGCACCCCGGTACGCCCGGTACTCCGGGCCATCCCGGCCAGCCCGGCATCCCCGGCCAGCCCGGCATCCCCGGCCAGCCCGGCACGGCCGGTCAGCCCGGCACTCCGGGCCGGCCCGGCATTCCGAGTACCCCCGTGACCCCCGGCCAGGGGACCGGCATCGCGCCGGGGCAGCGCGCGGGCCTTGCCGCGACCGGTGCCGGTGACACCCTCGGCGTGGCCGTCCCGCTCGCCGGCGGCATGCTGCTGGCCGGAGCCGTGCTCTACCGCCGCGCCCGCAACGCCGCCTGACGGGCCGTCATGGCGAGGGTCCCCGTACGGCGCGTCCGTACGGGGACCCGCGTCACCAGGTCGCCCGGACCTGGCGGATGATCCGGCGGCGCAGCCGCACGCGGCGGCTGCCGTCCCGGTGCAGGGTCAGGCGGTCGAGCTCCCAGTTCCCGTACTCGGCATGGTCGGTCAGCAGGCGGGTCGCCTCCTTGCGAGGGACGCCGCGAGGCACGTACACGTCGACAAATTCGTATTCCGGCATCGCATCTATTGTGCGGGCACACGCCTGCTACGGATAGCGTCTGCACTATGTCTGATGCCGCTCTGCCCACTGTTGCCGAGGTACGCGCCGCCGCCGAGGCGGTCAAGGCCGCGCTCGACCGCCACCTCGCCGCGGTCGAGAGCAGGATCGGGGACGAGGACCCGGCCGTCTACGCCGCATTCAACGAACTCGCCGCCGCCGCCGAGGAGTACGACGAACTCCTCTACGACCGGTACGACGAGGTCACCCCGTTCGAGATCCCGACGCCCGAGGACGGGGTCCCGTACACCGGCCCCGCCGAGCCCACCGCCTTCAGCGTGCTCATCCGCCGCGACTACGCCGTCGTGGAACCGCAGAGACTGGTGGCCCAGGCCCAGCGGGTGGCCGCGCACGACCGGGACGCCGAGCCCGTGGAGGACTCGGCGGGCGCCCTGGGCGTGCTCTTCGGGGAGTACGAGCCGGACGAGATCGCCTCCCGGTACAAGGAGTTCGGCCTGGAGGAAGGGGATTCCACCCTCTGGATCGCAGCCGCCGAGGACGTCCCGGAACCGGGGGAGTGGCTGGGCTCGCCCTTCGGCGACATCGACCAGCAGGACGTGCTGCACCGTTTCGACATCAGCTCCGTCTTCGACGACGAGGAAGTCGACGATCACGAGGTCGACGACGACGAGGAGGAGGACGACGGGGTGACGGAGCTCCCGGGGCTGGCCCCGGCCTGACCCGCCCCGCACACCGCCCCTGCGGCCCCGTCCCCTCATGGGGGGGCGGGGCCGCAGGCGCGTCACTCCGGCTGCTCCTGCGCCGCCGCCACGAGGGTCCGCAGCAGGCCTGTCAGCCGGGTCGTACGCGGCTTCGGCAGCTCCTGCGCGACGGCGTGCGCCAGCGCCTGGTCGACGCCGTGCACCACGGACAGGTGCCGCTCGGCCCGCCCGAACGCGGTGTACACCCAGTCCCGCGACAGGGCCTGGGCCGCGTCACCGGGGAGGACGACGACCACGGCCGGCCAGCGCGCCCCGACGGCCTGGTGCGCCGTCACCGCCCAGCCGTGCCGCACCTGTGACTCCACCTGCTCCCTCGGTACGACGATCCGCCCGCCCGCGGCGTCCAGGTGGAGCCCCTCCGCGTCGGCCGAGACCACCGTCGCGGGCACGGCCCGCCCGGGCGAGGGCACCTGCACGACCCGGTCGCCGGGGTCGAACCCGCCGAACCGGCCGGGGCCGGGGTTCAGCCGTTCCTTGAGGGCCGCGTTCAGGGCGCGGGTGCCCGCCGAGCCGCCGTGGCCCGGGGTGATCACCTGCACCGACTCCGCCGGGATCGCGAACGCGCGCGGCACCGACTCGGCCACGAGCTGCACCGTGCGGTGCACCGCCTCCCCGGCGTCCCGGACGGGCACGATCACGACCTCCTTGCCGGGGGCGTCGACCTGGTTCAGCTCGCCGATCCCGATCCCGGAGACGAGCTCGCCGAGGGGGCCCGGGTCGGGGGTGCGGGAGACCAGCTGCGGGAAGGCGCGGGCCGCGAGCACATCGGCGAACACCCGGCCCGGTCCGGCGGATCCGAGGACGCCCGGGTCCCCGGACAGCACCAGGCGGGCCCCGTCGGGCACCGACTCGACGAGTGCGGCCGCGGTCTCGACGTCCAGCTGCGGCGCGTCCAGGACGACGAGCAGGTCCAGTGCGAACTGCCCGTCGGCGTCCCGGCCGGGCCCCTGCGTTCCGGCGAGCAGGTCCGCCACGCCGACGGAGCCGGGCACGGACCCGGGTACGTGCGCGGCGAGGCAGACGCGCAGGCCCAGCTGCCGGGCGGCCGCCACCAGGGCCAGCGGCTCGGCGCGGGCGGCCTCGCCTCCCGTGTGGGTGACCAGGCCGTGCGCGGCGGCGGCCCGGATCAGTTCGGCGGCCGGGCCGGTGGCGGCCTCGTCCCAGTCGGCGGGGGCGTCGAAGGTGTTGGCGAGCCGGGCCAGGCCGTCGGCCAGACTCTCCTCGGCCAGGGCGTACCCCTCAAGGCCGACGAGGATCCGTACGGGCGCCTCCTCGCCGTCGGCGGGCGGCGGGCCGAGCGGTTCGTGGAAGACCAGCACCGCGCCGTCGCCGATGGCGGCCTCCAGGGCGTGGTCGGGATCCGGCACGCCGTACTGGGCCAGGGCCGAGCGCAGCACCGGGGCCTCCAGGGCGGTGTGCCCCTTGAGCGCGGCCTGCTCCAGGAGCCAGCCCACGAGGGCGGCGGCGCGCCGCTCGTCCCCGGGTCTGGCCTCGGGGCCGAGGAGGGCGCGGGCGAAGCCGTCGGCCTGGGTGGGGCGGATCCCGGCGAGCGCGAGGAGCCGCCAGGGGTTCTCGGTGAGCTGCTCGGCGGCGTCCTCGCCGAGGGCGGTGGCGGCGGCGCCGGCCAGGGCCTCCGGGGCGCCGCCGCGGGCGAGCACGGCGCGGACGCCGTCGACGGCCCCGGCGCTCGCCGGAGGCGCGGGCCTGGCCGGGGCGGGGGGAGCGGCCGCGGGGGCGGGAGCGGCCGGTTTGCGGGGTGCGGTGGGGGCCTCGTCGAAGTACCGCGGGGCCGGCTTCTCGCCGCTCTCCACGGCCCGTACGGCGGCCAGCAGGTCGGCGGCCTTGCCGCTGAGCTTGCCGCCGGCGTCGACCGGGCCCTGTCGCTCGGCCTTGCGCCGGGCGATGCGCTCCCGCTCGATCTTCTGCGCGGCCAGTTCGGCCTCGGCCTCGCTGAGCACGGGCGCGGCCGGGGCCGCGTCCCCGCCGGAGCCGTCCGCTGCCGCCGCCCCGTCGTCCGCAGCCTCGTCGGCTCCGGGGGTGTCCTCCGGGCCCGGGGCCGCGGGGTCGGCAGGCGGCTGCGGGCCGGGGTCGGTCGGGGCCGCCTGCGCGGGGGTGGCCGGCTGGTCGGCGGGTGCCGGGTCCTGCGCGGCAGCGGCGGGGCGGTCCGTACTCACAGCGTGCTCCAGTCCTGATCGGGATAGCGGTGCACGGGCGCCGACACATCGTCCAGCGCCCGGCCGATCTCCTCAGGAAGACTAAGGGCCTCCACCGACAGAGCCGCCCCGAGCTGCGCGGACGTCCGCGCACCGACGATCGGGGCGACCACCCCCGGCCGGTCCCGGATCCATGCCAGGGCGACCTGGAGCGGGGTTACCGCGAGCCCGTGGGCCGCCGTGGCCACCGCGTCGACGATCCGGCTCGCCGCATCGTCGAGGTACGGGTCCACGAAGCCGCCCATCGCGGCGGAGGCGCCGCGGGAGTCCGCCGGGATGCCGTCCCGGTACTTGCCGGTCAGCACCCCGCGGCCCAGCGGGGAGGAGGGGAGCAGGCCGACACCCAGGTCCAGCGCGGCCGGGAGGACCTCCCGTTCCACGCCCCGCTGGAGGAGGGAGTACTCCATCTGGGTCGAGGCGAGCCGCGTGCGCACCCCCGGCGCCGCCAACTGCCAGGTCGCGGCCTTCGCCAGCTGCCAGCCGCTGAAGCCGGACACCCCCGCGTACCGGGCCCGGCCGCTGCTCACCGCCAGGTCCAGTGCCTGGAGGGTCTCCTCCAGCGGGGTCGACGGATCGAAGGCGTGGACCTGCCACAGGTCCACGTACTCCGTGCCGAGCCGGGCCAGGGAGTCGTCGAGCGCGGCCAGCAGATGGCCGCGCGAGCCGTCGAAGCGCCGTCCGGGGTCCGGCACGCTGCCCGCCTTGGTCGCGATGACCAGGTCCCGGCGCGGCACCAGCCCGCCGATGAGCTGTCCGAGGATGTACTCCGCCTCCCCGCCGCCGTACACGTCGGCGGTGTCGACGAGCGTCCCGCCCGCCTCCCAGAACGCCTTCAACTGCTCGGCCGCGCCCGACTCGTCCGGTCCCTCCGCGGACCGGCCCCAGGTCAGGGTGCCGAGGCCGAGCCGGGACACGCGCAGTCCGGTGCGGCCGAGATGCCTCTGCTCCATGAGCGCTGAGACTACTGGGGCACTGCCGCACGGGAGCCGGGCACGCTACAGTCCCGGCACACGAACGTTACTGATCGGTAAACCGGTAAGGGGACGACACATGCGGCTCGGCATCAATCTCGGCTACTGGGGCGCTGGCATGGACGCCGACAACCTGGCGGTCGCCCAGGAGGCCGACCGCCTCGGCTACGACGTCTGCTGGGCCGCCGAGGCCTACGGCTCGGACGCCCCCACCGTGCTGGCCTGGGTCGCGGCCCAGACCGAGCGCATCGACGTCGGTTCGGCGATCCTGCAGATCCCGGCCCGCCAGCCCGCGATGACGGCCATGACGGCCGCCACCCTGGACTCGCTCACCAAGGGCCGCTTCCGGCTCGGCCTCGGCGTGTCCGGCCCCCAGGTGTCCGAGGGCTGGTACGGCGTGAAGTTCGACAAGCCGCTCGCCCGCACCCGGGAGTACGTGGAGATCGTCCGCAAGGCGATGAGCCGGGAGCGGCTCACCTACGAGGGCGAGCACTGGACCCTCCCGCTGCCCGGCGGCCCCGGCAAGCCGATCAAGCTCACCGTGCACCCCGAGCGCGAGCACATCCCGCTCTACATCGCGGCCATCGGCCCGAAGAACCTGGAGCAGACCGGCGAGATCGCCGACGGGGCCCTGCTGATCTTCCCGGCCGCGGAGCACCTGGAGGCCACCGCCCTCACCCACATCCGGGCCGGCCGCGAGAAGGCGGGGCTGACGATGGACGGCTTCGACGTCTGCCCGACCGTGCCGCTGGCCGTCGGCGAGGACGTGGGCGCCCTGGCCGACATGTTCCGCCCGTACACCGCCCTGTACGTCGGCGGGATGGGCAGCCGGAAGCAGAACTTCTACAACCAGCTCGCCCAGCGCATGGGCTACGAGAAGGAAGCCGCCGAGATCCAGGACAAGTACCTGGCGGGCGACAAGACGGGCGCCGCCGCGGCCGTCCCGCACGCGCTGATCGACTCGACCACCCTGCTCGGCTCCGTCGAGCGGATCGCGGACGGCATGCGGGCCTACGCCGAGGCGGGGGTCACCACGCTCACGCTCGCCCCGGCCGGCTTCACCCTGGAGGAGCGGATCACCGCCCTGCGCACCGGATCCGAGGCCCTGGAGCGCGCCGGCCTCGCCTGATCGCGGACCTCGCCCGATCGCCGGCCGCGCCCGGCCGCGGGCCCGCCGCAACCGGGGGCCGACGCGCGGGCGGGAAGCCTGCGGCCGTGGTGGGGGCTCGGGGGTCTTCCCCGCCACGGCCGACACCCCGCACAACGCGTGCGGGGCCCGCCGGGTTACGCCCGCGGCCCCGCCCGCCGTACTCGCTCATTCGGCCGAGCGGCCCCGCCATCAGGTTGCCCGCTCCCGCGATCGGCACTTGACTCGATGCATGCTCTCTGCCCGCAGCCTGTTCCAGGAGATCGTCGACCACGACGACTCCTTCCAGCTCTTCTGCTCCATCGCGGCCAGCGGGGAGTCGCAGGGGGGCTGGGAGAACGCCCGGATCGCGGCCCTGGTACCCGATAGCATGCGCGACCTCGCGCCCAAGATCACCCGGCACGGGGCCGACGAGGACAAACACGGCCGGATCTTCCAGGCCCTGCTGCGCAGGCGGGGCCTGCCGGCCGTCCCCGTACCCCCCGAGACCGACTACACGATGCTGCTGGAGCAGCGCGGCATCGGCCTCACGCACGAGAAGCTGCGCCGCGACGAGCCGCTGACCGAGGAGGACATCGTCGTCTACCTCGCGCACAGCCGGGTCACGGAACAGCGCGCCGCCGACCAGATGACCATGCTCGTGCGGCACTTCGGGGACCACCCCGACGTCGGCAGGGCCATCCGCATGATCAGCCATGACGAGGACAACCACCTCTCCTACTGCCACGAGGAGTTGCTCCGCCTCGCCCGCGAGGGGCACGGCCGGACCATCCACCGGGTGCTGCGCGAGAGCGCCCTCGCGGAGATCGCCATCTACCGCGACGTCAGCCTCGCCGTCATGGACCACATGGGCCGGCTGCTGCACTGGCCCACGGCCAAGTCCGCCGTCCTGGCCGCCGGCATCCGCGGGATGTACGCGTACGAGCGGTTCGCCGGCTGGCACCGGATGATCAGCCTGCGCCTGCCGGAGCGGCTGGGCGCCCTGAGCGGGGCGCCCACCGGCGTGCCCGGGCTCGCCTGAACGCGAGCGCCCGCCGGAGCCGGCGTCGGGCGCGGGCGGCGCTCAGAGCCAGCCGCGGCTCTTGAACAGCCGGTGCAGGCCCAGGCACGCCGCGGCCATCACCACCAGCACCCCCGGATACCCCCAGGCGTGCCGGAGTTCCGGCATGTGGTCGAAGTTCATCCCGTAGATCCCCGCCACCATCGTCGGGACCGCCGCTATGGCCGCCCAGGCCGAGATCTTGCGCATGTCGTCGTTCTGCCGGACGCCCATCTGCGCCAGGTGCGCGGCCAGCGCGTCCGACAGCAGCCGGTCCAGGCCCTCGATGTACTCGTTGGCCTTGGTGAGGTGGTCGGCGACGTCACGGAAGAACGGCAGGGCGTGTCCGTGCACGAAGGGCACGTTCCCGAAGGCCAGCCGGTCCATCGGCTGGAGCAGGGGACTCGTCGCCCGGCGGAACTCCAGCACCTGCCGCTTGAAGCCGTAGATCCGGGCGGCGGTGTTCTTGGTGTCCGTGGCGTGCGGGGCGAACACCTCCGCCTCCAGCTCCTCCAGGTCCGCCTGGAGCTCGGCAGCCACCTCGATGTAGTGGTCGACCACCGCGTCCGACACCGCGTACAGCACCGCCGTCGGGCCGTGCCGCAGCACCTCCGGCTCCTGCTCCAGCCGGTGGCGCACGGCCGCCAGCGCGGCCCCCTCGCCGTGCCGGACCGTGACCACGAACGAGTCGCCGATGAAGACCATCAGCTCGCCGGTGCTCACCGTGTCCGCGTCGTCGTCGTACACCACCGGCTTCAGGACGACGAACAGCGAGTCGTCGTACACCTCCAGCTTGGGCCGCTGATGTGCGGTCAGCGCGTCCTCGACGGCCAGCTTGTGCAGCCCGAACTCCCGGCTGACGTGCTCGAACTCCTCCTCCGTCGGCTCGTGCATGCCCACCCACAGGAAGGCGTCACCGGTCGCCCGCGCCTCGTCGAGGGCGTCCGAGAAGTCCCCGGGCGCAGGGGAGCGGCGGCCGTCCCGGTACATCGCGCAGTCGACAATCACGCCGGGCATTCTCCCCCGCCCGCACCCCGCCCGCACAATGCCGCCGCCGTTAGGCTTGCGCCATGGCCACGCTGATCCTCGTACGACACGGGCGGTCCACCGCCAACACCGCAGGGCTGCTCGCCGGATGGACCCCGGGCGTGGCCCTCGACGAGCGCGGCGCCGGGCAGGCCGCCGCACTGCCGGGACGGCTCGCCGAGGTGCCCATCGCCGCCGCCGTCACGAGCCCCCTGCAGCGCTGCCGGGAGACCCTCGCCCCGCTGCTCGCCGCCCGGCCCGGGCTGGCGCTGCACACCGACGAGCGGATCGGCGAATGCCATTACGGCGACTGGTCGAACCGCAAACTCTCCGAACTCTCCGACGAACCCCTGATGAAGATCGTCCAGCAGCACCCCTCGGCCGCCGCCTTCCCGGGCGGCGAGTCGATGCGCGCCATGCAGGCGCGCGCGGTGGACGCCGTACGGGAGTGGAACGCCCGGATCGAGGAGGAGCACGGCAGCGACGCGGTCTTCCTGATGTGCTCGCACGGGGACATCATCAAGTCCCTTGTGGCGGACGCCCTCGGCATGCACCTGGACCTCTTCCAGCGCATCCATGTCGACCCCTGCTCGGTCACCGTCGTCCGCTACACGCCGACCCGGCCGTTCCTGCTCCGCCTCGGCGACACGGGGGACTTCGGCTCGCTCGCCCCGCGGCCCGCACCCGCACCGGACGCCGCTGCCGCCGACACCGCCACGTTCGAGAGCGCGACCGAGGACGGCGGGAACGCGGTCGTGGGAGGCGGCGCGGGCGCGGCCTGATCGAACGGCGCAGTAGGGTGGATGGGCCTACACAACCCGCCGCCGAGACTTGGAGACTGGACGTGCCCCGTCAGGTGTTCCTCTACGACCCGCCGGACCGCTTCGTGGCCGGCACGGTCGGTCTGCCGGGACGCCGTACGTTCTTCCTGCAGGCCTCCTCCGGCCCCCGCGTCACGAGCGTCTCCCTGGAGAAGACCCAGGTCGCCGCACTGGCCGAGCGGATGGACGAGCTGCTGGACGAGGTCGTACGGCGCACCGGCGGCAACGCCCCGGTCCCCGCCGTCGCCCCCGCCGAGGCCACCGACACCGCTCCGCTGGACGTCCCGGTCGACGAGGAGTTCCGCGTCGGCACCATGGCGCTCGCCTGGGACGGCGAGGAGCAGCGGATGATCGTGGAGGCACAGGCCCTCGTCGAGCTGGAGGTCGACTCGGAGGAGGATCTCGCCGAGGCGGAGGAGCGGCTGCTCCAGGACGAGGAGAACGGCCCGCCGATGCTCCGGGTCCGCCTCACCGGCGCCCAGGCCCGCGCCTTCGCCAAACGGGCCCTCGACGTCGTCAACGCCGGCCGCCCGCCGTGCCCGCTGTGCAGTCTGCCGCTGGACCCCGAGGGCCACGTGTGCCCCCGGCAGAACGGCTACCGGCGCCAGGTGTGACCGCGACGGGGGAACGCGAGGAGCTGCTCACCAAGGGTGAGCTCACGGTCGTCGGCCGCATCCGCGAGGCGTCCAACGCCGTGCTGCTGTGCACGGTGGCGTACGAGGGCGTGAGCGCCGACTGCGTCTACAAGCCGGTCAAGGGCGAGCGCCCGCTGTGGGACTTCCCCGACGGCAGCCTCGCCCAGCGCGAGGTCGCCGCCTACCTGGTCTCCGAGGCCACCGGATGGGGCCTGGTGCCTCCCACGGTGCTGCGCGACGGGCCGTACGGCGAGGGCATGGTCCAGCAGTGGATCGAGGCGGGCCAGAACCCCGGGGCGGAGCTGCTCGCGCTGGTGGAGGGCGAGGAGGCCGGCGAGGGCTGGAAGGCGGTCGCCCTCGCCGAGGTGGGGGACGGCCGCACGGCCCTGCTCGTGCACGCCGACGACCTGCGGCTGCGCCGGCTCGCCGTACTCGACGCCGTGATCAACAACGGCGACCGCAAGGGCGGTCACCTGCTGCCCGGCGCCGACGGCCGGCTCTACGGCATCGACCACGGGGTGACCTTCCACACGGAGGACAAACTGCGGACCCTGCTGTGGGGCTGGGCGGGTGAACCGCTCACGGACGAGGCGCGCGAGGTGCTGGGCTCCCTGCGCTCCCGGCTCGCCGAAGGGGAACCGCTCGCCACCCGGCTGGCCCAGCTGATCACACCGGTCGAGCTGGCCGCCGTACGGGCGCGGGTGGAGCGGCTGCTGCTCACCGGAGTGCACCCGCAGCCCTCCGGGCAGTGGCCGTCCATCCCCTGGCCACCGGTCTGATCCGGCCACGGCCGGAACGCACAGAACCGGCCAGACCGCAAGAGTGCTGATCAAGCCAACAGTGCTGGTCCGGTTCGTTTCCGGAACACGCGTCCGGTTAGGCTCGACACATGCATGCCTGGCCCGCTTCTGAGGTCCCCGCCCTGCCCGGCAAGGGCCGCGACCTCCAGATCCACGACACCGCGACCCAGGGGACGATCACCCTCGACCCCGGTCCCGTCGCCCGTATCTACGTCTGCGGCATCACCCCGTACGACGCGACCCACATCGGTCACGCGGCGACCTACAACGCGTTCGACCTCGTACAGCGCGTGTGGCTCGACACCAAGCGGCAGGTCCACTACGTCCAGAACGTCACGGACGTGGACGATCCGCTGCTGGAGCGGGCGCAGCGCGACGGCCATGACTGGACCGCCCTCGCGGAGCGCGAGACGGCCCTCTTCCGCGAGGACATGACCGCCCTGCGGATCCTGCCCCCGCAGCACTACATCGGCGCCGTCGAGGCCATACCGGGCATCGTGCCGCTGGTGGAGCGGCTGCGGGACGCGGGAGCGGCCTACGAGCTGGACGGCGACGTCTACTTCTCGGTGGAGGCAGACCCCCACTTCGGCGCGGTCTCCCGCCTCGACGCCGAGGCGATGCGGCTGCTGTCCGCCGAGCGCGGCGGCGACCCGGAGCGTCCGGGGAAGAAGAACCCGCTGGACCCGATGCTGTGGATGGCCGCCCGCCCGGGCGAGCCGAGCTGGGACGGAGCCAGCCTGGGCCGCGGCCGGCCCGGCTGGCACATCGAGTGCGTCGCCATCGCCCTCGACCACCTCGGCATGGGCTTCGACATCCAGGGCGGCGGCTCCGACCTGGCCTTCCCGCACCACGAGATGGGCGCCTCGCACGCGCAGGTCCTGACGGGCGAGTACCCGATGGCCAAGGCGTACGTGCACGCGGGCATGGTCGCCCTGCACGGCGAGAAGATGTCGAAGTCGAAGGGCAACCTGGTCTTCGTCTCGGCGCTGCGCCGGGCCGGGGTCGACCCGGCGGCCATCCGCCTCGCCCTGCTCGCCCACCACTACCGGGCCGACTGGGAGTGGACCGACTCCGTCCTGGAAGAGGCGGTGGCCCGCCTGGACCGCTGGCGCGCGGCCGTGTCCCGGCCCGACGGCCTCCCGGCCGACGCCCTGGTCGAGGAGGTCCGGGCGGCGCTCTCGGACGACCTGGACGCCCCGGCGGCGCTCGCGGCCGTGGACCGCTGGGTCGAGCAGCAGCTCGCCTCCGGCGGCGACGACGAATCGGCCCCGGGCCTCGTCTCCCGCACCGTCGACGCCCTGCTGGGCGTGGCCCTCTAGGGCTCACTGCACCGATGCCCCCGCGGCCCTTTCCGGGCCCGGGGGCATCGTCACGCCGTCACCGCGCTACTGCTCCGGGGTGTCGTCCTCGTCCGGCGCGGCGGGCTCCTCCCCGGAGGGGTCCGGCTTGCGCTTCGGAGGGCGCGTCAGACCGCTCGCGGTGTCCCGCAGGTACGAGCCGTCACCGGCCTCGGCGGCCGGGTCGCGCCGGCGCAGGTACCGCTCGAACTCCCGGGCGATGGCGTCCCCCGAGGCCTCCGGAAGGTCGGCCGTGTCCCGCGCCTCCTCCAGCGTCTGGACGTACTCGGCCACCTCGCTGTCCTCGGCGGCGAGTTGGTCCACGCCCAGCTGCCACGCCCGTGCGTCCTCCGGGAGTTCACCCAGCGGGATCCGGAGGTCGATCAGGTCCTCCAGCCGGTTCAGCAGGGCCAGCGTCGCCTTCGGGTTCGGCGGCTGCGAGACGTAGTGGGGGACCGCCGCCCACAGCGACACCGCCGGGACGCCCGCATGCGTACAGGCCTCCTGGAGGATGCCCACGATGCCCGTCGGGCCCTCGTACTTGGTCTCCTCCAGGTCCATGGTCCGCGCCAGGTCCGGATCCGAGGTCACCCCGCTCACCGGCACCGGCCGCGTGTGCGGCGTGTCGCCCAGCAGCGCCCCCAGGATCACCACCATCTCCACGCCCAGTTCGTGCGCGAAGCCGAGGATCTCGTTGCAGAACGACCTCCACCGCATGGACGGTTCGATGCCCCGTACGAGCACGAGGTCACGCGGCTTCGCGCCGCCGATCCGGACCACCGACAGGCGCGTCGTCGGCCACGTGATCTTCCGTACCCCGTTGTCCAGCCACACCGTCGGCCGGTTGACCTGGAAGTCGTAGTAGTCCTCGGCGTCCAGCGCGGCGAAGACCTCTCCCTTCCATTCCCGGTCCAGGTGCGCGACCGCACCGGAGGCCGCGTCACCCGCGTCGTTCCAGCCCTCGAACGCGGCCACCATGACCGGGTCGATCAGCTCGGGCACGCCCTCAAGCTCGATCACCCAGGTCTCCTTCCGAAGTTCCCTTGTGTACGTGGGCCAGCCTAATCCTTGTGGGGACACCAGCCACAGCCCACGACAGAGGGGCGGTTCCCCCCGGAACCGCCCCTCTTCCCCACCTGCGGGAGAGCTATGCCTTGCGGCTCAGCATCTCTTCGACCCGGGCCCGCACGGAGGCGTCGTCCAGGCCGCGGACCACCACCGTCGTGCGGCGGCGCAGCACGTCGTCGACCGTCTCGGCC
Source organism: Streptomyces sp. NPDC006326 (assembly GCF_040612915.1). Classification (NCBI taxonomy): domain Bacteria; kingdom Bacillati; phylum Actinomycetota; class Actinomycetes; order Kitasatosporales; family Streptomycetaceae; genus Streptomyces; species Streptomyces sp. NPDC006326. The sequence goes on along the minus strand of NZ_JBEXRC010000023.1, from coordinate 6,448 downwards.
CACTCGTTGTCCCGGGCGTACGCGACCTGGGCCCAGATCTCCGGCCCGTCCGGGTGGATCCGCTCGGCCAGCGCCGGGTCCTCGTTCGCCATCCGCGCGATGTCGAAGGCGAGCGAACCGTAGTGCGAGGCCAGGTGCCGCGCGGTCAGCGGGTCCATGCGCGCGCCGGGCTCGCGGTCCACCAGCAGGCGGTGCGCGACGGCGTTCGGGTTGGCGACACCGGGCAGCGGCACCCGGCGTACGAGCGACTTCACCGGCTCCATGTCCTCGGTCAGGGGGCTGCCCGGGAGCTTGGCCAGCTTGTCCATGACCACGCGGCCGATGTGGCGGTACGTCGTCCACTTGCCGCCGGCCACCGACAGCATGCCGCCGGCGCCCTCGGAGACGACCGTCTCGCGCTTGGCCTTCTCGACCCCGCCGGGGCCGCCGGGCAGCACCCGCAGGCCCGCGAAGGCGTACGTCATTAGCGAGCGGTCGAGGTCGGCGTCCTTGATGGAGAACGCGGCCTCGTCCAGGATCTGCTGGATGTCCTTCTCGGTGGCGCGCACGTCCGCCGGGTCGCCCTCGTAGACCTCGTCGGTGGTGCCGAGCAGGAGCTGGTCCTCCCACGGCAGGGCGAAGGTGATGCGGTACTTGTCGATGGGGGTGGCCATGGCGGCCTTCCACGGCGACTTGCGCTTCATGACGATGTGCGCGCCCTTGGACAGGCGGATCGAGGGCAGCGCGTGCTTGTCTTCCATGCGCCGCAGGTGGTCCACCCACGGGCCGGTGGCGTTGAGCACGACGCGCGCGTCGACCCCGAACTCGGTACCGTCCAGGCGGTCCTTGAGCTCGGCGCCGGAGACCCGTCCGCGCGTCATGCGCAGGCCGGTGACCTCGGCGTGGTTGAGGACGACCGCACCCGACTCGACGGCCGCGCGGACCGTCATGACGGCGACGCGGGAGTCGTTCATCTGGTGGTCGTAGTAGACCGCGACGGCCTTCAGGTTGTCCGTCTTCAGGCCGGGGTTGTCGGCGACGGCACGGGCCGGGGATATGACCTTGCCCATGCCGTCGCCGAAGGCCGAGAGGGCGGAGTAGGCGAAGACGCCCGCGCCCAGCTTGGCCGCACCCACCGGACCGCCCTTGTAGACCGGCAGGTAGAACGTGAGCGGGTTGACCAGGTGCGGGGCCACGTCCTTGGCCAGCACCCGCCGCTCGTGGTGGTTCTCGGCGACCAGCTTGACCGCGCCGGTCTGCAGGTAGCGCAAGCCGCCGTGGACCAGCTTGGAGGAGGCCGAGGAGGTGGCGCCGGCGAAGTCGCCGGCGTCCACCATGGCAACCCGCAGACCCGACTGCGCGGCGTGCCAGGCCACCGAGGTGCCCAGGATTCCACCGCCGATGACCAGCAGGTCGTACGTGGCCTTCGCCAGCTGCTCACGGGTCTCGGCACGGCTCGCGTTCGAGCCGGCGGTCGGGTGCGAACCCAGTGTGGGAACGCTCTGCAGGGTGCTCATATCTTTTAGCTCCTCGTCGATTGACTCAGCTGAATGCGGTCAGCTGGCGTCTTCGTCGTCGATCCAGCCCATGGACCGCTCGACGGCCTTGAGCCAGTTCTTGTACTCGCGGTCCCGCTGCTCTGCGGGCATCCGCGGGGTCCACTCCGCCGCGCGGCGCCAGTTGGCGCGCAGGGCGTCGGTGTCGGGCCAGAAGCCGACGGCCAGGCCGGCGGCGTAGGCGGCGCCGAGGCAGGTGGTCTCGGCGACCATCGGGCGCACCACGGGGGCGTCCAGGAAGTCCGAGAGGGTCTGCATCAGCAGGTTGTTGGAGGTCATGCCGCCGTCGACCTTGAGGGCCGTGAGCTCGACGCCCGAGTCCTTGGTCATGGCGTCGGTGATCTCGCGGGTCTGCCAGGCGGTGGCCTCCAGCACGGCACGGGCGATGTGCGCCTTGGTGACGTACCGGGTCAGGCCGGCGATCACACCGCGGGCGTCGGAGCGCCAGTACGGGGCGAACAGGCCGGAGAAGGCGGGCACGAAGTAGGCGCCGCCGTTGTCCTCGACGGAGGAGGCCAGCGTCTCGATCTCGGCCGCGGACTTGATCAGGCCCATCTGGTCGCGCATCCACTGGACGAGCGAGCCGGTGACGGCGATGGAGCCCTCCAGGGCGTAGACCGGCTTCTCGTCGCCGATCTGGTAGCCGACCGTGGTCAGCAGGCCGCTGTAGGAGTTGATGATCTTGTCGCCGGTGTTCATCAGCATGAACGTGCCGGTGCCGTACGTGGACTTCGCCTCGCCCTCGGAGAAGCAGGTCTGGCCGAACAGGGCGGCCTGCTGGTCACCGAGCGCCGAGGCGACGGGGACACCGGCGAGCACGCCGTCCTTGACGTGACCGTAGACCTCGGCGGAGGACCGGATCTCGGGGAGGACGTTGAGCGGGACCTCCATGGACTCGGCGATGCGCTCGTCCCACTCCCGCGTGTGGAGGTTCATCAGCATGGTGCGCGAGGCGTTGGTGACGTCGGTGACGTGCACACCGCCCTGGACGCCACCGGTCAGGTTCCAGATCACCCAGGAGTCCATGGTGCCGAAGAGGATGTCTCCGGCCTCGGCGCGCTCGCGCAGGCCCTCGACGTTGTCGAGCAGCCAGCGGACCTTCGGGCCGGCGAAGTAGCTCGCCAGCGGCAGGCCGGTCTCGCGGCGGAAGCGGTCCTGGCCGACGTTGCGGCCGAGCTCCTTGCACAGGGTGTCGGTCCGGGTGTCCTGCCAGACCAGCGCGTTGTGCACCGGCTCGCCGGTGTTCTTGTCCCACAGGAGCGTGGTCTCGCGCTGGTTGGTGATGCCGACGGCCTTGACGTCGGCCGCGGTGATCTCGGCCTTGGCGATGGCCCCGGCGACGACCTCCTGGACGTTGGTCCAGATCTCGGTGGCGTCGTGCTCGACCCAGCCCGGCTTCGGGAAGATCTGCTCGTGCTCCTTCTGGTCGACGGCGACGATGCGGCCGTCGCGGTCGAAGACGATGCAGCGGGAGGACGTGGTGCCCTGGTCGATCGCGGCGATGAAGGGGCCGGTGCTGCTGGTCATGGTGGCTGCTCCTGGCAGGTGTCGAAGTAGGCGGAATCAGTGTGACGGTGCGGATCTTGCGATCGTGCCGGTTCTGATCAGGCGAACGCGATGTTGTACAGACCGCCGGCGAGGACGGCACCGACGAGCGGGCCGACGACCGGGATCCAGGAGTATCCCCAGTCCGAGCCACCCTTATGGGGCAGCGGCAGCAGGGCGTGGACGATGCGGGGGCCGAGGTCGCGCACCGGGTTGATGGCGTAACCGGTCGGTCCGCCGAGGGAGAGGCCGATGCCGACGACCACGAAGGAGGTGATCAGGACGCCGATGACGCCGAGGCCCTTGCCGCCGTCCTGGAGCCCCTGGGTGAGGATCGCCAGGATCAGGACGGCGGTGCCGATGATCTCGGTGAGCAGGTTCTGGACGACGTTGCGGATCTCGGGTCCGGTGGAGAAGATTCCGAGCACCGGGCCGGCCACGTCGTGCGGGTGCGGGTCCTCGGGGCCGAGCTTGGCGTCACGGATGTGCTCCGGGTCCGCCAGGTGCACCCGGAACTGTCCGTAGTAGGTGGCCCACATCAGGACCGCGCCGATCATGGCGCCGAGCAGCTGGGCCGCGAGGTAGACCGGCACGTCGCCCCACTCGCCGGTCTTGACGGCTATGCCGACGGTGACCGCGGGGTTGAGGTGCGCGCCGGAGAGGGGCGCGGACACGTACGCGGCGATCAGGACGGCGAAACCCCAGCCGAAGGTGATCGCGAGCCATCCCGCGTTGCGGGCCTTGGAGCTCTTGAGCGTGACGGCGGCGCAGACGCCACCGCCGAGCAGGGTGAGCAGGGCGGTACCGATGGTCTCGCCGATGAAGATGTCGGAGCTGGACACCCGCGACTCCTTTGTCTTACGTCCAGGGGGTGGGCGGACACCGGGTCCCTCCGGTGGTCCACCGCACTCGGTGAGTGCTGCACCGGTCCTTGGCTTGTCACACCCTAGCGCGTATTGCCGGTAGGTGTTCGACAATGCCGACCGATGAACGGCAGTTTTCCGCCCTGGTGAAGAACGCGTCAAGGGTTGGGCAGGTCACAGATCCGGATCGTTACCGCTCGGTGTGATCGCCCAAATCCGGCCAACTATCGATCGAAAAATGGCCACATGCAGCCAGATGGCGACCAGGGTCGCCCTGGATGCACTCAAAGCAAGGTCAGAAGCGGCCTGCACCCAGGTCGCGCGAAACCGACCGCGCGCAATCCCGCACCGACGCGACCAGGCTCGCCCGGGGCTCCCCGCCCTCGCCGCAGACCCGCTCCACGGCCCCCGCGACCGCCACCGCGCCGACCGGCATCCTCCGCCGGTCGTGGATGGGGGCGGCCACCGAGGCGACGCCCTCCCAGGTCTCCTCCACATCGGAGGCCCAGCCGCGCGCCCGGGTCAGGTCCAGGACCTCTTCGAAGCCGGCGGCGTCCGTGACCGTGCGGGGCGTGAACGCCTCCCGCTCCACCTCGACCGCCTCCGTGTGGGCGACGGGGTCGTACGCCGACAGCACCTTGCCCAGGGCCGTGGAGTGCAGCGGCTGCATGGCCCCCACCTCCAGCACTTGGCGGCTGTCGTCGGGCCGGAACACGTGGTGCATGATCAGCACCCCGCTCTTGTGCAGCACGCCCACGTACACGCTCTCGCCGCTGGCCCGGGCCAGGTCGTCCGTCCAGACCAGGGCGCGGGCCCGCAGCTCGTGCACGTCCAGATAGCTGTTGCCGAGGCGCAGCAGCTCCGCGCCCAGCTGGTAGCGGCCCGAGGCGGCGTCCTGCTCCACGAAGCCCTCGGCCTGCAGGGTGCGCAGGATCCCGTGCGCCGTGCCCTTGGCCAGGCCCAGGGCACTGGCCACGTCCGACAGGCCCAGTCGGCGTTCGCCGCCCGCCAGGAGTCGCAGCATCGCAGCGGCTCGTTCGAGCGACTGGATGTTCCGTGCCATGGCGCAGCCTCCTGCTGACGTAGTTCGACAATGCTGAACACTATCGGTCGATGTCGACTCTGCGCATGGTTGGGCGCGCGTTCAGGCCATCGTCGACCAGGAGACCTCTTGCGGACCCCCGCGCACAGAATGCAGTCCGCCACGTGGGACGCCCCCACCGGGGCCGGTGCCGCGCGGTTACCCTGACCGCGTGCACCCTTGACACAGAGGGGGTGCAAAGCCGACAGCCGTCGCATCCCAGGGAGCTCAACCATGGCCTCGTTGCCGAACCCGCCCGCAGACACCCAGACCCGGGCCGATGCCCTCCGAGAGGCTCTGGCCACCCGAGTGGTCGTCGCCGACGGGGCGATGGGGACGATGCTCCAGGCGCAGGACCCCACGCTGGAGGACTTCCAGCAGCTGGAGGGCTGCAACGAGGTCCTGAACGTGACGCGCCCCGACATCGTGGCGAACGTGCACCGGGAGTACTTCGCGGCCGGCGTCGACTGCGTGGAGACGAACACGTTCGGCGCGAACTTCGCGGCGCTGGCCGAGTACGACATCTCCGACCGCAATTTCGAGCTGTCGCAGGCGGGTGCGCGGATCGCGCGCGGGGTGGCGGACGAGTTCACGGTGTCGACGGGCCGGCAGCGGTGGGTGCTGGGGTCGATGGGTCCGGGCACGAAGCTGCCCACTTTGGGGCACATCGATTACGCGACGATCCGGGATGCCTACCAGGTCAATGCGGAGGGGCTGCTGGCGGGTGGTGCGGATGCGCTGCTGGTGGAGACCACGCAGGACCTGCTGCAGACGAAGTCCTCGATCATCGGTGCCCGCCGGGCGATGGAGGCGCTGGGTGTTTCGGTGCCGTTGATCTGTTCGGTGACGGTGGAGACGACCGGGACGATGCTGCTGGGGTCGGAGATCGGCGCCGCGCTGACGGCGCTGGAGCCGCTGGGCATCGACATGATCGGGCTGAACTGCGCGACCGGTCCGGCGGAGATGAGCGAGCACCTGCGCTATCTGGCCCGCAACGCGCGCATCCCGCTGTCGTGCATGCCCAATGCGGGTCTGCCGGTGCTGGGCAAGGACGGGGCGCATTACCCGCTGTCGGCCACCGAGCTGGCCGATGCGCAGGAGACCTTCGTGCGGGAGTACGGCCTGTCGCTGGTGGGCGGCTGCTGCGGCACCACGCCCGAGCACCTGCGCCAGGTCGTCGAGCGGGTGCGTGGTCTGAGTCCGGCCGTCCGGGACCCGCGCCCCGAGCCGGGGGCTGCGTCGTTGTATCAGACGGTGCCGTTCCGTCAGGACACCGCGTATATGGCGATCGGTGAGCGGACGAACGCGAACGGGTCGAAGAAGTTCCGTGAGGCGATGCTGGAGGCCCGCTGGGACGACTGTGTGGAGATGGCCCGGGACCAGATCCGTGAGGGCGCGCACATGCTGGATCTGTGCGTGGACTA